>CADCMN010000013.1 GCA_902802575.1 uncultured Eubacteriales bacterium | reverse complement strand
GCTGCTGCTGCCCAACTACAACGACGCGGTGGGCGCCAACATCATGGCCTTCATCAACCGGATGACCTCCCTGTATGTGAGCGGCGCCCTCAGCGGCAAAACCCTTTTCTCCATCGTGGTCTCCGGCTATTCCGGAGGGGATCTGGTGGCGGAGCAGGTCATGGGCGCCCTGTGCCTCAACAAATCCTTCCTCCTGCCACCCCGGTTTTGCCTTATGGAGACGGCCAACGATCCCGGCGAGGTCCTGCGCCTCCCGGGCATCCAGGAAAGAGCGGCGTCCTTCGCCCGGCAGATCCGCCAGTGCGCGGCCATGTGACGCCCGGCCGGAGCGACAGGGATCCTTTCCCCGCAGCCATAGAAAAAAGCCCTGCAAACAGGGCTTTTTTTGATAACGGCTAACAAGACGCTTCAGCGATAGCCGGACGAAATTATATGTATCGTCAGACCGGAGGATGCTGCTCCGGCTCCTTTGTGAACAGCAGCACCGTTTCCGTATCGTTCAGATGAACGACCTCCGGTGAGTACGGGGCGGCCACCATATTCCAAAGCCGTTTTGCCGCGGTGTTCTTCTCGTTATACTTGATCTCCCACCGGCCGGGATGCTCTTTTAGCAGCAGATTCGCAGCGTCGAAAGCAAGGCGCCGTCTGCGATGCGCCGGGAAGATCGTGAACTCCGCCAGGGTGTGATCCGGCGTCTCGGCGATGCAGGAATAGGGATGCAGCATGGCGAACCCCACAAGAGCGTCGTCCTCGTACAGGAAATACGCCGTCCTTTGCGGATCCGAAAAATACGCGTCAAAGTGCCCGTAATGATAATTCCCTGCCCCATCCATGGGGTCGTCATAGTAATTGGTCATCTCATACAGATACTTTTGATGGATGTTCCAAAGCAATTCTCTGTCTTTTTGCTGAACGGCCAGCAGCCGGATCATCTACGTACACCCCCGCAAATCATTATATGCATATTTCATGAACACCCTTCCTTCGCTCCAGGCCCTGCCCGCCTTTTCGCCAAGCCTGCAATAGCTGTTGCTGAAGGATTCGCAGAAGATCCTGCCGATCTTTCCCGTGTCGATCTTGCCGTCCTCGCCCAACGCGGATCCGTCCGCCGCCATTACGCGTGGATCTCATCTCGTCGATTTGTGATCTGTCTGTTTCTTTCGGAAATCGGCGGTGTCCTGAACTGTCCTTGGCAGCCATTCGGCATCCACATAGTCGAACGGTATCACCAACTCCTGAATCTTATCCTTTAGGATCGGTCTTTTGATTTCTTCGGGAAGGAATGTAAGGCCAACCTCGCGCAGGGAAAGAACGCTGTCATGTATCCAGCCGACGGCCTGACCGTCACAATACAGGCAATAGCAGCCAAACATCTTTTTCGTGTTGACGTTCAGATCTTTGAGCCGATCCATCCATTCGGCAACGATGGATTCTTCCTCATACGGCATATGGATACCTTGCCAAACTCCGGTTTATTTCAGCTTTGCACCGTCCATAAATGCCCTGCCCACCTTCTCGCCGAGGCCCACATAGGCGGAGTTGCAGGGATCGAAGGCGATGGGCTTCAGCTTCTTGAGATCGATCTTCCCGTCGGTCACCACCCTTTCGTCCGCCGATACGTTGACGATCTCGCCGATCAGGATGCCGTCCTCAAAGCTCTTCACCCTACACTCCAGCGCCATGGGGAGCTCGTTGATGAGCGGCGCGTCCACGAAGGCGCTCCTGGTGGCATGGAACCCGGCCCTGGCAAACTTGTCGGGGACCTTCGCGGCGGATTCGATCCCCACGTAATCGCAGGGGATCACCGTGTCCTCCGTGCCCATGCTGACTGTAAAGGCCTTTCGGACCGCCAGGTTGTCCGTGGTCTTATGTTTGCCGAGACTGATGGTGATCTCCGAAAAGTCCGTGGTGATGCCCCACGCCGCGTTCATGGCGTTGGGCACGCCGTTCTCGTCATAGGTGGCGATGATCAATACCGGCTGCGGCAGCATGATCGGTTTTGCTCCATAGTTGACTCTGCTCATGACGGTGATCTCCTTTTCCCCGATATATAGCTCTATTATACCCAAATTCCGCTTCTTTGCAATCAGCGCGGAGGAAGATACGACAGAAGTTGTCTGCCTTATGGGTTTTCCTTGCTTCCGGTTCACAATACCATTGTGTCGCCGGAAGGGATATGGTATAAATATATAGTAAAGCCTATGGCAGGATGGCAACGGCGTTTGGGCAGATGCTGCCGGATCGCGTCATGGGGATCGACGCCCTCCGGAACATGCACGGCTGCTTCTGACATGGGACAGCTGGTCCGGGAACAGCTGGGAAAGGAGCTCTTATGGCAAGAACAGATTCCGCATTCGACGAGTTTATCGCGGGCGAGGTGAAGAAGTATAAGGGCGTGTACGTGCCCGTCAAGGCGGGGATGCTGCGGCGCGCCCTCATCCGCTGGGCTCCCTGCGCCAGTCTGCATCCCAATCCGGACGACGAATTCTGTTCGCCCAAGGTGGGGCCCAACTATCGGATCATCTCGGAGTATATGAACAGCTTCCGCATGGAGCGGCGTCACTCGAAACAATACTGTGAGGAACCGCTGATCGTGGAAAAGATCCGGCCCGACGGATATCTGATCCTGAACGGCCATCACCGTTGGGCGGCGGCCCTGCGGCTGGGATTCTCCCGGATCCCCGTCGAGATCGTGGATCTGACGCAGGAGATGGACATCAAAGCCATCCTCAAGGAATCCAAGCACGACAAGCGCGTGTCGCTGGATCTGGACGAGGTGGTGTTCCGGTCGGAGAAGAATGCTCTCCTGGAAAAGCCCCTCCCCTTCCCTCTGCGCAGCATCTACAAGCAGCGGCTGCGGCTGGGGATCCCTGCCCTGTTTCATTACCTGAACAAGAAGGGCTACGACATCTGGGTGTACACTGCCGGATACTATTCCGCCGACTATATTCAGCGGCTCTTTCGAAAGTACCACGTCCACGTGACCGGCGCCGTCACCGGCACCGGACGCAAGGCGGCCGACACCGGCGCTGTCCGGAAGGAACTGGAAACCATGATCGCCGCCAAATATCTGGAAACCGTACACATCGACAATGAGACGGTGCTGCGCATTTTCAGCAGGACCCGGGAGGCGGCAGACTATGACCTGGGCCCGGCGCAGGCGGATTGGTCCCAGCGGGTCATGGACGTGATGGAGACGTTCGAACGCCATGAGTAATGCCATGCGGGTCTCGTTCGACCTGGACGAGGTGCTCTTTGTGTCGCCCCGGACCCACAAAACGGAACCGGCTCTGCCGTTCCCCTTCCGCCTGTTCTTTCAGGAACGGCTGCGCCTCGGCACGCCGGAGCTGATCCGCGCCCTGCAGGACGCCGGATACCAGGTGTGGATCTATACCTCCTCCGAGCGATCGGAGCGGTATATCCGATGGTTCTTCCGGCTCTACGGCGTGCGGCTGGACGGGATCGTCAACGCCGAACGGCATCTTAGGGAGGTCCAACAGGGCCGGAAGGAGCGGTTGCCGCAGAAGGTCCCCAGCCGGTATCGGATCTCCCTGCACGTGGATGACGAATCCATCATCGCCTCCTGGGGCCGGGAATACGGCTTCCACACCTACCTGCTGAACGCCCAGGACGACGACTGGAAGGAGAAGATCATCGCCTGCGCCGATCATATCCGGCGCGTGGAACACCCGGAAAACAGAGAAACGGCAAACCGCCTCTGAGAAACCTGCACGGCAGGCATAGAACGATCGACGCCCTGATATGGGATTTAGTGATTGTGCTGGCGGGCGTCATGTGGTATACTATCATATTATTACATTACGTATCGGGAGACGTGGATGATACAGAAGATCTTCCGGCAGATGCTGGTGACACAGATTTTATCCGCCATGACGGTCATGCTCTGTATGTTGGTGGACAGCATGATGATCGGCCGTTTCTTAGGGGTGGATTCCATGACGGCCTATGGGCTCGCCAACCCGGTGCTTCTCATCTTTGCCGCCTATGGGGCCATGCTCTCCGCCGGCATTCAGGTGATGTGCGGCAAGACCATGGGCGCCGGAGACCGGAAGGGCACCGACGCCTGCTACTCCGCCGCCGCGATCCTGGCCCTTACGGTGTCGGTCATAGGCATGATCCTGATCCTGCTGTTCGTATCTCCCCTCTGCACCCTGTTGGGCGCAGGAAAAAGCGCGCCGGACAACCAGGTCTTCTTCCTGACCCGGGACTATCTTCGCGGGTTCATCGTTGGCGCGCCGGCGTTCATCGTGGCGCAGATCATGGTGCCATTTCTGCAGCTATCCGGGAATCGCGTCCGGCTCGCTTCCGCTGTGGTGCTCATGACCGTGTCGGATATCGTCTTTGACCTTCTCAACGTGTTCGTATTCCACGGCGGGACCCTGGGCATGGGGCTTGCATCCAGCCTGAGCTATTATTTTGCCCTGGTCGTGGGCCTTGCGTACTTCTTCAAAAAGGATTGCCTGTTCCGTTTGGATCTGAAAGCGGTGACCAGAAAGGTGTGCGCCAGGCTCTTTGCCTATGGGGTGCCCACCATCATCAACTCTCTGGCCATGGTGGTGCTGGTCTTCACCCTGAACAAGATCCTGCTTTCATCCGGAGGAAATCTGGCCGTGGCCGCCTACTCGGTGATTTCCACCGTGGGTAACATCTGCTACTGCTTCGGTTCGGGCGTCGCCTCGGTGTCGCTGCTCCTGGCGGCGATCTTCTACAGCGACAGGGACAGGACCGCCATCTACACTCTGGTTAGGACCCAAACCCGATACGCCGTCATTTTGGATGTGGCGCTCATCGTTCTCGTGCTGCTCCTGGCCCCGGCGTTGACGGGCCTGTTTTTGACCGATCCGGCGGCCCGGGCCATGACGGTCAAGGGGCTGCGGCTGTTCTCTCTTTCGCTGTTGCCCTGTTCCTTGAACACCACATTCAAAAACTATTATCAGGGTGTGAACCGGACTCGTTTCACGGAGCTCATCTCCCTTCTGCAAAACGTGACCTTCCCGGTGCTCATGGCCCTGATCCTCAGCCGAATGCTGGGGACCACCGGCGTGTGGCTCTCCTTCCTGGGCGGAGAATTGCTGACCATCAGCGTCATCTGCGCCGTGGTCTGGCGACGGTATAAAAAGGTCGCCCTCAATGAGGAAGCCTTCGCGATGCTGCCGCGGCTCTTCGGCGTGAAGCCTGAGGACATGATCGAGATGACGGTCCGCTCCCAGGCGGAGGCTGCCGAAGCTTCCGTGCAGGCGGCGGCCTTCTGTCGGCAGCACGGAGAGAACGCCCGCAACAGCACGCTCATCTCCCTGTGCGTGGAGGAGATGGTCAACAACATCGTGACCCACGGCTTCAAAAAGGAGCGGAAGGATCAGTGCGTGGAGGTGCGCATCCTTTTCAAGGACGGCAGCCGGATCATCCGTATACGGGACAACTGTGTCAACTTCGATCCGGTGAATTATCTGCAGCTTCACGCGTCGGACGATCCCGCAGCCCATATCGGCATTCGCATGGTCATGAAGATGGTCAAAAGCGCCGATTATGTAAACTCCCTGGGCCTCAACAACCTGACCCTGGTTTTGTAAGAGCGGGACGAGGGCCCGGAATACAACAGCAGAAACACCAAAGTTGCCCTACATAGCGGCAGGAAAGGAAAGGATAATCATGAAAACGGACGTGATCGTGATCAGCCCCACAGGCGAAGGCATGGCGGAGGCGCTGAAGGAGACCGAGCGGGCGGCGGCCTATCGGGGGCTGGCCCCCAAGGAGAGCCTGCGGCTCAGGCTCCTGGCGGAAGAGATGATGGGGATGCTGCGGACCATCGTGGGCGAGGGCAAGTCCAGCTACTGGGTGGAGGCGGAAGGAAAGGCCTTCTCCCTGCATCTGGCCGCCGGGGTGCGGTTGGACGCGGGCATGCGGGAGGAGCTTCTAAAATCCTCTACCTCCGGCAAAAACGCCGCCGTGAAGGGCTTCATGAGCCGGGTCAGAGACATCTTCACCCAGCTCAGCGAGCCGGACAGCGCCGCCATCGATCCCAAGGACTACGGCTTTTCCTATGTGGATGTGGCGAGCTTCGACGCCTCCATGGGCGTCACCACCCACGGAATGCTCTACGGCTGGTCCATGAAGGAGTATAAGAATGCCGTCGAGGGGCACAAGGAGGAAGAGCCGGACAAGTGGGACGAGATGGAAAGATCCATCACCGCCAAGCTGGCCGATGAAGTCAAGATATTTATCCGCGGCAACACCGTGGAGATGGTCATAGAGAAAGCATTCTGAAAGGAGATTCGGATATGATTATCGAGCAGAACAAGAACGGGAACGCCCTGGTGCTGGCCCTGGAGGGCCGGTTGGACACCATGACCGCGCCTCAGCTGGAGGCGGCGCTGAAGGAAGCCCTGCCCGGGGTGGAGGCCCTGACCTTCGATCTCAAGAAGCTGGACTACATCTCCTCCGCCGGCCTGCGCGTCCTCCTGTCCGCCCAGAAGACCATGAACCGGCAGGGGACCATGAAGGTGAAGAACGCCAACGAGATGATCCTGGAGATTTTCGATGTCACCGGCTTCTCGGACATCCTGACCATCGAGTAAAAAACCGCTGCCATCCGGGGGAAAGCGCTGCTTTCCCTTCTAAAACCGATCCGGAAAGGAGAAGGATGCTTCCATGAAAGGGCTGCGCCAACATGTGACCGTCAAAAGCATATCGGGCATCGTGCTGTTGCTTGTGCTGTTCTCTGCCATTGTCAGCGTCATCGGCTATCGGACCTTCACCAACGCGCTGCTGAACCAGTATGCCCACGGCGCGTTTCTGACGGCGCAGACCGCCGCCGAGCTGGTGGACGCCGACCGGCTCGACGAGTACGCCCAAAGCGGCGGCGTCACCCCGGAATACATGGCGGTATGGGATCAACTGGACCATCTGTGCAACACCTCCGGGTCCACCTTCATCTACGTGATCGAGCCCGACCGGTCGGATTACGGGCACATCACCTTCCTCTTCTCCACCATCGACCATGACAGTCCCTATACCAAGTATGACTTCGGCTTCGTGCGGGAGACCACCAACGACGAGTACCGGGAGAAATATGCGGCCCTTTACGATCTTACGGCGGATCGGGAGCTGGTGATCCGGGACAAGGGCAGCATCGAGACGGATTCCCACATCACCGCCATGATCGGGCTCAAGGGGACCGACGGCCAGGTGAAGGGGATCCTCTGCGTCCAGCGGCAGATGGACGTGCTGGCCGCGGAGCGCAACACCTTCCTCAACAAGGTCGCCCTGGCCCTCGTGGGCCTTCTGCTCCTGGTGATCGCAGGCCAGGGGGTGTATCTCCATCGGGTGCTGCTCCGGCCCCTCAACCTGATCACCGAGGAGGCGGCCCGCTTTTCCCGAGAGAACACGGCCGCGGAGCACAAGCTCCGGGAAGCCATCCGCAACAAAGACGAGATCGGGCAGCTGGCCCAATCCATCGACCGGATGGAGGAGCAGATCGAGACCTATATCACGGATATCACCCGGATCACCGCCGAACGGGAGCGCATCAGCACGGAGCTTTCTCTCGCCACCCGCATCCAGGCGGCCTTCGTGCCCCATCTGTTCCCACCCTTCCCCGATCGGCCCGAGTTCAGCCTCTACGCCGCCATGGAGCCGGCCAAGGAGGTGGGTGGCGACTTCTATGACTTCTTCCTGGTGGACGACGATCATCTCTGCCTGGTCATGGCCGACGTGTCCGGCAAGGGCGTCCCCGCCGCCCTGTTCATGATGGCTTCCAAGATCATTCTGCAGAGCTGCGCCATGCTGGGCCAGAGCCCGGCGGCCATCCTCACCAAGACCAACGAGGCCATCTGCTCCAACAACCAGGAGAACATGTTCGTCACGGTCTGGCTGGGGATATTGGAGATCTCCACCGGCAAGCTCACGGCCGCCAACGCCGGCCACGAATACCCGGTGGTGAAGCGGGCAGACGGCGGCTTCGAGCTGTTGAAGGACCGGCACGGCTTCGTCATCGGCGGCATGAGCGGCGTCCGCTATCGGGAGTATGAGATCCAGATGACTCCCGGCGCCAAGATCTTCCTGTACACCGACGGAGTGCCCGAAGCCAGCAACGCCCAAAGCAAGCTCTTCGGCACGGAGCGGATGCTGGCCGCCCTGAACGAGCGTGCGGACGGTTCGCCGGAGGACATCCTCGCCGCCGTGCGCCGGGCGGTGGACGGCTTCGTTCAGGAAGCCGAGCAGTTCGACGACCTCACCATGCTCTGTCTCGAGTACCGGGGCCTCCCCGAAAAGCCGGCCAGGGAGCTGACCGTGGACGCCGCGGTGGAGAACATCCCCGCGGTCACGGCCTTCGTGGAGGAGGCGTTGGACGCCGTGGACTGCTCCATGAAGGCCAGGATGCAGCTGAACGTCGCCATCGACGAGATCCTGTCCAACGTGGCCCAATACGCCTATGCCCCGGGGAGCGGCCCCGTGACCGTGCGCTTCGCTTTTGATGCGCCCACGCGGACGGTGAAGCTGACCTTCCTGGACAAGGGCCTGCCCTACAATCCTCTGGAGAAGGAGGACCCGGACGTGAGCCTGTCCGCGGAGGATCGTCCCATCGGCGGGTTGGGGATCTACCTGGTGAAGAAGACCATGGACCAGGCGGTCTATGCATACAAGCACGGTCAGAACATCCTGACCATACAGAAGAAGGTGTAGAAGGGGACCGCCATGAAAAGCCGAAACCGTTCCGTTCTCATGCTGGCCCAGGGAGCGGCCATCGCCGCCCTGTACGTGGTGCTGACGCTGATCTTCGCCCCCATCTCCTTCGGGGAGATGCAGGTGCGCATCTCGGAAGCCCTGACCATCCTGCCTCTGTTCACCCCGGCGGCCATCCCGGGCCTGTTCGTGGGCTGTATCCTGGGGAACCTGCTGGGCGGCGCCATACCCTTGGACATCGGCTTCGGGAGCCTGGCCACCCTGATCGGCGCCGTAGGCGGTTACCTGCTCCGTAAGAACCGGTGGCTGGTGCCCCTGCCCACGGTCCTGGCCAACGCACTGATCGTGCCCTATGTGCTGCGATACGGCTATGGCGTGGCATTGCCCATTCCCCTCATGATGGGATATGTGGCCGCGGGCGAGATCATCAGCTGCTACGGCCTGGGCGAGCTGCTCTGCTCCGTGCTGCTGCGGCACCGGCACATCTTCGGCCCCCGGGAGAACAAAGAGTAAACCAACACATACGCTTTGGGAGGGAAATCCGTCATGGGCAAAAAAGCCATGCCGACCGATGCCGGCGGCTTCGCGCCTATCGACTGCGAATGGTGGCACTATGCCCTCGCCGACGAGCCCTTCCCGTACACCTATTTCGAGTTACCCGTCTGCGCGGCGTCCCTCGCTCGATAGCATCCGTCCGCAGAAGGCTTGAAAAAACAGCACATACGGCGTATACTGTCTGCGAATCAAAAAGGAGGCCGCTGTATGCTGTTTCAGACCCTGGATAAACTCAAGCGGCAGTCGATACTGGCCGCGATCCTCATGATGGCCCTCGGCGTGGTCATGCTGATCTGCCCCGAAAGCTATGTGAACACGCTGGTCGTCACCGTGGGCTACGGGATGATCGTCTTCGCCATCGTGGAGATGCTGGAATTTCTCGCCAGCAAAAAAGCCCTGATCCACTATATCCTCTTCACCGGCGCCCTGATCATCGCAATTTTGGGCGTCTTTATTCTCATCTATAATCAGGATCTTTTGAAGGCTCTGGGCTGGCTGTTCGGATTCGTGCTGGTGCAGGACGGTCTGTTCACGCTCCTCAACGCCCTGCTGTTTGCCCGCCGCTCCAATCGAAAGGGCTGGTGGATGCTGGCGGTCCTCGCCATGGCGCTCATGGTGCTGGGCGTGCTGATCTTCCTGAATCCCTGGTGGGACTCGCCGAGCCTGCTCATGAAGGTCATCGGCGGGGCGCTGCTGTTTTCCGCCCTGGTGAGCGCCCTTCGGCTCGTGTGGATCTGGCCCTTCAAAAGCGCTGAGAAAGAAGGTGTTGACCATGTTTCTGACCGCTAAAACACAGAAGCTCATGCAGGAGCTGGAGGAGGAAAAAGCCCATCTCCAATGGAATGCCGCGGAAATGAGCGTGGAGCTGAAGCGATTGCTTCAAAACGAGATCGAATCCCTGAAGCAGCGGGACAAGCATCGCTCCGCCGAGATGATCGCCATCTTCGCCAAGCACAATTTCTATGCCAACGGCTTCACGCCCCGGGAGCTGCGCACGACGCTGGAGGACCTTGGTCCCACCTACGTGAAGATCGGCCAGATCATGTCCAGCCGGGTGGATCTGCTGCCCCCTCCCTATTGCAAGGAGCTGGAAAAGCTGCGCGAAAGCGTGAAGCCCCTGGACCCGGCCGTGGCAAAAGCCGTCATCGAGCAGGAGGCCGGCAAGAAAATCGACGAGATCTATGCCGAGTTCCGGGACGAGCCCCTGGGCTCCGCGTCCATCGGCCAGGCCCATTACGGCGTGCTCAAGGACGGCACCCGGGTGGTCACCAAGGTGCAGCGGCCCTTGATCGCCGAGATGATGCGCAAGGATTTCGTGCTCCTCAACAAGCTGGCGGACCTGGTGAACATCGTCGAGGAGGATTCCGACGAACAGGTGATCGACCTCAAGTCGGTGATCGCGGAGCTGGAAAAGGTTACCAAGGCCGAGCTGGATTTCCGCGTGGAGGCGGACAACACCCGCCTCTTCCGGGAAAAGTGTCTCGGCGACGACGATCGGATCTCCTGCCCCGCCGTCATCGACGAGCTGACCACCGAACGGATCTTCACCATGACCTATATCGACGGCTGCTCCGTTGCCAACACGGAGAAGCTGGCGGCGGAGGGCTGCGACCTGGAGGAGATCGGCCGCGTGATCGTGGAGAACTATCTGCATCAGGTGTTGGACGTGGGCACGTTCCACGCCGATCCCCACCAGGGCAATATCCTGGTCAGCCACGGCAAGCCCTATTGGATCGACTTTGGCATGATCGGCCGCGTCACGGACAAGGATATCGACCTCATCCAATCTGCGGTCAAAGCATTGCTCGTACAGGACGCCGACGCCCTGGTCAACGCGGTCATGAGCATGGGCGCCGCCTCCGAAAAGACCGATCGAAGCAGGCTCACGGCGGACGCAGAGGGGTTCATCCAAAAATACGCGCTGGTCAAGAGCGTGAGCGACATCAACATGACGGACGTGTTCGACGAGGTGATGGCCCTGGCCGCCAAAAACCACGTGTCCATGCCCGGGCGGTTCACCATGCTGGCCCGCTCCATCACGACCATGGAGGGCGTCGTCGAGCAGCTTTGCCCCGATCTGAACATCTTCAACCTGCTCTACGCCAAGATGAAGGAGCGGGCGCAGCGGAACATAAACATCCAGCAGGAGATCCTGGAGAAGGGCAAGGAGCTGTTCAATGCCGGCAAGAAGGCGGCCAAGCTCCCCGTCCTCGCGTCGGAGGTCCTGGACGCCCTGGTGAAGGGCAAGGCAAAGGTGGGCATCGAGCTCACCGGCTATGAGGAACCTCTGGACCGGATCGGCCATTTCGTGCGGTACACCGTGCTGACGCTGGTGGCCTCGGTGCTGTTCATCGGCTCCTGCATCCTCTGCACCACCTCCTTTAAGCCCCTTTTGGCCAACGGGATGCCCCTTGTGGCCGTGGCGGGCCTGGTGTTCTCCATCGCCCTCGGGATATTCTCCATCCGGAAGCTGAAATGACGAAGGCAGGTGAATGCAAATGAAACGTACGCCCATCGACCAGCGGAAGCTGCCGGACTATACCCGCGGCGAGGAGATCATGAACATGGTCACCCACATCGTGGGCGGCGGGATCGGCGTCATCGTGCTGATCTTAGGCGTCGTCCTGGCCGCCCGCCGGCGCGACGCCTGGAGCGTGGTCAGCGTCTGTATCTACGGGCTCACCATGATCTGGCTATACACCATGAGCAGCGTCTATCACGGGCTGAGGCCCGGCCGCGCCAAGAAGGTCCTGCAGGTTTTGGATCACTGCACCATCTACGCTCTGATCGCCGGCACCTATACGCCCATCCTGTTGGCGGGCATCCGGCCCCAACACCCCATCCTCGCCTGGGTCTTCTTCGGCCTGGAGTGGGGGCTGCTGGCCCTGGCCACCACGCTGACCGCCATCGACCTTGAAAAGTATGACGTGCTGTCCATGATCTGCTATATCGCCATGGGCTGGCTCATCATCTTGGCCGTGCCCCAGACCATCGAGGCGCTCACCCAGGCCGGGTTCTACTGGCTCCTGGCGGGCGGCATCGCCTATACCGTGGGCGCCGTGCTCTACGGCATCGGCAGCAAGCGCCGCTGGTTCCACTCCGTCTTCCACCTGTTCGTGGTCCTGGGCAGCATCCTGCAGGCGGCGGCGATCTTAGGATATTTGCTGGGCTGAGGAAGAACGCCCCCTTTCTTCGTTTGAGCGCCCGGACGCCCTCCTTCTGCGGGAAGCGAAACGGTTTATGTATCCTCCTCTTCTCTCCCCCATAGCGGGCGGCGGCCTGTTTCGCTTGGCTCATCTGTCTGTAACCGTAAAATGGAAAAGGACGCAGCTATGCGTCCTTTCTGTCTTTGTTCCTTCTATGGTATTCCCTGCCGCAAACGGCGCGCAGCCCGGCGCTGCCGGCGGCAGAGGCAGCAAAGCGCGGGCAAAGCAAGCCGCGCGCTTCCTTTGACTATGCTTTTACCCAGGGTCCCCTTCTTCGCCAGCCTGCAGACTTTGTCGCGCGACGGAGCCCTTTGTATACCTATGCCATCAGCCGTTCCTGCGCCAGGCGGAGGGCGCGAACAGCAGCAGCATGGGGAAGATCTCCAAGCGCCCGAAGAGCATGTCCAAGGACAGGACGATCTTCGACACGTCGGAGAAGGCGGCGTAGTTGCCCGTGGGGCCCACCATGTTGAGGCCGGGGCCTATGTTGCTGATGCAGGCGATGACCGATGTCAGGGTCGTCACGCCGTCGAAGTTGTCCAAGGACACGATCAACGCCGAGACGCCCAGGATGAAGAAGTAGGCCAGGGCGAAGACATGGACGCCGTGAACGGTGGAATCCTCCACCATCTTCTTGTTGAGGCGCACGATGTGCACGCTCCGGGGCCGAAGCATGGTGGCGATCTGGTTCTTCAGGCTCTTGACCAGGATCAGGATGCGGCTCACCTTCATGCCGCCGCCGGTGCTGCCCGCGGACGCGCCCATGAACATGAGAAGCACCAGTATCCATTTGGAGAGCTCCGGCCACAGGTTGAAGTCCACCGTGGAGAAGCCCGTGGTGGTGATGATGGAACAGATGGTGAAGAACACATGGTGGATCGCCTCGCCCAGGCTGGGGAAGAGCTTGCGGGTGTTGAGCACCAGGATCACCAGCACGGCCAGGATGATGCCCACGTACCAGTGCAGCTCCTCATCCTTCAAGGCTCGCTTGGCCTGCCGGGTCAGGATCAGGTAGTAGACGGAGAAGTTCACGCCGAAAGCCATCATGGCGAAAGAGAGCACGGTCTGGGTGTAATGGCTATAGGCCGCGATGCCTATGTTCTTGATGGCGAAACCGCCCGTGCCAGCCGCGCCCACGGCGTTGCAGAAGCTGTCGAAGGCCGGATCGCCGCCCAGGACCAGCAGCAGGAAGGTCAGCAGGGTGATGCCGAAATAGATGGCGTAGAGGGCGCGGGTGGTCTTGCGCATGGTGGGAGACACCTTGCCCACGTCCGGTCCCGGGCTCTCCGCTCTGAGCAGGTGCATGCTTTCGCCGCTGCCTTTGCTGAGCGGGATGATGGCCAGCACGAACACCAGCACGCCCATGCCGCCGATCCAATGGGTAAAGCTGCGCCAGAACAGCAATCCCCGGCACAGGCCCTCGATGTTGGTGAGGATGCTGGCCCCCGTGGTGGTGAAGCCCGAGGCGGTCTCGAAGACGGCGTCCACATACCGGGGGATCTGACCGGAAATGGTGAAGGGCATGGCCCCGAAGAGGGACATGAGCACCCAGCTCAATCCCACGATCACGAAGCCCTCCCGGGCCTGCATGCTGTGATCCCCCTTCTGGCCGATGAACAGCAGCAGGGAGGAAACGGCCAGCAGCGCCAGGATGGTGATCAGGAATCCGTTGACCGCCCCCCAGGTCTTGTCCACCATGGCGATGACGAGGGCGGGGAGCATCAAAATGGCTTCCCAGCGAAGGATATGGCCGATGAAGTATCTGACGGCCCGGCCGTTCATAGGCTGCCTCCCGGGAACACGTCCTTGAGTTCGGAGATGGTCACGTCCCGCGGCGCCACGATCACCACCCGATCCTCCGGCAGCAGACAGTCGTTGCCGCTGGGGATGATGAGCTGCCGGTTCCGGGCGATGGCTGCCACCAGGGTGTTCTTCCGCTTGCGCGCCTGCAGCACCTTGAAGGGGATGTCACAGTAGTTGGCGCCTGCCGGGACCACAAACTCCATGGCCTCCACCTTCCCATCCATGAACCGGCTCAGAGCCATCATGGACTGGCCGGAACGGCTGCCCATGGCCCGCACATAGCGGACGATCTCGTTGGCGGTGAGGAGCTTGGGGGAAACGATGGTGTCGATGCCTGCGTTGGTGTAGACCTCCAGATGCTCCGTGCGGTCGATCTTGGTGACGGTCTTGGGCACCTTGAGGTAGTTGGCGAACATGGAGATGGTCAAATTCTCCTCATCGAAGCCCGTGAGAGCCAGGACGGCGTCCGTGTCCTTCACGCCCTCCTCCAGCAGCACCTCCTGCAGCGAACCGTTGCCGCAGATGATGGTGGCTTCGGGCAGCATCTCGGTGAGCTTCCGGCACTTTTGGACGTCGTTATCAATGATGGTGACCCGCACCTTGTTTCTGAGCAGCATCCTGGCCACATGGATGGCGATGCGGCTGCCGCCCACGATCATCACCTTGCGGATGCTGGGGGTGGAGAGCTTCAGATCGTTCATGAATCGGACCAGGCCCGCCGCTTCGGCGGTGATGGAGATGCGGTCGTTCCCCTGGAGCACGAAGGTGCCGTCAGGAATGCTGACCTGCCCTTGCCGCTCCACGGCGCAGATCAGGGCCTTCTCGTCGGTGAGCCGCCTGAGATCCATGAGCTTGAGCCCGTCCAGCTGGCTGCCGGGGGCCACCTTCAGCTCCACCAGCTCCGCCTTGTCCCTGAGGAAGGTCTCCCGTTTGAGGAAGGCGGGGAATCGCAGGATGCGGAAAATCTCCCTGGCGCAGGTGAGCTCCGGGTTGATGGAGAGGGAGATGTGGAATTCGTCCTTCAACAGTCTGAGGTCGCTGTCATACTCCGGGTTGCGGACCCGGGCGATGGTGTTCTTGGTGCCCAGCTTCCGGGCCACCATGCAGCTCAAGAGGTTGATCTCGTCCCCGTCGGTGCAGGCGATGAGCAGATCCGCCCGGGCAGCCCCCGCCTCCTCCAGCACGGAGCCGGCGGCCCCATTGCCGCAAAGCGTGGTCACGTCCAGCGTCTCCTGAAGTTTCTTGAGCACCTCCGGATTGCTGTCGATGATGACGATGTCGTGGCCCTCGGCGCACAGCTGGGACGCGAGGGTGGTCCCCACCTTGCCCTGGCCGACCACAATGATGAACATATCTTTGCCCCCATGTTGTATAATTATCGTATATTTTACCATGTTCTTCCGGATTTAGCAACGCATACCGCCCAGCGTTCAAGGAAAGTTCATTTGACGGCTTCAGCGGACAAGCATACAATACAACTGAAAAAGCGCGAAATAAGGAAGTTATTGTCATGCAGATCGTGGTTTTGGACGCGAAGACCCTGAAGGTGGACGAATTGGATCTGGGGCCCTGGCGGGCGCTGGGCACCCTGTCCCTCTATGATCGGACCGCTCCCCAGCTGGTCCCCCAGCGGCTGAGGGGCGCGGATGTGGTGCTGACCAACAAGGTGCCCTTGTCCGCCGAAGCCCTCAAAGGCGCCGCCGCCCTGAAGATGATCGGGGTCCTGGCCACGGGCTACGACGTTGTGGACACGAAGGCCGCCCGCGCCCTGGGCATCCCCGTGTGCAACGTGCCCGGATACGCCGCGGGCGGCGTGACCGAGAGCGTGTTTGGGTTTTTGCTGGAGATGACGCGCCATACCGCCCAAAGCACCCTGCGCATCCGCCAGGGGGCCTGGACCGCCTGCCCCGAGTTCTGCTGGTGGGAGAAAACGCCCCTCGCTTTGGAGGGCCGGACGTTGGGCGTCGTCGGCTGCGGCGCCATCGGGTCCCGGGTGGCGGCGGTGGGACGGGCCTTCGGCATGGTGGTGCTGGGGTATGCCCGGCACAGCCATCCCGATTTTCCGGGGAAGCAGGTGTCGCTGGACGAACTGCTGGCCGCGTCGGACGTCATCACCCTCCATTGCCCCGCCACGGCGGAGAACCAGGGGTTTGTGAACGCGGAAACCATCGCGAAGATGAAGGACGGAGCCCTGCTCATCAACACCGCCCGAGGCGCTCTGGTCAATGAATCGGACGTGGCCGCGGCCCTTGTTTCCGGGAAGCTGGGCGGGTACGGGGCGGATGTGGTCAGCCGGGAACCCATCGACATCCACAACCCCCTGCTGAAGGCCCCCAACTGCTATCTCACCGGCCATTCCGCCTGGGCCTCGGCGGAGGCCCGACAGAAGATCGTGGACGTGACCGCCGAGAGCATCCGTGGCGCGCTGGCGGGAAAGCCGGTGAACGTGGTCAACTGATCCGGTCATCTCATATATCGTACCTTTGGACCGCACTTCTTTCGAAAGAAGCGGTCCCTTTTTTATTCCCTTCCAATTCAAAGAAAATACTTGTCAAAAAGCGGCGCAAAGGGTATGATAAAGATAATTATAATCGGGGTTCGATATAACCATGCTGCTCTTGAAGGAAAGAACGCTGACGGCCTGCCGCCTGAACGGGCGGGAGGCTGTGGTGTGTGCTTTCTCCGGCGGCCCGGACTCCACGGCTTTGCTGCTGGAATTGAACCGGCTCAGGGAGGAGGGAAGCCTCGGCCCTTTGTACGCCGCCCACTTCGAACACGGCATCCGGGGGCCGGAAGCCCGAGCGGACCTGGATTTTTGTCGAAGTCTTTGTCTGCGGCTCCGGCTGCCCCTGTTCAGCGAGAGCGCGGACGTGCCCGCCTTCGCGCAGCGGGAGGGCCTTTCCCTGGAGACGGCGGCCCGGCAGCTGCGGTACGCTTTTCTCCGACGGCTGAAGGAGGCCCTGGGCGCGGACGTGATCGCGCTCGGCCACCATCGGGACGACCAGGCGGAGTCGGTGCTGCTGCACCTGGTCCGCGGCAGCGGCATGGCGGGGCTCACGGGCATGAGCCATCGCAGCGGCGATTTGGTGCGCCCCCTGTTGGACGCGGGGCGGTCGGATATCCTCGCTTACCTGGCTCAGCGCCGCCAGCCCTATCGGCAGGACAGCACCAACTTCTCCCTCGACCACAGCCGTAACCGGCTCCGGCAGGAAGGCATGGCCGTCCTCTCGGCCATCAACCCCCAGGCCGCGGTCCATATCGCCCGATGTGCGGATAAGCTGCGGGCGGAGGATCGGTTTCTGGACGATCTGACCCGAGAGGCCCTGGCCCAGGCCCGCGGCAGCCGCCGCGCTTTGGCGGCCCTTCCGCCGGTGCTGAAAAACCGGGCGGCGTTGGCGCTGCTCAAGCAGGTCACCCAGGACTTCACCGAAGCGGACGTGGATCGGCTCGCAGAGCTCTTTTCCCTCCCCTCGGGACGGGTCGTTCCTCTGCGGGGGAATCTGACGGCTCGGGCGGACGGGGACCGTGTCTGCATCGGCCCTGCGGAGGAGGAAGCGCCCTTTTCCCGCGCCCTGACGATCGGCGAGCCGGCCATCACGCCCTGGGGCGTCTATCGCACGGAATGGGTCAAAACCGCCCGTATCCCCTGCCCCGCCCATGAGGGGTATCTGGATGGGGATCAAGCGGTGGGACAGCTGACGCTGCGGCAGGCCCGGGCGGGGGATCGTTTCACGCCGTTGGGCATGGCCGGCAGCAAGCTGTTGTCCGATTATTATACGGATCGGAAGATGACTCGCTCCGCCCGACGCACCCCCGTCGTTGCGGACGAAGCAGGACCCGTGTTCATCCCCGGCGGCACCGTGGCGGACCGGGTGAAGATACAGGACGAAACCAAGCGAATTCTACATATCATCTTTGAGAAGGGAGCAGAAAACCATGAAGAACTGGGGCACTGAATTCATGAACAAGGACATCGCCGAGGTACTGGTCACCGAGGAGCAGATCCAAAAGCGGGTGAAGGAGCTGGGCGAGCAGATCAGCCGGGAATACGCGGGCAAGGAAGTGATCCTGCTGTGCGTCCTCAAGGGGGCCTGCGTGTTCTTCACGGATCTGGCCAGGGCCATGAGCATCCATCTGAAGATGGACTTCATGAGCATCTCCAGCTACGGCGACGCCCAGAAGACCAGCGGCATCGTCCGCATCAACAAGGACATGGACAGCAGCATCACGGGCAAGCATGTGATCATCGCCGAGGATATCATGGACAGCGGCCTCACTCTCTCCTATCTCACCCGGCTTTTGAGCGATCGGCAGCCGGCCTCCATCCGGGTATGCTGCCTGCTGGACAAGCCCGAGCGCCGGGAGTGTGAGATCACCCCGGACTACTGCGGATTCACCATCCCCAACAAGTTCGTGGTGGGCTATGGTCTGGACTATCTGGGCTATTATCGCAACCTGCCCTACGTGGGCGTGCTCAGCCCCAAGGTGTACGAAGATAAATAAACCGACCCTGTGCAAGGAGATACATTCATTTGAATCCCAAGACAAAAAAAAGCATTTCGACCCTGTTGATCTGGGTGCTGCTGGGCGGCCTGATCCTCTATATGATCAGCGGCGGCTTCACCTCCAAGTCCCCGGACCAGATCACGCTGCAGGAATTTGTCAAGCTCGTGGAGGAGAACAAGGTCTCCGCCGTGTATGAGGCCCTGGGTTCCGGTCTCTACAGCGGGCTCTATGCGGGCTCCAATTACGCGCCCAAGGACCTGCCCAACCGGGCAGACTTCACCTTCTCCTGCTCGGAGGAGGAGTTCAGCAAAAACATGAGCCTGCTGATCGGGCGGATGCAGAACAAGGACGCGGACAGCGTGTCCTCCGTGGACTATCCCTTTATCTACACCGTGGCCCAGCCCAAGGGCCAAAGCTGGCTGCTGGTGATCCTGCCCTACTTGCTGCTCTTCGGCACCATGATTCTGTTCATGTGGTTCATCTACCGGCAGCAGGGCGGCGGCAAGCAGATGAGCAACTTCGGCCGCTCCCGGGCCAGGGAATACGCCCCGGGCCAGAACCCCATCACCTTCAAGGACGTGGCGGGGGCCGACGAGGAGAAGCTGGAGCTGCAGGAGATCGTGGACTTTCTGAAGGAGCCCCAGCGGTTCGCCGAGGTGGGCGCCCGCATCCCCAAGGGCGTCCTGCTGGTAGGCCCGCCGGGGACCGGCAAGACCCTCATGGCCAAGGCCGTGGCAGGAGAAGCCAAGGTGCCCTTCTTCTCCATCTCCGGCTCCGATTTCGTGGAGTTGTTCGTGGGCGTGGGCGCATCCCGGGTCAGGGACCTGTTCGCCACCGCAAAACGCAGCACCCCCGCGGTGATCTTCATCGACGAGATCGACGCCGTGGGACGGCAGCGGGGCGCCGGATTGGGCGGCGGCCACGACGAAAAGGAGCAGACGTTGAACCAGCTTTTGGTGGAGATGGACGGCTTCGCCCCCAACGAGGGGATCATCGTCATCGCGGCCACCAACCGGCCGGACATTCTGGATCCCGCATTGCAGCGGCCGGGCCGGTTCGACCGACAGGTGACCATGAACTATCCCGACGTGAAGGGCCGGGAGGCCATTCTCCACGTCCATGCCCGGAACAAGAAGTTCGAATCTGACGTGGACCTGGCCGTCCTCGCCCAGCGGACCCCGGGCTTCACGGGGGCGGATCTTGAGAACGTGCTCAACGAGGCCGCCATCCTCACCGCCCGGGCCCACAGGAAGCTGATCTCCCAGGCGGATCTGGAGGAGGCCATCACTCGGGTCCAGATGGGGCCCGAGAAGAAGAGTCGGGTGGTCACCGAGGAGGACAAGAGATACACCGCCTACCACGAATCCGGCCACGCCATCCTGGCCATCGAGCTCGACAAGTGCGACAGTCTCCACGAGGTGTCCATCATCTCCCGGGGCATGGCCGCGGGCTATACCATGACCCTGCCCAAGGACGATTGGAACCACGTGACCCGGGCGCGCCTGGAGGACCATATCTGCATGACCATGGGCGGCCGGGTGGCCGAGGAGCTGGTGCTGGGGGATATCAGCACCGGCGCCAGCCAGGATCTCAAGCAGAACACCGCCACCGCGCGGAAGATGGTGGAGCAGTACGGCATGAGCGAAAACCTGGGGCCCGTGTTCTACGGCGGGGACCAGGAGGTCTTCATCGGCAGGGATTGGGGCCACAGCAAGGAACATTCCGAGACCGTGGCCGGCCGCATCGACGAGGAGATCCATCGCATTTTGAACGCCCAGTACGGCCGCGCCAAGGACATCCTTGGGCGAAACCTGGACGGGCTCCATCGGACCGCCGCCCTGCTCATGAAGTATGAGCGGGTCACCGGCGAGCAGTTTGAAAAAGTCTACCGGGGCGAAGACATGGATGCGGTCATGGCGGCCGCTCCCCAGGCTGCGCCTGCGCCCACAGCGGAAGAAAAGGAAGAAGCAACGAACGAATGAGCCACCGATTTGACCTGCACACCCATAGCGACCACTCCGACGGCACCTATGCGCCGGCGGAGATCGTGCGTTTCGCTGCCCGGGGCCACATCGACCTGCTGGCCCTGACGGACCACGACTGCATCTCCGGGGTCCCGGAGGCTATGGCGGCAGGCAAGGAGGAAGGGGTCCGGGTAATCCCCGGGGTGGAGTTCGACAACGAGTATCATCACGAGCTGCACATCCTGGGCCTGGACGTAGACATGGACCACCCCGTGCTCATTCGGGCCATGGAGGTAGCCCGGGAACGGCGGGATCGGCGCAATGAGATCATCCTTTCCCGGCTGGATCAGGCGGGCATCGAGGTCCGGCCCTTCCTGCGCACGGGACAGACCGCCACCACCAAGCTCCACATCGCCCACGCCATCATCGCCGCAGGCTACGCCTCGGAGGTCCGGGAAGCATTCATGAAGTACCTCAGGCCCGGCACCCCCGGCTACTACACCGAGAAACGGTTCACGCCCGAACAGGTGCTGGAGATCATCCACAGGAGCGACGGCGTGCCCGTGCTGGCCCACCCCTGTCACATCCGGGAGAACCTCCACGGCCTGGTCCGGGAGCTGGTGAGCATGGGCCTGCTGGGCATCGAAGTCTACTACCCGGCCAACACCCCCCGGCAGACGGAGCTCTACATCTCTCTGGCCCACCAGTATCGGCTGCTGGCCACCTGCGGCAGCGACTTCCACGGCAAGAACCGGCCCGGGGTCCCCGTGGGCTGTGCCTGGCGGGAGAGCCGGGAGCTGGATCGAACCTATGAGACCCTGATCCGGCGGATGGAATCATAACCCGAAGCACATACGAAAGGGAGCTGAGCAAAACCGCTCAGCTCCCTGTTTTTCGAGATGCCTTACAGGCTATTCAAATAGGACTCCAGCTCCGAAAGGTCCCGGAGCACCGGCACGCCCATTTTCAAGAGCCGTTCCCGGCTCTGGTGGCCGCCCTCCAACAGCACGCAGGGGCAGCCGATGGCGGAGGACACCTCAAAGTCGTGGTCCGTGTCGCCGATGAACAGGGTCCGTTCCCGAGGGATGCCCTGGCCCTCGATAAAGGCCTTTGCCAGGGCGGCCTTGGAGAAGGCGTAGTGGTCCGTGAGGCCCAGCTTCTGCTCGAACCGGTCGCCTACGTCTCCGAAGGCTGCCACCTGCTCCAGGAGCTGATCGCGGCGGGTGGCGGACAGGAGCACCTGCCGATACCCCTCCCCCTTGCGCCGATCCAGAAAATCCACGATCCCCGGCCGAAGGGCGGCGGTCCGATAGAGCCGGTCGTACAGGACGATGAACTCGTCGGCCACATGCTCGTAGGGCTCGTCCTCCGGGCCAAAGCGATAGCCCATCTTCTCGTAATAGGATTTGATGGGAAAGCCGAAGACCGCCCGGTAGGCATCCATGTCCGGGAGCGTGGGGATGCCCCGCTCGCCCAGCATGATGTCGGCGATCTGACGGCAGACGCCCGCATCGTCCAATATGGTCCCGTTCCAATCCCAGATCAGCAATTCCGGCTTCATACGCCCCTCCCTGTGGATAGTGGTATCAGTATACCCGACCTTCCCGCCCATTGCAAGAGCCGACAAGAATTCACATACTATTCACCGCCGTCGAAACCCGCCTGCCCTTGCCAATACCCGGGCGCGGGTGTATACTTATGATTGAACTAATATGGGGTGATGTCCCCGTTGACAGGAGCGCATACATTGGCACAGAAGAAGAAAACCGCCCCCAGCGGCGGAAAAAAGAACGCAAAGAAGACGCCCGCGAAGAAGGAAGCCCAGCCTAAGCTGACGGCGGCGGAGCGCAAAGAGCAAAAGGAGGAGGCCATCCGGGAGGCCACCGTGCGGCAGCGGGTCGGCGCGGAGGTCACGGGCGTGGTGCTCATGGCCTTGGGCGTGCTGCTGGGCCTGTACCTCTATCGGACCACCAGCGAACCTCTGGGCATGTTCCTGCAAAAGGTGCTCTTCGGGGCCGTGGGCGTGGTGGCCTTCGGGCTCCCGCCCTTCCTGGTGCTGCTGGGCGTCTTCTCCATCGCCGGCCGCAAACGGATGCCCGTCTCGGGCCGTCTGCTGGTGACGGTGCTCTTGGTGGTGTTTATCGCCGCCCTGACCCAGCTGCTGACCCACTACAGCGCTCGGGACGCCGCCGGCCAACCCATTCCCCTGGTCAAATTCATCGTGGACTGCTTCGACCATGCGGCCACCACCGCCATGAAGGCTTCGGAAAAGACGGGCGGCGGCGTGGTCGGCGGTCTGGTCTGTTATTTTCTGGAGCTGATCGGCGGCCGGACCCTGTGCGCGGTGGTGGTCATTGCGGGCATCGTGGTCTGCTTGCTGCTCATCACCCGCATCAGTCTCAAGACCTTCCCGGAGCTTGTCAAAAACAAGATGGCCAAGGCCATGGAGCGATTGGAAGCGGAAGCCGCGGCGGATGATTACGACGAGGTGGCTTCGGAGCCCAACGCCCTGCCCGCCCGAAAGCAGAAGCCGCTGTTCATCCAGTCTGTGGACGAGCAGAACGAATCCTCCCCCGAGCCGGAGGTTGACCCGGAGACGCTGGGGCATTTGGAGGACATTCCCCAGCCCGGCGGCAAGGCCCGTCCCAAAGCTTTAGAGCCGCCCGCCCCCAAGAAGAAAAGCAAGATCCCCTTCGACGAGGCCTTCTATGTCCCTCAGGCGGAGCCGCCGAAAAAACGGTCCCAAGGGGAGGAGGAGCTCTCCTTTTTCCCCACCTCCGGCCCCCTGGCCAAGAAGGAAAAAACGGCCGGGCCCGCCTTTTTGGACGAGCCCCTGGACGACGTGCTGCGGCTGCCCGGAGACGGTCCCCTGCCCGCCAACAAACCGGTGCCCGATCTCACCCCCGAGCCGCCCAAGGAGGATCTGTTCAAGATGCCGCCCAGGCGGTCCCGCATAAGCCGTCCGGCGGAGGAGACGGCAGCCCCCGCCGAGCCGGTGAAGAAGCCCGCCGTGGCCCCGGTCATGGCGGAGCCCCCGGCGCAAGAGCCTCCGGAGGACCTTGCCCTCTTCGGCCAGGAACCCGCCCAGGAGACGCCCAAGGCCACCCGGCCCGCTGATCCTCTGAACATGACCATGGACGAGTTGAAGGCCTTCGCCGAGGCCACGCCCTATGAGGAAGGCCAGGCGCCCCTGCCTGAGCCGGAGCGGGCCCCGGACAAGAAATTCGTCTATCACGACGAAGCCACCGGCGAAGCGCTGCCGGAGCCCATGGAGGCCCCTCGGGCGGAGTATAAGTACCCCTCTCTGGATGTGCTCAAGACCCCGGAGAAGAACTACCGCACGGCCTCCGAGACCCCGGAGAAGACCATGGAGCTGCTGATCGAGACCCTGGCCAGCTTCAACATCGAGTGCCGGCCCCTGGGCTGGTCCGTGGGCCCCGTGGTCACCCGGTATGAGCTGCAGCCCGCCCGGGGCGTGCGGGTGAACCGGATCACCACCCTCTCCAATGACCTCGCTTTGGCCTTGGCCGCCCCCCGGGTGCGCATCGAGGCGCCCATCCCCGGCAAGGCCGCCGTGGGCGTGGAGGTGCCCAACAAGACCGCCGCCACGGTGCTGCTCAAGGAGATATTGGACACCGACGAATTCCGCAACGCCAAATCCCCCGTGACCATGGCCATCGGCAAGGACATCGGCGGCAAGATCGTGGTGGCGGACCTCTCCAAGATGCCCCACATGCTGATCGCCGGCTCCACGGGCTCCGGCAAGTCCGTGTGCATCAACGACATCATCCTCTCCATGATCTATAAGTCCGGGCCCGAGGACCTGCGGCTCATCATGGTGGACCCCAAGCAGGTGGAGCTGTCCGTCTACAGCACCCTGCCCCATCTGCTGATCCCCGTGGTCACCGACCCCAAGAAGGCCGCCAGCGCCCTGCGCTGGGCCGTAAACGAGATGACCATGCGGTATAAGAAGTTCTCCGACATCGGCGCCCGGGAGATCACCCGGTACAACGAGATGCAGGAGGACCCCAGGAAGAAGCTCCCCCGGATCGTGGTCATCATCGACGAGCTGGCCGATCTGATGATGGTGGCTCCCGACGAAGTGGAGGACTGCATCTGCCGCATCGCCCAGCTGGGCCGGGCGGCGGCCATCCATCTGATCGTGGCCACCCAGCGGCCCTCGGCCGACGTCATCACGGGCCTTATCAAAGCGAACATCCCCAGCCGCGCAGCCTTCGCCGTGAGCTCCGCCATCGACTCCCGGATCATCCTGGACAGCACCGGTGCGGAGAAACTGTTGGGCCGGGGCGACTGCCTCTTCCATCCCAACGGCGCCTCCAAGCCCACCCGGCTCCAGGCGGCCTTCGTCTCCGACGAGGAGGTGGAGGCGGTGGTGAGCGACATCAAGGAG
Organism: uncultured Eubacteriales bacterium; assembly: GCA_902802575.1. Lineage (GTDB taxonomy): Bacteria > Bacillota > Clostridia > Christensenellales > CAG-138 > RUG472. The sequence goes on along the minus strand of CADCMN010000013.1, from coordinate 4,345 downwards.
CAGAACGGCAACGAACAGCAGTTTGACAAGGAGGCGGAGCAGGCCATGACGAGCGCGGCCGGCGGCGCCAAGGGCGGCGTCTTCGGCGAGGGCAAGCAGGAGGACGAGCTGTTGGGCGAGGCGGTCCGGATCGTCCTCGATTCCGGCCAGGCCTCCATCTCCATGATCCAGCGGAAGCTCCGCGTGGGCTACGCCCGGGCGGCCCGGCTGGTGGATATGATGGAGGAGGAGGGCTACGTGTCCGGCTTTGACGGCAGCAAGCCCCGGAAGGTGCTCATCAAACGGGCCCAATGGGAGGCCATCTTCGGCGACGGGACCGGCAGCTATGCAGGCGACGACGGGGCCCAGGACGACGACGCGCCCTGGGACGAGGGCGAGGAGAAGGAATGAACGTAGGCGTTATCAGTCTTGGCTGTGCCAAGAACCAGGTGGACACGGAGCGGATGCTGGGCCTCTTAGGGCGATTCGGCTACGCCTTCACCGCCGACCCTGCCGCGGCGGAGGTGCTGATCGTGAACACCTGCGGGTTCATCGACCCGGCCAAGGAGGAAAGCATCAACACCATATTGGAGATGGCCCAGTACAAGGAGCAGGGCCGATGCCGCATCCTGGTGGCCACGGGCTGCCTCACGGAACGGTATCGGCAGGAATTGCTGCAGGAGATGCCGGAGATCGACATCCTGCTGGGCGTCCGGGAGTACGAGAAGCTCCCGGGGCTCCTGGCCCAGAAGCTGGGCGTGCCCCTGCCGAAAGGGGGCTGCGGCCTCGCCGACAGGGTCCTGACCACGCCCCCCTACCGGGCCTTCCTCCGCACCGGCGATGGGTGCAACAACCGCTGCACCTACTGCGCCATCCCCCTGATCCGGGGAAATCTGGTGTCGGAGCCCATGGAGGAGCTGGTGGACGAGGCAAAGCGTCTCGCTGGCCAAGGCGTCACGGAGCTCACCGTCATCGCCCAGGACACCTCGGGCTATGGGGTGGACCGGTACGGCCAGTCCATGCTCATCCCCCTGCTGAAGGCGCTCAACGGCATCGACGCCCTTCATTGGGTCCGGGTCCTCTACACCTACCCCGACACGGTGAACGAAGGGCTGCTGGACACCCTGGCCCAGGGCGAAAAGCTGATCCCCTATCTGGACATCCCCCTGCAGCATATCGACGACGATATCCTCAAGCGCATGCACCGCCGGGGCAGCGGGGCCTATATCCGGTCCCTCCTGGACTACCTCTACAAGAATTACCCGGACTTCACGCTGCGCACCACCATGATGGTGGGCTTCCCCGGGGAGACGGACGCCCAGTTTCAAACCCTGCTCGCCTTCCTTCGGGATTACCCCTTCGACCGGGTGGGGGCCTTCGCCTTCTCCCCCGAGGAGGGGACGAAAGCCGCCCGGATGCCCGATCAGATCCCTGATGAAGTGAAGCAGGCGCGCCTCGCCGCCCTCATGGCCCAGCAGCGGCCCATCTCCTTGCAGCGCAATCGCCGCTGGGTGGGACGGCAGACGGAGCTGCTCATCGAGGAATTGACCCGGACCCACGCCATCGGCCGGACCCCCCGGGAGGCGCCGGACGTGGACGGCCGCGTGATGATCCCCCGCAAGAGCTATCACGCCATCGGAGACTATGAGCCCATCGTGCTCACCGAGGCCCATGAATATGACATGAAAGGAGCATCTGTATGAAGAACATGAACCTTCCGAACAAGTTGACCTTGTTGCGCATCCTTCTGGTGCCCTTCATTATTCTGTGTTTCTACCTGCCCGCCGCCTGGGGCATGTGGACGGCGGTGGCGCTGTTCATCGCCGCGGCGGTCACCGACACGGTGGATGGCCGCTACGCCCGCGCCCACGGCATGGTCACGGATTTCGGCAAGTTCATGGACCCCATTGCGGATAAGCTGCTGGTGAACTCCGTCCTCATCATGCTCACCGCCCAGGGCGCGGTCCATCCGGTGGCGACCATCCTCTTCATCGCTCGGGAATTCGCCGTCTCCGGTTTGCGGCTGGTGGCCGCGAGCAAGGGCGTGGTGCTGGCCGCCGGGAACCTGGGCAAGATCAAGACCACGCTGCAGGATATCGCCCTGCCCTTCCTCATGGTGGGCGATGTTTGGAAGGTGTTTCGGATCATCGGCCTCGTCCTTCTGTACGCATCCCTGGTCATGTCCCTCTGGTCCGGCTGGGACTACATCTATCGGAACCGTAACCTTATCGCACAGGAGTAACCTATGATTGCGGAAATCGTTTGTGTCGGCACGGAGCTCCTCATGGGGCAGATCGTGAACACCAACGCCCAGTTCATGGCCGAGAAGCTGGCTCCTCTGGGCGTGGATCTCTATCGCCAGCAGGTGGTGGGCGATAACCCTCAGCGGCTCACGGAAGCGGTGTTGACCGCTCTCGATCGGTCGGACGTGGTGCTCTTCTCCGGGGGTCTCGGGCCCACGGAGGACGACCTCACCAAGGAGACCGTGGCGGCGGCCCTGGGCCTCGACCTGGTCCTCTATCCCGAGCAATGGGACAGGATCGTGGAACGGTTCAAGGGCTTCGGCCGCCAGCCTACCCCCAACAACCGGAAGCAGGCCATGTTCCCTGCCACCCATTGCACCATCCTGCCCAACCCCCGGGGCACGGCGCCCGGCTGCCTTATGGAGAAGGACGGCAAAGCGGCCATCCTGATGCCTGGGCCGCCCCGGGAATTGAGGCCCATGTTCACGGACTATGTGATGCCGTATCTGGAAAAGCGCAGCGGCCACAGGCTCTACACCCATATGCTCCGCATCTTCGGCAAGGGCGAGAGCGCCGTGGAATATGAGCTGAAGGACCTGATCGACGGCCAGACCAACCCCACGCTGGCCACCTACTGCGAGACAGGCGAGGTGAAGCTCAGGATCACCGCCCAGGCGAAGACCGACGCCGAGGGCGAAGCCCTGCTCGCTCCCGTGGTCCGGGAGGTAGAGCGCCGCTTCGGGGACGTGGTCTACTCCGAGAACGACGAGGAGCTGGCCGCCGTTTGCCATCGGCTGCTGATCGAACAGAACGCCACCCTGTCCTGCGCCGAAAGCTGCACGGGAGGCCTCCTCTCCTCCGCCTTCGTGGACCTGGCCGGCAGCTCCGCCTATTTCATCGAGGGGGACGTGACCTACGCCAACGAGGCGAAGATGGGCTCTCTGGGTGTGAAGCCGGAGACCCTGGAGAAGTATTCTGCCGTGTCGAAGGAGTGCGCCGAGGAGATGGCCGCGGGCATGCGACGGAAGGCCGGCACGGACTATGCCCTGGCCACTACGGGCTACGCCGGCCCCGACGGGGAGCAGGTGGGCCTGGTCTATGTGTCCCTGGCCAGCCGGGACGGCGTGCAGGTGAAGGAGCTGCACCTCACCGGGGAGCGGAGCCGCATCCGGCGGCTGGCCGTCCTCCACGCCTTGGACCTGCTGCGCCGGAAGCTCTGCGGAAAATGATCGGTTTATAGGACCCTTCCCTGCAGAAACCTCTGTACGAAATGACCGATCTATGGTATACTGAAAGAAAGAATCAAGAAGGACGGTATCGCTATGCTGGATAAGGAAAAAGCCCTTGAAATAGCCCTTGCGCAGATCGAAAAGCAGTTCGGCAAGGGAGCCATCATGAAGCTGGGAGACAACTCCGCCAGTCTGAACATCTCCGCCATCCCCACGGGCTGCATCGACCTCGACATCGCCCTGGGCGTGGGGGGCATCCCCCGGGGAAGGATCATCGAGATCTTCGGGCCCGAGTCCTCCGGCAAAACCACCATCGCCCTGCATGTGGTGGCCCAGGCCCAGAAGATGGGCGGCACGGCGGCCTTTATCGACGCGGAGCACGCCCTTGACCCGGTGTATGCCGAGAGCCTGGGCGTCAACGTGGACGACCTCTATGTGTCCCAGCCCGACACCGGCGAGCAGGCCCTGGAGATCTGCGAATCCCTGGTCCGCTCCGGCGCCATCGACGTGGTGGTGGTGGACTCCGTTGCGGCCCTGGTGCCCAAGGCGGAGATTGAGGGCGATATGGGCGACTCCCACGTGGGGCTCCAGGCCCGGCTCATGAGCCAGGCCCTCCGTAAGCTCACCGGCGCCATCAATAAGAGCAACTGCGTGGTCATCTTCATCAACCAGCTCCGGGAGAAGGTGGGCGTGATGTTCGGCAATCCCGAGACCACTCCCGGCGGCAAGGCCCTGAAGTTCTACGCCTCCGTCCGGTTGGACGTGCGGCGCATCGAGACCCTCAAGGTGGGCGGTGAAGCCGTGGGCAGCCGCACCAAGGTGAAGGTGGTCAAGAACAAGGTGGCCCCGCCCTTCCGCACGGCGGAGTTCGACATGCTCTACGGCGAGGGCATC
>CADCMN010000012.1 GCA_902802575.1 uncultured Eubacteriales bacterium | reverse complement strand
GAACCGCCATAACGAACGGCTGAAGTCGGAATACAAAAGCAATCCGAACATCGACCGGGATCGAACCAAGAACAACTATCATCTCGTCGAACCGCACGGAAAGTACAAACAGTGCTATACGGAGATGATTGAGCGCGCCGGCTGCCGGACGCGATCCAACAGTACCGTACTGGTGGAAACGCTGCTCACGGCATCGCCGGAGTTCATCAACCAACTGAATCCACAGGAACAGCGGCAGTTCTTTGAAAGGGCTGCTGCTTTTCTGTATGAGCGGATTGGAAAAGAGAACGTCGTGTCGGCGATCGTTCATATGGATGAGACGACGCCGCACATGCATCTGTGCTTCTGTCCGATCACGAAGGACGGACGCCTCAGCGCCAAGGAGATTCTGGGCAACAAGGCGGACCTGTCGAAATGGCAGGACGCGTTCTACGAGCACATGCACGGATACTATCCGGCGCTGGAACGCGGACTGCCGTCGGCACAGACGCACCGGAAGCATATTCCGGCGTATCTGTTCCGTGCGTTGGACGACGCGGTAAACAGCATCGACACGGTCGACCGGCTGCTGAGCGACATCACTGTCTTCAACGTCGGCAAAAAGAAAGACGAGGCGAAGAAGGAGCTCGGAGAGCATCTGTGCGGCTTCTACACGCTGACGGCGCACGCGAAGCAGATCGATGCCTACGCCCGGAGTCTGGAGCTGGCGAACGCGGAAAAGGACAAGGAGATCGCTTCTCTGAGCGACCGGCTGGAAGAAACAGACCTGGATCTGACGGCGTCTGAGGCGCGTGTACGGCAGCTCAAGGCGGAAAAGGATCACGCGCTGGCATTGCTTGCGAGCATACCGCCGGAGCTGCGATTGGAAATCGAACGAAAAATGAGCAAAGCGAGGTAAACCATGAAAGAAAAGAAACTGAATCCCAACTGGGACATCGTACGAAAGGCTCTGGGGAAAGAACCTCAGACCGTCGATGTTACGAAGAACTTTGAACCTGCGAGGCGTCATGACGCGCCCTGTATCATGACACTGCCGCTGGACGCGCTGTGGCCGTTCCCCGATCATCCATACAAGGTGACCGAGGATGAATCCCTGGATCAGCTGGCAGAGAGCATCCGGGAAAACGGTATCCTGTCGCCTGTCATTGTCCGGCCAGTGGAAGGCACGGACGAGTATGTGATCATATCCGGTCACAGGCGCTGCCGCGCAGCAGAGATGATCGGACTGAGAACTGTACCCGTGATCGTATCCGATCTCTCCCCGGATGAAGCCGTCATACAGATGGTGGACAGTAACCTCCACCGGGAGCATCTGCTCCCGTCCGAAAAGGCGTTCGCCTACAAGATGAAGCTGGAAGCCATGCGTCGGAAAGCGGGCAGACCCAAAAAAAGATAATTCGCCGCAAACTGCGTCGAATTACCGGAGTGACGATGCCGCCGCGGAAGCATTCGGCGTCAGCGGCGATACGATGCGTCGGTATGTGCGCCTGACGAACCTGATCCCGGAACTGCTGGAATACATGGACCGGGATGAAATGGCTCTGTCCGTCGGCGAAGCGCTGTCCTATCTGGACGAGGACATGCAGTATGCCGTGCTGGACGCCATGGAAGCGGAGGATTGCACGCCCTCCTACTCCCAGGCAGTCCGCATGAAGAATCTGTTCCGTAGCGGCGATCTGGACGAAGACGGCATCATGGCGGTGATGTCGGAACAGAAAGCCAACCAGCGGGAATACGTCAGCATACCGGTGCAGGACATCCGGCGCTTCTTTCCTGCCGAGTATAGCATACGCGATATTCAGCGGTCGATTCTGCGAATGTTGGAAGAAAAGAATAATCCTCCGGTTAAGCAGAAGCAGCGGTCCCGGGGGGTGGAGAGATGAAGGCTGACCGTAAGCAACTCAGTGAATCGGAGATCGCCGCGATCCTGCCGTTCCCGTATGATTCGCTGGAAGAGGTGAACCGTCCGACCGGCTTCACCATGAAGATCGGGCGCACCACGTATATCGTCAACACCTTCTTTAATCCTGACGGAAGAGAAAGCGTCTTCCGGCAGATACAGAAGGTCATCCTCGCGGATCCCTGATCCGCACATTTGTGAATGGCAGCCGGGCATGGTAATCTATCCTTGCCTTTACTGTGCCCGGTTGTCGGAAAGGAGTAATTACAGTATATGACAGCAAAGACAAAAGATACAGGGCAGCAGAAGATCACAGCCCTTTATTGCCGTCTCTCCCAGGACGACGGCAGAGAAGGTGAATCGAACTCGATCGCGAATCAGAAGGATATCCTGCTTGCGTACGCGAAGGAGCACGGGTTACTGCATCCGACGTTCTTTGTGGACGACGGGGTCAGCGGCACCACGTTCGACCGTCCGGATTTCCGGCGCATGGAGGCCATGGCGGAAGCAGGGCAGATCGGTACGATCGTGGTCAAGGACCTGTCACGCTTCGGCAGAAACTATCTGGAAGCGGGACAGTACCTGGAGATCAAGTATCCGACGCTCGGAATACGGTTCATTGCCATTCAGGAGAATGTGGACACGGCCAGCAATACCGGAACGGAGCTCATGCCGTTTTCCAATATATTCAACGAATGGTACGCATCCCAGACCAGCAAGAAAGTCCGTGCCGTCTGGGCGTCCAAAGCAGCTTCCGGCAGGCGCGTCGGAACGATCGCTCCGTATGGATACGTGAAAGACGTGAAAGACAGCGATATCTGGCACGTTGACGAGCCGGCCGCCGCCGTTGTCCGGAGGATCTTTGACCTCTGTCTCGCAGGGAAGGGTCCGACGCAGATCGCGAGGATCCTGGAAGCGGACAAAATACCGACGCCGGTAGAACACTTCCTTTCCTGCGGACGAAAAGCACCAACATCTCCGCCTGCGATTCCGTACGGCTGGTCTGGAGATACCGTCGCGGATATCTTAGCTAACAGGCAATATACCGGCTGCGCGGTCAATTTCAAAACAACTACCGTCAGTTACAAGGTGCACAAGAAGGTGGAACGCCCGATCGAAGAGCAGCAGATCATACCGAACATGCAGCCGCCGATCATTTCGGAGGAGCAATGGCTCCGGGTTCAGGAACTGCGGAAGAACAAGCGACGCCCAACCAGGGTCGGACGCAGCAGCCTCTTTTCCGGACTGGCCTACTGTGCGGACTGCAAGGCAAAGCTGTACTTTGCGGCGTCGAAGTCGCATCCGGCGGATCAGGATCACTTTGTATGCTCTAACTACAAATCCGGACGCGGCAGCTGCACGGCCCACTATATCCGGGATACGGTCCTGAAGACGATCGTTTCGGAAGCGATCAGCCGGTTCGCGGATTTCGTGCGTTCGTATGAGAGCATGTTCCTGTACTTGATTGAGAAGAACAACGTCATGGCCAGAAATACGGCGATCCAGAAGAAGCGGCAGTCGATCATGCAATCGGAAACGCGGATCCTGGAGATCGACCGGATCATGATGCGGATCTATGAAGACAATCTCAGCGGCAAGATCTCCGATGAACGGTTCATTGCCATGCGCGACCGGTATGAAGCTGACCAGCTGGAACTCAAGCACAGGGCTCAGCTGGAGAAGGATGAACTGTCCCGGGAGGAATCGAAACGAGAGGATATCCGTCTTCTTCTAAAAACAGTCCGCAGCCGTTCAGACTTCCGGGAACTTACCCCGGAGCTGGTAAATTCGATGATCAAACGGATCGAAGTGCACAAACCGATTAAACAAGGCAGGATCAACGCGATTCCGGTGGATATCTACTTCACTGGGATCGGATTGTTCACAGTTCCGGAGGCGGAAGAGATTGCCGCCATTCAGGCAGAAATGCGGGAAACAAAGCAAAAACTACCCGCTTAACAGAAACGGTGCAGCCCGATCGTGGGCTGCACCACACCTGACACCGTTCCCTTCCTTACCCGTAGGTCGGGGACGGGCCCTCTTCATTCCTGTTATTCTGCAGGATCAATTCTCGGCCTTGGGATCGGGGCCATAGGCATTGTCGCCCGCATCGCCGGCCTTGGCAAGCCACACCAACAGGATGATGGGACCGGCCAGGGGGATGAGGATGAAGAACCAGTAGCCGCCGGACTTGCCGATGTCATGGAGCCGCCGCCAGGCAACCGCCAGGCCCGGAACCAGCGTTGCCAGAGAATAGAGGGACGCGATGCTGGTGAGCGCAGTGGCAATGAAGCTGCCATCGCCCGCGATGGTGCCCAGCAAGCTCAATACGCCGGAAACGATGAAGTTGAACAGGCAGAAATACCAGTACTCCGCCCGGCGCGCCCGGCCGCTGAAGTTAGCGTAGTTCTGAAAACATTTTTTGACGTAATCCATCATGCCCATTATGATTTCCTCCTGCATTTGATTTCTTCGACAGTATACACCATCATATATTCTTTTTCAACCTTTATTATTCCTTCCTCCGCAAAGTCCCATAAGCCGGCCCCAATCACAGTTCGTTCATTTGATTCAGCCCGCGGCGCCCGATACACTGAAAGCATGGAGGGAACGCCGACAGCCAGCCGAATACCCATAGGCCAAAGGGTCTATCTCGTGGAATCCCGCGTCCGGATCAGGGAGGCGGTGGTGCGGCGCTGCGACTTCGGCCTGTACACCGTTCAATTCGTCAACGCCAAGGGGGCTATCCGCATCCGGGGCGACCGTCTCTACCCCTCTTTGGAGGAAGCCCGAAAGCACACCCGCCAAGCCCGTCCCCTTCCGCCGGAGCGGGATGAAGCCTTTGGCTATTGGCACAACGTCCCCCGCTGGATGGCGTAGCTCCCGCTCGGGGGCCGCGCCGCAGATACGCATCCCCTCAGTCCATATCCTTGCGGCATTCCTTGCAGACGATGATCCAGTCCTCCGTCATGTTGGAATCGGCATCAAACTCGACCTCCCGGCCGCAGCGATCGCAATGCAGGATCTTCACGCTCTTTTTACGGCACGCGCCCACCGAAAGAAGGCACAGCACCGCCAGAATCATGATCAGCCATTTCTTCATACAGCATCCCCTTTCCCGAGCTCCGCACGGCTCGTCAATAGTTGGCGCAAAGCATGTCCCGCCGTATATCGGTTTGGCGTCACGCATACAGCCCGCCGAAAAAGGAGAGAAAGGAATCACTCCTTCCTCTCCGAAAAAGTCCCTGTTCGTCTACGTTTCTTATTTCCCGAAGTAGCGCTTGAGGAGACCTGCGAAGGCCTTGCCGTGCCTGGCTTCGTCGCGGGCCATTTGATTGTTCCGCTTCGCTTCACAATCAAGGGGGTAATACTTCAGCATAATTCGGGATCCTTTCTATTTTCTAAGCACATTGTAATCAGTTTCCTTTCACTTCGCAACTACTTTCTAACAACTTTCTATCAACTTTTGTACAACTATGGTACAGCTTTATAAGAGTATCGACAGCCACACAGGGACGTAATGGCAATTCACTGGAAGATCAGGTTGCGGCGCTGACTTCATATGGATGTCAAGAGATTATTCAGGAAGCCTTCACAGGCAAGACGATGGAAAGTCCTGCGTTCCAAGCGCTCTTTGACAAGCTGAAAGCATCGGACACGCTTGTGGTCACGAAGCTGGACAGGTTCACCAGAACAGCCATTGACGGTGTTCAGACTGTCCGTAGCTTGTTTGAGCGCGGCGTGAAGGTGCACATCCTCAACATGGGCTTGGTGGAGAACACCTTGACAGGCAACCTGATTCTGACGGTCATGCTTGCCTTTGCGGAGTACGAGCGCGGCATGATCGTGGAGAGGACGCAGACAGGCAAGAGCGTTGCGCGGATGAATCCTGATTTCCACGATGGCAGACCGCGAAAGTACACTGACGCACAGATTCAGCTTGGGCTTGAACTGCTGATCGCTGGCAAAAGCTACGGGCAAGTGCAGAAAATGACTGGCATCAGCAAAAGCACGCTGGTCAGGGCGCGACATGCTTATCGTAATTTGTAAGTAGAACAATACAGGGTGTATTTTTCATTTTCATAGTACACACAATAGTCTGTAATAAGAAGCTCATCCATAAAGACAGGTAATGTTCCCTTCTCCTTTGGTAAAATAAGCCATGTAGGGGGATGGGAACGAAAGCGAGCATAGAAATCGTCATAAATCTCTGGCATAATAGAAATGTAATGGTTTTGCCAACCACAATACTTGATGCAAGGAAACAGATTTGCATAAGTGTACCAAGATGGATTAAGGTTATAACAGAAGACCGAATTATGATCTTCCTCTGGAATTCTCGATGATACATCCTGAACAATAGACTCAGTTTTATACTGGTCTTGTCGAAATAGATGTAGATACCCGCTTTTAATGCTTGCAGCAACTGGACGAAGCAATGGGACAACCATTATACCAGCTAATACAACTGCTGCCAGTCTTTTTCGATTGTTGGAAACAATAAATGTTTCGGCAAGAGATATTTCGCTAACTAAAACTAAAGGAATAGTTAAAGTATAATAATGTGGATAATTATTTCCAGATGCGATAGCAAGAAATGTAAATAATCCACCAATTATCGTGAAAAAACGTTCCCGCCAACTTCTCCAACGAAAAACAAAAGGTATAAGACAAGGAACAATAATCAGTGAAATGAATCGATAACTGCTACATGCTTCAATAATATGTTGAAGCAACGTTTTTTCTCCCGCATATTTAAACCCTAAAACAAAAACTGCTTCATATGCTTCATATAACAATCCATTCATACCGTAGAAAAGAATAAAAGGGATCACAGAAACAGCCATCCCAATAATATACATGCAAACACAGATGAACAACTCACGATACTTCTTTGATATAATCAAGTCACAAGAAACAAATAATATCATCGTACAGATAAGCGCTGCGTTTGTTATTCTAATCAATATAATTAATCCGAAGCAGAAACCGTACAATAACCCAGCATAACAATACATTCTATGTGGCCAAAGTTTATTGTTTTCACTGCTTTTGAAATACAACAGACACAAGAAAAGGCAAGACAATAATTCTATTAATGAGAATTCTTCTGTTAAATTTCCACCTTCGAAAGTGAAACTGGCAATATAAGCCAGGGGCATCAATAGACAGATTTGTATTATTCGGCTTGATATATGATACATTTTCAAAATCTTACAAATGATGACGATAGAACCAAAGAGGTTAAGCCACTGTAAGACGAATATTCCTAATCGACCATATGATAAGAGCTGTCCTATATATTCAATAAGGAATAAAAACGGTCCTTTCATGTCAAAAAAATCTCTGTAAGGCAGATACCCTTGTGTCATACCTTGTCCTACAAGACGAAAAAACGCAGCATCAGCACCGTTATCGCATGTTGTAAAGGGTGATGTAGAATAAGAGAAAACTGCCAAAAAAACAAATGTTCCGACACCAAGAGCCAAATAGAACAATACATCTTGAATGTTCTTTCTTAATATTCTATGGTTCATAGCGATTGAAACTCCTTTTGCTGGTAAGGTGCAAACTACATTTTCCCATGTTACCAAGTTCATCTTGGCATTAATTTCGCATTGTGCGGTAAAACTTCGCCAAAGTCAGCACCACGCTTCTCCCTGGATTTTACCTGCCGTTCAGTCACTTCCGCGTCACCCCATGTCCTTATAAATTACTAATTATATGATACCATGGAAGCGCCGAAATTTCAACGAAGTCAGTGAAAAATCTGATCGTTCAGTCGTTTTAACATGACAAACAGCGAAAGTGATTTCCACTTCCGCTGTCAGCTTCGATTGGGACTATTAATTTTTCCTCATCCTTCTTGAATGATCTCGCTCACAAGGGCGATGATGCGATCTATTTCATCGGTACTGATATCTTGATGTTGATACCTACAACAAGCTGTGCATTGGCAACAAAAAATGGATGACTCCCATCAAGAGTCACCCATTGAAAATGCTTTATTTGCGCGATTCTTACTTTCCGAAGTAGCGCTTGAGGAGACCTGCGAAGTCCTGGTCATGCCTGGCTTAATCTGGCTTGTAACGTTCAGAAAAACCGCATTTCTCGCAACGGTATTCTAGCGGTTTACCTTTGTAGAACAGTTTCGCGATCCCAAGGCCAAGGAGACCGAAGCCACCTTGAATGAGAGCTTGTTTGCCGCGTCCCATCTCGTTATCAGCTGGATCGTTCAGGCATCGCCAGCCTTTTTCCTCGCCGCATTTGGGGCACGCAAAGGGGGCGTTTTTCATCAGTAAACTCCTTTTCTTATTTCCCGAAGTAGCGCTTCAGGAGGCCTGCGAAGGCCTTGCCGTGTCTTGCCTCGTCGCGGGCCATCTCGTGGACGGTGTCGTGGATGGCGTCGAGGTTCAGCTCCTTGGCGCGCTTGGCCAGGGCGGCTTTGCCGGCGGTGGCGCCGTTCTCGGCTTCGACCCGCATCTTCAAATTCTTCTCGGTGGAATCGGTCAGAACTTCACCCAGGAGCTCTGCGAACTTGGCGGCGTGCTCAGCCTCTTCGAGGCCCGCCTTCACCCAATACTCGCCGATCTCGGGATAGCCCTCGCGATAGGCGACCCGGGCCATGGCCAGGTACATGCCCACCTCGGTGCACTCGCCGGTGAAGTTCTTGCGGAGACCCTCGATGATATCATCGGGCGCGCCCTTGGCCACGCCCACCACATGCTCGGCGGCCCAGGTCATTTCTCCGGCCTGCTCGATGAACTTGGAAGCGGGGGCCTTGCAGATGGGGCACTGCTCGGGCGCCTTGTCGCCTTCATACACGTAACCGCAGATGCTGCATACGAACTTTGCCATGATAGATCCTCCTGAATCATTATTCTTGGTTTTTCCCCGCCCTTTCGCGGGTACTCATCCTGTATATTGTAATTTCTCCCCCGCCCTCCTGTCAACACCCGGCGAGAGATTTTCCTATGGGGTGAAGGTAACCGGAAAGTCGTTGCTTATACGATAAACGGGGATTATCTCTGTGGATTCAATGCGATAGCCCAGGAATCCTTCCGTCGGCCGGACGCGGCAGACGACCATATACGAAACCTCGCTCCAACCCGTGCAGCCATAGATGCGAAGCGTCCCGTCGGGCTCTGCGACTGCCTGCTCCACAATGGCCCAACCGCTATAGTCCGTGGGCGGCAGGGGCACCTGTCCGGGCTGCAGGTTTGGCCAACGATCTTCATCCCCATGGACCCGGTCCCGCACCAGATTGGGCCGTCCCAGGACGCTTTGGAAAAAGGCGTCCAACTCCGTCTGAGAAACGATTGCAGTAGCCCCGTATTCATCATCATACACGCCCTCCCCGGTAAGATAGGACGGCAGGGTGTCTCCGTGGAAATAGTATAGGGCATCCAGTATACGTGTCTGACAAAGGCTCTCCCAGCCCTCCGGGTCAGTCAGTCGCTCTTTGTCCTGTTGAGAATCCTCATATCGCCACCCGATCAACAGCAGATCGGCGCAGGTCTCCTCCATCTCCTTCGTCAGGACCACGCCCGGTTCCGCTGAAACGAGATACCAGGATGCTGCATTCGGATTGGTGAGATCAAAGCGAAGGACCATTTCCGTTCCGGTATTATCCAGATAATGGATGTTCACAAAGGCTTCGGCCTGATCTTTCTCCGGCTTGACCACGACCTTGGTGACGGCAAGCTCCGTCTGCCCCTCCACATGAGGCAGTTCCTGATACCAGAGAGTCTCCTGCCCGAACCATACCCCCTCTATGTAAATGCCCGGAGCCCCGTCGCGACAGGCCCGATACAGGCTCACCCTCTCCCCCGCGTACAGCAGGGCCCCTTCCTTGGGGTCAGGGGCCGGGGTGCCGACGGGATCGGGCAGGGATTCCAGGAGCTCCGCCGGGATGGCGGTGGGATCGGGGGTGTAGGTCACATGGACGGGGGGATGGTCCTCCGCTGCGGGCCGGGCCATGTCGCCGCCGCAGCCCATGAGCAAACACAGGCAGAGCAGGATGCAGAATAGTCGCGCAGGTTTCATGAACTTGTCCTCCTTGCCTACAGCATAGCACGGAGATTCGTCCAAAATGCGGAGAAAGAATTAACAATGTGAAAGGAGCCGCTTATATCAGCAGCTCCACGATGGTGTCCATATCGATTTTTGCACCGTCGGTGAGGATCAGCAGCCGATGCACCTCATCCAGACGGCGGACCCGGCCGGTAAGGGTCTCGAAATGACCTCCGGCCTTCTTTTCGTCCGGGACGAAGCGGGTCACGGTGATCTCAGGCTGATCGGGGAGGCGCTGCCGCAGAAGAAAAAGCTGCGCATCCAGCGCCGCCAGGGCGTCCTCCCCCAGCTCCGGGACCGGTTCCGTGAGCCGGGCCGCCTCCGCGATCTCCCCCTCGAAGCCCGTCAGGGCCGCAAAGGGCAGAAACTGAGCCGCCCGCTTGGTCATGGGCATGGGCGGGTGCTTCTTCGACACGGGTCGGGACAGATGAATGATGTCGTCGTAGCTCGTTGTATCCATTTGGGTTCCTTCTGCAATCTCTATCGGGTGAAAACACCTCATCCACCGCAAGCGGTCCCCCCTTCCCCTCAAGGGGAAGGCTATCCTATCAGCGGATGAAGTTGGTGCGATTGCTCCGCTCCGTTTCGGGCAGGGGGACGCCGGCCTGACGGCCCGCCTCCTGGCACTTGAGAAGATAGGCCATGCTGCGCCCCAGGTTCCGCATGGTCTGCAGGCCCTCGGCGTCCTCTGCCGCATCGCCGGCCTTGGCCCCATGGACCAGATTCCAATAGGTGGACCCCACCGTTATCATGCGGGAGATGCCAAAGTACTTGTTGAGCACGTCGAAGCTGGCGGAGGTGCCGCCCCGCCGGGCCACGGCCACGGCGGCCCCGGGCTTGAAGGCGAAGGCGGCGCTGCCGCTGTAGAAGACCCGGTCCAGGAAGCTGAGGATGCGGCCGGAGGGGTGGGCGTAATAGACCGGAGTCCCGAAGACGAAGCCGTCCGCCTCCCTGGCCTTGGCGATAAAATCGTTGACCCCGTCGTCGCTTCCAAAGGCGCAGCCCGCCTCGGTGCACTTGCCGCAGCCCAGGCAATCCCGCAGGGGCCCGTTGCCCACGTTCACGATCTCGTAGTCGATCCCCTCCCGCTTCAGCTGTTCGCCGATCTCCTTAAGGGCGATATAGGTGTTGCCCGCGGGGCGGGCGCTGCCGTTGAGCATCAATACTTTCATGGTGGATTCCTTTCTTAAAACCGCTTATGGTCCGGTATTCCCGTACGTATTGTATCATGATAATCGAGAAATATGAAGCTCTCGAAACAAACCCGTTTGAAAATATATTGCTTTTTGTCTTGAAAAACAATTTGGCCATGGTGTAGTATAAATATGTATGTTGCGGATATTGGTCGATGATATACCGCATCACGGTGAAGCATTCCACACTATAAGCAAGGAGGTACCCGTTCTTATGAAGACAAGAAGGTTATTGGCATGGGTCGTGGCGGCGTTGATGCTGCTGACGAGCTTTGCGCTGCCCGGCGTCCGCGAGGCGGAAGCCGCGGCGGATGTCACCACGCCAACGTCCCCGAAAGGCGCGGAGGAAAAATACTATTCCGACAGCGGCATGTGCGGTCCCAATCTTCATTGGGAATACTATTCCAACACCCGGGAGCTGGTCATCACCGGCTCCGGGAACATGTATGAGTATGACGAAGGGTGCACCCCCTGGGTTCAATTGGGCTTCGCTTCCGACATCATGAGCGTCAGCCTGCCCAAAGGCCTTACTTCTATCGGTTCCTATTCCTTCTATAAATGTTACGCGCTCTCGACTATCGCCATTCCCGGCAAGGTGAAGACCATCGGCGAAAACGCATTTGAGAATTGCTACAGCCTTGCGTCTGTGGACCTTCCAAAAAGCGTCAAGCAGGTCGATTGGTATGCCTTCTATTGCTGCTACGCGTTGACTTCCGTTAAATACGACGCAAAGGCGGCCGACCGGGTAAAAATCATGATCCGCGACGGCAACAAGGATCTGTTGGACGCCAACTGGACCTACAAGAAGGCTAACACCGACCCCCTGGCCATCAAGACCCAGCCTAAAGACATCAAGACGAACGATGGCAAATACGTGGTTTTCAAAGTGAAAGCGACCGGGGCTACTTCCATCCAGTGGCAGTTTCTGGACGCCGATGATCCCGATGTGGAATCGAACTGGCAGAACGCCGGGGTCACGTCGGATTCCTTAACCGTGTGGGCCGACTATGACCATAACGGCTACCAGTACCGCTGCAAGGTGTCCAACGGTTCGACCACTCTGAAAAGCGCCGCGGCGACGCTGACGGTAAACTATGCCCCGCTGAAGATCAAGACCCAGCCCAAGAAGAAGATCACGACGGACGCCGGCAAGGAGGTCACTTTCAAAGTGAAGGCCCAGGGCGCCACCCAGTATATGTGGCAGTATCTGGAGCCCTGGGGCGTTCCCAGCGACGATTCGGACTGGTCCATCTGGGAATACGGGACCGACACCCTAACGCTGACCGCCACCGGCTATATGTCCGCCTGGTGCTTCCGCTGCATCGTATATGACAGCGACGGCAACCACGAAAAGAGTGATCCCGGGCAGCTGTTTGTGAACGTTAAATTCAAAACACAGCCCAAATCCGTCACTGTGCTCGAAGGCGAAAGCGTTGCTTTCAGCGTGGACGCTCCCGGCGCCACCAGTTATTCCTGGGAAATCAAGGTCCCCGGCGATAAGACCTGGTACGAGTTGGGCTGTTATGACGACCGTTTCTCTCTGTCAGACTGCTCGCTCAATTACAGCGGCATCGTCTTCCGCTGCCGGGCATATAATGAAACGAGCGAGAAAGTCTCCTCCACGGCCAAATTGACGGTAAAATCGGCGCCCAGCATCAATCGGGGGACCTATCGGGCCCTGCTCATCGGCGAGAACAACTACAGTTCCTCCCCGCTCTATGGCTGCGTCAACGACATGAGCGCCATGGCGGGCATGCTGCGCGGGTTGAAGAACAAGTTCGCCACCAGGACGCTGCCCAACAGCGACCGTGCCGCGATCATGACTGCCATTGAAAGCACCTTCTTCGGTGCCACGAGCGAAAGCGTATCCGTGTTCTACTATTCGGGACACGGCTCGTCATCCGGCGCCATATGTCCCGTTGTCGGGAGCGATATTACCTTCGCTGAGCTGGCCAACAAGCTGTCCTATATCCCCGGTCGAGTGATCGTCATTCTGGACAGCTGCTTCAGCGGCGACGCCATCAACAAGAATGGTGGCGGCCAAGACGCGGATCAGATGATACAGGCGTATAACCAGGCCGCCATCGACGCCTTCTCCGGATACTATCTGGCGGAGGATGGCTCCGCCACCAAGGAAAAGACGACGAAGTCCGGCGAGCTGGCGACGAGCAAATTCATCGTTATCACGGCGTCGTCCAAGTCGGAGACCTCCCACGATTACTACTACGACAACTCCGGTCTGCGCCAGGGACAGTTCACCGCTGCCCTGATCCAGGGCATGGGCTGCACCTACCCCAACGGCGTCTATTCCGGCCATATGCCCGCTGACGCCAACGGTGACGACTGCATCACGCTGGGGGAGATCTACGAGTATGCCCGCGACACCGCTTTGTATTGGGACGGTGCGCAGCACGCTCAGTACTACGGCAACGCCAGCGAAGTGCTCTTCCGCCGCAAGTGAGCCGCCCACACACGAAAAAGCACGCTCTATAAGACCGCCAGATACGGCGGTCTTATATTATCCATGCCTATTGACACACAATCTCTATTATGGCATTATAAGGAAGAGAACATATTTTTACGTCATTCAGATGGTTCTTTACGCAAAAAAAGGAGGATGGATATGAAAGCAAGAAGGTGTATGGCATGGATCGTCACGGCCCTGATGCTGCTGACGAGCGTTGCGCTGCCCGGCCCCCTGAGCGCGGTCCGCGAAGCGGAAGCCGCGACAGTGGATCAGGCGTTGATCTCCGCTCCGGCGGCCAAGGAAAGTACCGTCAAGACGGACGACTATTATGACGATTGCGGCTGGTGCGGCGATAACCTCTTTTGGGAGTTCGATTCCTCCACCGGCAAGGTGGTCATCACCGGCTCCGGCGATATGTATGATTATGATCCGGATTGGGAGAATCCCTGGGTGGAATGTGAAATCGCATCCCAGGTCAAGGAGGTTTCCCTGCCAAGGGGGCTTACCCGCATCGGCGACTACGCTTTCTACAGCTGCACAGCGCTCACGTCCATCAATTTGCCCAGCTCGGTGAAAACCATCGGAGAAGGGGCGTTTGAACAATGCCAAAGCCTGGTGTCCCTGTATCTGCCTAAGAACGTCACCCTCATCGATGCCTATGCGTTCACCGGCTGCACCAAGCTGCGGTATGTGTATTACCAGAGCACTGCGGATCAGCGTGTGAAGATCACTATCCGAAGCGGCAACGACTATTTGCTGAACGCCAACTGGACCTACACCAGGAACAACACCGCCACGCTGGCCATCAAAACTCAGCCCAAGAGCATCCAGGTAAACGAAGGCAAAACGGCCACCTTCCGGGTGAAAGCCACCGGCGCCATCAGGATCGACTGGCAGTATCAGAAGCCCGGATCCACCGCCTGGTATAACACCGGCGTCACGGCGGAATCCTATACCGTCATGGGCAGCCTCAACAACGGCTACCGCTATCGGGCCAGGGTGTCCAACGGCAGCACGACCCTGTACAGCAGCGCGGCGACGCTGACGGTGAAGCAGGTCGCCCTTGCCATCCAGTCCAACCCCAGGACCGTCAAGACCGCGGAAAACAAGAAGGTCACCTTCCGGGTGAACACGGCGGGCGCCACCCACATTCAGTGGCTTGGCAAGTATGCCGACGACGATGAGGTGCTTGTTCTGGGCACCGATCAGAACAGCCTTTCCCTCTACATCGATGATTCCTATTATGACGGCATGGAGGTTTGGGCCGCGGTGTCCAACGACAGAGGCGGTTACCTGGAAAGCAAACATGCCCAGGTGCTGTTGAGGCTCTCCATTGCGAACCAGCCGAAGAACACCACGATCAACGAGGAGGAATATGCCTGGTTCTATGTGGGCGCTCCCGGCGCCACCGACCTTCAGTGGCAGTATCGCGGTCCCAACAGCAGCAATTGGACGGATTGGAGCGGAAAAACTTCCTCCTACCTGTGCGTATACGGAAGCCTGCACAACAGCGGGTTCTCCTTCCGCTGCCGGGTGTCCAACCTGTCCGGAGTGAAGTATTCCAACGCGGCCAAGCTCACGGTGAAGCCGAAAGTGCACTACCGGGCGCTGCTCATCGGCGAAAGCAATTATTCCAGCAAGCCCTTGGCCGGCGCTTCCTACAATGTGGACGCTATGAACGGCATGCTCAAGGGGCTCAACAACAGCTTCACCACCACCATCCTGAAGGACGCCTCCCGAAGCCAGATCCTGAACGGCATCAGCACCGCCTTCTCGGGCGCCTCGGACTACGACGTGTCCCTGTTCTACTATTCGGGCCATGGTGGCAGTTCCAGCTATCGTCCTGAATTGGGCGCCCTGTGCCCCATCAGCGGCAGCTGGATCTGGATGTACGAATTGGCGAACAAACTGTCCAACGTCAAGGGACGGGTGATCGTCATTTTGGACAGTTGCCACAGCGGCGCCGCCATCGGCAAGGGCGATGGCGACAGCCAGGCTATGGAGGATATGCTCGACACGTATAACCAGTCGGTCATCGACGCCTTCGCCGGCGCTGCAGCGGAAAAATACGGGGAGCTGGCCACCAGCAAGTTCGTCGTCCTCACTTCTGCAGCGGCTGCTGAAGTTGGCTGGGCAGCGAATGGTTGGGGCCCCGATGGCAGCGGCTATCCCCAGTTCTTCTACACGGCCGCTCTCATCAAGGGCATGGGCTGCACCTACCCCTACGGGGAGTATTCCGGCTCCATGCCTGCGGACAAAAACAAGAATAAGCTAATCACACTCAAGGAGATCTACAATTATTCCTATAATCAGACGTTGACATGGAATAAGCAGAGACACACCGATACCCTGCAGCACTCGCAGTGCTACGGCAATGCCAGCGAAGTGCTCTTCCGCCGCAAATAAGCCCCTACAAGCCCAAACGAACGCAAAGGGCCGTCCCCGACGGCCCTTTGTTTTATCTGTGCCCTCTTGAATACATCCGTTTTTTTGGTATAATAAAAATAAGCTCTGCGTCAATTTATATAGTTTTGTATGCGTATGCATGTCGAAAAGGAGGAAACGACATTCCATGAAACCAAGAAAGTCCCTGGCATGGGTCGTCGCGGCTTTGATGCTGCTGACGAGTATCGGGCTGCCCGGTCCCCTGAGCGCGCTGCGCGAAGCGGAAGCCGCGTCTTTGGCACATCTATATGCCCCGGGACAAACAACCGTTGGGGAGAAAGCCGCCGCCAAAGATCCTGACGCCGAAGGCCAGTGCGGTCCCAACCTCCGATGGCGGTTCGATCCGGATTCCGGCGAGCTCGTCGTCACCGGCTCCGGCGACATGTATGACTATGGCCCGGATCAGAAAACTCCTTGGACGATAGATGCTTTTGCCGATGATATTTTAAGCGTTTCCCTGCCCAAGGGGCTCACCCGCATCGGCAGCTATGCTTTCAGCGGCTGCACCGCGCTCACGTCCGTCAGCCTGCCCGTCAGCGCAAAAATCATCGGAGAAAGAGCGTTCGATCAATGTGCCGGACTGCAATCCATCGTGCTGCCCAGGAGCGTCGTTCGCATCGACGCCGGCGCTTTTCTGAACTGCTCCGCCTTGACGGACGTCCATTACCAGGGCCGGGCGGAGGACCGGGTGAAGATCAGCATCTATGGCGACAACGCATGTTTGTTGAACGCCAATTGGACCTACGTCAAGCCCTACACCGCCGGCAATGTCCGGATCAAGACCCAGCCCAAGAGCCTTAGGGTGGACGAAGGGAAGACGGCCATCTTCAGGGTGAAAACCGCCGGCGCCACCTTGATCCGGTGGCAGTATCTGCTGCCCGGCGAAGCGGATACCGATGACAACTGGCGCGACACCGGCGTCACGGCGGACTCCCTGTCCGTGATGGGATCCACTCGCTGCGACGGCTACCGCTATCGTGCTTTGGTGTCCAACGGCACGACTCCGCCCCTGCCCAGCAGCGCGGCCACGCTGACGGTACGGCCTGTCGAACTGGCCATCAAGGCCCAGCCTCGGTCTGTGAAGGCCAACGATGGCAAGACGGTCACCTTCAAGGTGAAAGCCGTCGGCGCGACCCGGTATCAGTGGTACGAGATAACCCCCGACGGCAGAGAAGATCCTGTCGGCGGCGCGGTTTTTAACACCCTGGGCCGGACCGCAAGCCGCAATAATGACGGCTGCGCCTATTATTGCGTTATCGCCAATGACAGAGGGGATGAGATCGCCAGCACTCCCGCGCTGATGCACGTGAACATCACCATTCGGAAGCAGCCTAAGTCCGTGAAGGTGGGCGAGGGCTACTTCGCCCGGTTCACCGTGACCGCCGCCGGGCATACGGACATTCAGTGGGAGCGTCAACAGCCCGGCTCCAAAGTCTGGGAAGAGGTGGAAGGCGCCGTAAGTGAAACATATTCCGTCTTAGCGAAGCTCAGCGATACCGGCACCGTCTACCGCTGCCGGCTGAGGAACAACACTTCGGTGAAGTATTCCTCCAAGGCGAAATTGACGGTGACCGTCTCCGGAATCACCATCCTGTCGCAGCCTCAATCCGTTGCGGTGGATCTGGGCTGCAACGTCACATTCACGGTGGCCGCCTTGGGCGCCACCGACTTTCAATGGCAATACCGGCCGGCCGGCGCCTATTTCTGGGCCGACGCGCCGGGCGACGACGCCTCGACCGCTACCTATGCCGTGACCGCAACTGCAGAGAACAACGGATGCGCCTATCGCTGCCTGGTGTCCAACAGCCGAACCATCCTCAGCAGCGCCACGGCCCTACTGACGGTGAACGGTGAAATCACCATCGTGACCCAGCCTCAACCGGTGCTTGCGAGACAGGCGGAGTTGGTCAGTTTCACAGCGGAAGCCACCGTCACTGTCGGTTCCCCCCTCTATGAATGGCAATGGTGCTATCCCGGCAGTTTCGTCTGGCACACTATTTCCGAATCCCCCTCCCCTAACAACAGCATTCAGATAAGAGCGGACGCCAGCATGAACGGCTGTGCCTACCGCTGTAAGGTGCTCAGCGGCGCAAACTATCTTTACACCGATGCAGTGACGCTGACCGTACTTTCCATCGTCTCCCAGCCGGTCTCTGTTCTTGTGACGGAAGGTCAAACCGCCGTCTTCACCGTGACGGCAACCGGCGCCACCGGCTATCAATGGGAGTGCCAAAGATATGGTGAAACCACCTGGTATGCCATAAGCGGGGCCGTCTCCTCCTCCTATTCCCTGGTAGCGGACGCCTCTCTTACCGGCTGTACCTATCGCTGCAAGGTGTCCAACGGCGAGCTGTGTCTGTACACCGATGCGGTGTCGTTGACACTGTCCACCGCACAATACCGCGCCTTGCTCATCGGCGAAAACGACTATATCGACAGTCCCCTGCAGGGCTGCGTCAACGATATGACTTCAATGGCGGGCATGCTCCAAGGGCTTTCCAACGGCTATGTCACGACCACGTTGCCCAACAGCACCAAAGATGAGATCCTCAGCGCCATCGGCACCGTCTTTGCGGACGCCACCGGCAACGACACATCCCTGTTCTATTATTCAGGGCATGGGTACGGCGCTTCATCCACGCCGAGGCATGGAGCTTTGTTCCCCGTTGACGAACAGATCATTACGTTCTCGCAGCTTGCAGACGCATTGGCTCAGACGAACGGCCGGGTGATCGTCATTTTGGACAGCTGCTTCAGCGGCGCCGCCATTGACAAAGCGTCCGGCGGCAGCGGCAATGCGGATGCATTTCTGGCAGCGTACAACCAGGCTGTCATCGACGCCTTCTCCGGCTACTATTTGGCAGCGGATGGGCCTGCGGCAGCAAAATCCGGCGAGCTGGCTCAAAGCAAGTTCATCGTCATCACCGCTTCCTCCAAGACGGAGACCTCTTGGGATGGTTCCTATGACGGGTCCGGCTACCGCCAGGGTCAGTTTACCGCCGCTTTCATCCAGGGCATGGGCTGTACCTACCCTAATGGCGCCTATTCTGGCAGTATGCCGGCGGATACGGATCACGATGATTCGATCACCCTGGGCGAGATATACAGATACACCTGCGACACGACCGAGTATTGGAGCGATCATCAGCACGCCCAGTGCTATGGATCTGACAGTGAGGTGCTGTTCCTCCGCAAATAAAAGCGACCGGCCTCAGCACAAGGGACCGTTGATAATGACGGTCCCTTGTTTCGCGTTGCAAAAGAATCAGCGGAACCTTGCATGTTCTCTTGAAAAAAAAGTCTTTTATGATATACTGATGATGGTATGGTATGTAAAAAGCTCTGCGTACATAGATTAGCCCCCGGCAATGAAGGAGGATGCTCTGTTCTATGAATGTGAAAAGAGTTCTCGCATGGATCGTCATGGCTCTGATGCTGTTGACGAGCTTTGCGCTGCCCGGCCCCTTGAGCGGCTTAAGAGAGGCGGAAGCCCTATCCCCGGACCATCTGGAAGCGGCGGTTCCGGCAACCGTTCAGGAAGCGGGTCCCGCCAAGGATCACGCCACCGAAGGCCAGTGCGGCAGCAACCTTCGCTGGCAGTTCGATCCGGATTCCGGCGAGCTCGCGATCACCGGCTCCGGCCCTATGTACAATTATTCTTCGAATCAGGAGAATCCCTGGACGGTCAACGGCTTCTCCCATCAGATTTTGAGCGTGACCCTGTCCAAAGGGATCACTGTCATCGGTGCAAAAGCGTTCCTTGGCTGCGATTCGCTGACCGCTGTCGTTCTTCCCCGCACGGTGAACGCCATCGGCGACGAAGCTTTTGCTCACTGTACCGATCTTCGATCCATACACCTGCCCCTAAACGTCACTCGCATCGACGCCGACGCTTTCCTGAACTGCTCCTCCTTGACGGATGTCCATTACCAGGGCCGGGCGGCGGACCGGGTAAAGATCAGCATCTATCGCGACAACGAATGCCTGCTGAACGCCAACTGGCACTACACCGAGGATAGCCCCGTCGCCTTGGCCATCAAGGTCCAGCCCCGGAACATTCAGGTGAACGAGGGCAAGCTTGCCACTTTTAAGGTGAAAACAGCCGGCGCCACTTTGATCCGGTGGCAGTATCTGCTGCCGGGCGAAACGGATATCGATGCCAACTGGCACGACACCGGCGTCTCGGGGAGCTATTATTCCGTGATGGGGTCCACCCTCTGCGACGGTTACCGCTACCGCGCCCGGGTGTCCAACGGCGGTTCCTCCCTGCTATACAGCGCCCCGGCCACGCTGACGGTACAGCAGATCCCCTTGGCGATCAAGCGCCAGCCTCAATCCGTCAAAGCCTGTGAAGGCAAGACCGTCGCACTGAACGTAAAGACCGTGGGGGCGACACGGTTCCAGTGGTATCAAATCACGGCCGATCATCAGGAAAGCCCTATAGAGGGCGCCACTTCTGCCACCCTGTCCCTGCAAGTGAGCCGCGATGCTGACGGCTGCTCCTATTATTGCGTGGCTGCCAACGACAGAGGGGACGAAGCATGCAGTCAGAAGGCGCTGCTGCGCGTCAGGATCAAGATCAGCCAGCAGCCCCGTTCCGTCGCCCTATACGAGGATGAATTCGCCCGATTCACTGTGGACGCCACCGGCTATACCGGCGTCCAGTGGGAGTATCAGAACGCCGGCAGCTCGGTGTGGACTCCGGTGAGCAAGGGGGTCCGTGAAACCTGCACCATTGCCGCGAAGATCAGCCGCAGCGGCATGCACTTCCGCTGCAAGCTCTACAACAACACCAGCGTTCATTATTCCGCCAAAGTCAGGATGACGGTGAAACCGGCTCCCATCACCGGTCCCTACCGGGCATTGCTGATCGGCGAGAATGAATATCCGTCCTCCCCGCTGTATGGCTGTGTGAACGACATGAACGCCATGGCGGGCATGCTGAAGGGGTTGGACAACGCCTTCTCCGTGAAGACCCTGCCCAACAGCTCGAAGCGGGAGATCCTGAAGGCCATCAGCACCACCTTCAAGGGCGCCACCGACAGCAGCGTATCCCTGTTCTACTATTCGGGCCACGGCCGCAGCTCTGCCTCCAGGCCTTTGACTCACGGCGCTTTGATCGCCATTGACGAGAATGATATCACGTTCCCTGAGCTGGCTGAAGCCCTATCCAAGGTGAACGGCCGGGTGATCGTGATCCTGGACAGCTGCTACAGCGGCAATTCCATCGATAAAGCAGCCGGCAGCAAGGACGCGGATAAGATGCTGAAGGCGTATAACCAGGCTGTCATCGACGCCTTCTCCGGCTACAAGCTGGTGTCAAGTCAGGGAGCTGCCGCCAAGAGCGGCGAGTTGGCCCAGAGCAAATTCATCGTCATCACGGCCTCTTCTAAAACGGAGACGTCCCTTGATTATTACTTCGATGGATCTCATTATCGTCAAGGCTGTTTTACCGCTGCGCTCATCCAGGGCATGGGCTGCACCTACCCCAAAGGCGTCTATTCCGGCGCCACGCCTGCGGATCAGAATGGGGACAAGCAGATCACGCTGACGGAGCTCTACACCTACGCTCGCGACACCGCCTTGAGCTGGAGCAACGGGTTGACCCCGCCCCATCCCCAGCACGTCCAGTGTTACGGGATCGACAGCGAGGTGCTGTTCCGCCGAAAATAAATGATGATTTTGACGCAAAAAGGACCGCCGGCAAAGCGGTCCTTTTGTGTTCCCTTACGCCCTGTGACCGCCGATCTGCTCGTTGCGGTCCTGGATGGTGGCCTCTTCCTTCAGATCCATGCCCTTCAATATAGCGTTGCCGCCGTACTTTTTTCGTATGTCCAGCACCGCCTTCTGAACGCACCGCTCTCGTTGCTGCTTCATTTCCCGCGTTTGGCGCGCCAGCTCCGCCGCCTCCGGATCGGTGAAGAGATCCAGCTGCTCGCTCCGTCCCTCCGCCGGAGCGATGCCCATCTCTTGGAGCCGGCCTGCAAAGACCTGGATGCGGCGCACCGTGAGGCTTGGGTCCGCCACCCGATCAAAAATAGCCGCCACAGCCTCTGTGATGGCTTTGGCGGAGGCGGTCCGCTCCCGGAAGCGATGGCCGCCGTGGGTGGGTTTGGGCATAGGGCGGCCGTAATAGTCCACCACGATCTCTCCGGCATAGGGCGAAGCGCCGGCCAGATTTTCCACATCGTAGCCTATATACAGGCCCACCTCCCCTGCCAGCATGCCTTTGTTGACCAGGTCCATGGCCAGGATCTCCGCCATCTCCCGAACGATGAGCCGCGCCTCGGAAAAAGCATAGGGCCGCATCAAAACCTGTCCGCTGCACAAACTTTTGGACTCCGGGGTATAGGCCTTCACGGTCTCCAGCGTGCAGGGTTCATAGCCCCAGGCATGGTCGATGAGCAGCTCTGCGTTTACCCCGAAAATACGGTACAGGGTATCCTCCCCGGTCAAGGACATGCGTGCCAGATCCCCCATGGTGTAGATCCCCCGGCTCTCCAGCCGCCGGGCGGTGCCCCGGCCCACCCGCCAGAAGTCGGTGATCGGCCGATGGTCCCACAGCTCCTTTCGGTAGCTCATTTCGTCCAGCTCTGCCACCCGTGCGCCATGTTCGTTGGGGGCGGCGCGCTTGGCCACTATGTCCATGGCCACCTTGGCTAAATACAGATTGGTGCCGATGCCGGCTGTGGCGGTGACGCCGGTTTCCCGCAGCACGTCCTCCATCATCTTTTCCGTCAACGCCCGGGGCGTCAGCGCGTAAGTGCTGAGGTACTTCGTGAGGTCGATGAACACCTCGTCGATGGAATAGACCTGGATGTCCTCCGGCGCAATGTAGCGAAGATAGACGCCATAGATCCTGGCGCTGTACGCCATGTATTTGCGCATCTGGGGCGGCGCAACGATATACTCCGCCGCAAGACGCAGATCCCCTTTCAACTCCTGAGCGGAGGCGGAGCTGCCCTCCAGCCTGTGTCGGGGCGCCGCCATCTTCCGAAGGGTGTTCACCCGCCCCATGACTTCCTCCACCTCGAACAGCCGCGGACGGCCGGGAACGCCGTGAGCCTTCAACGACGGGGACACGGCAAGGCAGATGGTCTTCTCCGTGCGGCTTTGATCCGCCACCACCAACAGAGCGTCCAAAGGGTCCAATCCCCGTTCTACGCACTCCACGGAGGCGTAGAAGGATTTTAGATCGATGGCCGCATACCAGCGCTGCTCCATATCCATGCCTCCTTTCCTGCTTCATAGGATACCACAAACCCACTTCGGGGTACAGCAGAAAATCCTGTAAACAGTCCCTTTCAAGGATCGCTTACAGGATAGGCCGTCGATGTCGGTGGATTTAGGAAAGAGCTTCCGTGATGGCAGAGAGCAGCTCGGCGTACTCGGTGAACGCGGGCAGCTGGGGATGATCCGCTTTGATCCTTTCCGTGGTGCGAAAGAGGAAACCCGCTTTGCTGGCAAGGAGCATGTCAAGATCATTGTAGCTGTCCCCCACGGCGATGGTCTCAAAGCCCACGCTCTGCAGCGCGCGGACGGTGGAGAGCTTGGAATCCTTGCAGCGCATGCGGATGTCCGTCAACTCCCCCCCGGGGGAAACGACCAGGGAATTGCAGAAGATGGTGGGACGATCCAGCTTCTGCAAAAGAGGTTGAGCGAATTCCTCGAAGGTGTCGCTGAGGATCACCACCTGGGCCCTGTCCCGAAGGGCGTCCAGAAATTGTCGGGCGCCGGGCAGAGGATCGATCTTGGCGATGACGGCCTGTATCTCCTTCAATCCCAAGCCGTGCTCCTTCAGTATCTCCATGCGCCAATGCATGAGCTTACAATAATCCGGCTCGTCCCGGGTGGTTCGTTTTAGTTCGGGAATGCCGCTCACACGGGAAAATTCGATCCAAATCTCAGGCGTCAGCACCCCTTCCATATCCAAGCATACCAAATCCATCGTATCTCTCCTATCTTCCGGCTTTGTCCAGAATGTATGTCAGCATATCCTCCGGCCCGATCACATCCCGGTGTCTCACCGGCCGATCCCGCAGCCCCCGCAGATTCTTCGGCAGGGGCACGCCCGTAACGGCTTCCAGCCGCTCCATAGCCCGAAACTCGTCGTCGTCCGCCGTCTCCCCCAGAGCCTCCAGCACCGCTGCCGGGAACTTATAGGGAGAGGCCGTGGACAGGATCACCACAGGGGCGTGCGCCGGGCAGGCGGCCTTATACTGCTGAGCCACATCATAGGCCACCGCCGTGTGCGTGTCCATCAGATAGCCGTACCGTCGCCAGACCTGCCCGATAGCTTCCTTGGTGCCGAGATCGTCGCAGCTGGCGGCATAAAACACCTTATCGAGCTGCGCCTTCAAGGAGGCAGGCACTCGGTAGACGCCGGTCCTGGACAGCGCATCCATCAGCGTCTCCACCAGCTTTGCATCCTGGGACAGCAGGAACAGCAACCGCTCCAGATTGCTGGAAACCAGGATATCCATGGAAGGCGAGGTCGTCTTGTAAAACGGCCGGTTCCGGTCATAGACCCCCGTGTGCAGGAAATCCGTGAGGATGTTGTTGGCATTGGAGGCGCACACCAGCCGACCGACGGGCAATCCCATCATCTTGGCAAAATACCCCGCCAGGATGTCGCCGAAGTTGCCGGTAGGCACCACGAAGTCCACGGGGTCGCCCACGGCTATCCTGCCCCCCCGGACCAGGTTGGCATAGGCGCGGAAGTAGTAGACCACCTGGGGCGCCAGCCGTCCGATGTTGATGGAGTTGGCGGAGGACAGCCGCACGCCCTTCCCCTGAAGCAATCCTTTCTTCTCCACCTGAGCAAAAATACGCTTGACGCCGGTTTGAGCGTCGTCAAAATTGCCGCGCACCGCCGAAACGCAGACATTGTCCCCCGCCTGGGTGACCATCTGGGCCTGTTGCACCGGACTGACCCCGCCATAGGGATAGAACACCACGATCCTGGTGCCGGGCACGTCCTGAAAGCCGGCCATAGCCGCCTTGCCCGTGTCGCCGCTGGTGGCGGTCAGAATGAGGATCTCATCGGTCACGCCGCATTTCTGCCGGGCAGCGGTCATGAGCACGGGCAGCATGGACAGAGCCACATCCTTGAAGGCGCTGGTGGGGCCCCGGAACAGTTCCAGAACGGTATCCTCCCCCACGCTCACCGTGGGCGTCAGCTCATCGGTTTCAAACTTTCCCACATACGCCTGCCGCACCAAAGCCGCCATCTCTTCCTCTGAGAACGACGGCAGCAGCGCTGATAGGATCTTTACCGCCATCTCCTGGGTCGACAGGGGCAACAAGCCTTGCCAGTCGAACTCAAGGTCGGACAGGGACGCGGGGCTGTAGAGGCCACCGTCCCGGGCCATGCCATCCAGTATCGCCTGGGCGCTGGAGACTTTCAGGTCGTTATTCCGTGTGCTTTGATAGATCATATGGCTCCTCGTGCTTTGCGATTTGTCGTCGTGGATAAAAAGGTCTTGCATTTCATTAGAGTATATGATATATTGTCTTCTATTGAAAGTCAAGTGTTTTTCTGACGCGGACACAGCCTCCCTGTGAAAAACACGGAGAGGAGGAAAAAGGCATGCAAATCGGGTTGCTGGGCTATGGCACCGTCGGCAAAGCCTTTTATGCCCTGTGCGAGGAGCAGCCGTCGCTGACCGTCAAGTCGCTTCTGACCCGTCGTCCCCGAGGGCTCCCATGCCAGGAGGTGGATTCCTTTGATCCCATACGGAACGACCCGGAGGTGGATCTGGTGGTGGAGCTGATCGGCGGCATCCACCCGGCCTATGAATACATCGCCTCGGCGCTGCGCGCGAAAAAGCATGTGGTGACCGCCAACAAAGCGGTGGTCTGCGCCTACTATCGGGAGCTGGTGGACCTGGCCGCAAAAAACGGCGTGTGCCTTCGGTGTACAGCGGGGGCTGGCGGCGGCATTCCGTGGCTCTCCTCCATCGGCCGCATTGCGCGGATGGACAGCATCACCGCCGTGGAAGGGATCCTCAACGGCACCACCAACTATATCCTTTCGGAGATGACGTCTCGCAACGCTTCCTATGCCGAGCTTTTGAAGGAAGCTCAGCAGCTGGGTTACGCCGAAGCCGATCCCACTGACGACGTGGAAGGCTATGACGCCCGACGCAAATTGGTGTTGAGCGCGAACCTGGCCTTCTCCGCCCTCATCAAAGAGCAGGACATCCCCTGCATCGGCATCTCCCACATGACCGTGGCGGACATCGCCTGGGCCAGAGAAAGAGGGTTGGTATGGAAGCTGAACGCCCGGGCCGAAAAAAAGGAGGGCAGCGTCACCGCCTTCGTTTGTCCCACGCTCTTCCCTGCCTCCACGCCCGAAGCCCAATCCAACGGCAGCGCCAATCTGGTGTCTCTCTATGCAAAGCGCATCGGCAAGCAGAGCTTCTTCGGCGCCGGCGCCGGCGGCTGGCCCACAGCGTCCAACGTGCTGGCGGATTGCCTTGATATCAGTGCGGGCGCCTCGGCGTTCTATAGTGATCGGCCGACGACGCCCCTGTCCGTAGATAACAACGGGGAACAGAAGACCTGGCTGTTCCGCAGCTACGGCCATTATACCGTGCGCAGGGAGACCGCCGCTGAGGCTCTGGAAGCCTATGGCGCCGTATCCGAAGCGGACCCCCGCGCCCTTCTTGCCTATCTGCCCTATGGCATGCTGTAACAGCCAACACGAACCGAAAAGGAGGTAAGACCGATGAACACCAGTTCCCATTATTATTTGGTGGCAGCGGAGGTGCTGCCGGAGATCTTTTTGAAGGTGGCGGAAGCGAATCGGCTGCTGCGGGCCGGCGAAGTCAATACCGCCGGCGACGCGGCCAAGGCAGTGGGCATCAGCCGCAGCGCCTACTATAAATATCGGGACGCCATCCAGCCCTTCACCGATATGACCACCGGCCATATCATCACCTTTTACGCCCTGCTGAAGAATCGCTCGGGGGTGCTGTCCGACGTGCTTTCGGTGTTTGCCCGCTCCGGCGCCAACATCCTCACCATCAACCAGAGCATCCCCACCGATGGCTGCGCGGCCGTGACCATTGCCGCCGAAACCTCGGGTATGACCTGCTCGCTGGAATCTCTGCTGGCCGCCGCCACAGCTCTGGACGGCGCAGTGCGCTTCGAGATCCTGGCTGGCTGACGATCCCGGGTCAGCCGAAAAAGGCTCCCCCGTCCTGAGCCAACCGGCTACAGATACACCTCCGCCTCCGCAAAGAGGCGGTCTTTTTTTGAGCGGCCGCCGATGGATCGCAAGCGGCCCTTCCCATGTCCTCGCAAGGAGATGACGTCCCCTTCCCGCACGGGCGCGTCCGTCCTGTCGCAGACAGCGTAATTGAGGCTGGCAGCCCCCAGGCGAATAAGCTCCGCCGCCGCCGTGCGGCTGAGGCCGAAGAGGGCGCCTGTCACCGCATCAAGGCGCAGACTTTTGACCGTGAAGGTAATCGTCTTCACATGGACGACGGGCCGGGGGACGTCCGAAAGAGTGCAGGCCGAGGCCGTGACGCTAACGCGCCCGACTTTTTTCAATTCCTCCAGCAGCAAGGGCT
Source organism: uncultured Eubacteriales bacterium (assembly GCA_902802575.1). Taxonomy (GTDB): domain Bacteria; phylum Bacillota; class Clostridia; order Christensenellales; family CAG-138; genus RUG472. The sequence continues at coordinate 3,321 of CADCMN010000012.1, read as the reverse complement.
CTACGGCGGACAGACAAAACACATAGGCGACTTCGTCAAACAGCCGAATATCCCCCAGGGATGCGCGGGCGATGCCCAATCCCATGGCCGCTCCCAGGTAGTCCCGATGGCCGGGCATGCCGAAGTGAGCCTCGAAGCGGAGAGCTCGTATGTGCTCGGTCGGATCAAAGCTCTCCGGCTCCATGTATTCCGGCAGAAAGAACGCCACCTGCCGCTCACAATCCGGTTGTCCGCCGGTGAGCACCAGGTCGTCGCCGGTATAATAGCGTTGCAGGGCAAACTGCTCCGCCGGGGTCAAAAAAGCGCTTCTGGTCAGGACGCCCCGTCGTTGGGCACGATCCCTGAGATCGTCGATGCGCTTGTAGAATTCTCTATCTTCCATACCGCTTGCCTGTTCCTTCGGATCGATTCTGCGATCCGTTCCATGACCTGTTCCGCCTCGCGGATAAACTCCGCCGATGACGTGCGCAGAACGCCCGAGCGCAGCGCCCCCAGACGCACCAGGGAATCGGAGGTCACCACCCGAACGGCCTGGTTTTTCCCTATCTCATCCACCAGCCGCTCAATGTACATATCCGCCGTCTCATTCTCCCTGGTGAACACGACGCGCAGGGGCCCCTCGGTATACTTTGCCCCAGCGCCGCCCGACACCTTGTAGGCGTCGAACACCAATACCACCTCGGTACCGACGGTGCTCTGATAGTTGATGAGGATATCCATGAGCCTCCCGCGGGCCAGATCCAGGTTTTTCTCCGCCAGCGCCTTGAGCTCATCCCAGGCAAAGATCAGGTTGTAGCCATCCACTATGATCCACTGGGGCGTCTTTTCGGTCGACGCAGGCGGTTCCGCCGCAGAGACGGTGCGCGGCGGGATATAGGCGCTGCTGGTACGGGCAGGGCCGAATTCCCGCGTCATGATCGCCTCCAGCTCCTTTTCATCGAGATCCAGATTCCGCCGCCGAAGCTTGGGCAAAGGCTCGGAGGAAGGAGCCGTTCTGCCAAACCCTGTGTCCAGATGCATATACTCCCCCACGTCCCGCCACTTCACCACCACGCCGGCGCCATGGGCGCAGAACACGCTGTCCGGGGTGTTTTCAAGGTCCGCTTCCGGATCGTACTGCCGCTCCGCGATCACCGCATCAGCGTTTTTACAGGGCTTATACCCCTCCACACGGCAGGAAAACCGTCCTCGTCCCCGGGTATAGGCCGTCACTTCGGTCATATATGCCCCCATGGCGGATACCGGCGCAGAGCCGGTGAGGACCATGCGGCCGCCCACTTCCGCCGGCGCGTCATGGACGCCGCCCATGGCCTGTATATCGCTGATAGCCCGGCCTACATCCGAGACAGGCACCTCCAGCCGAAAGCTGTAATAGGGCTCCAGGAGGATGCTTTGGGCCTGCATGAGCCCCTGCCGCACAGCGCGATACGTGGCCTGCCGAAAATCCCCGCCTTCCGTATGCTTCAGATGGGCCTTGCCGGCAATCAGGGTGATCCTGACATCTGTCAGCGGCGAACCGGTGAGGACCCCCAAATGCTCCTTCTCCGCCAAATGTGTGAGGATGAGCCGCTGCCAGTTTAGATCCAAATCGTCCTCACTGACGGCGGAAGCAAAGGACAGCCCGCTGCCCGGCGCGTCAGGCTCCAGCAGCAGATGCACCTCCGCATAGTGTCGCAAAGGTTCAAAGTGGCCCACGCCCTCCACCGGCGCGGCGATGGTCTCCCGATACAGGATACGCCCCGCGCCGACGCTCACTTCCCAGCCAAAACGTTCCCGGATCAGGGACGTCAAAACGTCCGTTTGCAGGGGGCCCATGAGCTGAGCCTGTATTTCGCCCAGGTTCGGCTGCCACACGATGTGGAGCAACGGCTCCTCTTCCTCCAGCTGGTGAAGCTTAGGAAGCGCCGTCCTCTCATCCACGCCCGGCGGCAGGATGATTCGATACCCCAGGGCCGGAGTCAGCAGGGGCGTTTCGGCATCCGGCTCCGCGCCGAGGCCCTGTCCCGGACGGGTCTCGGATAGGCCGGTCACCGCCACCACATCTCCGGCACAGACGCTTTGGACCGTCTCATATTTCTGGCCGGAATACAGCCGCAGCTGCGCCGCCTTTTCTTCCAGGATCGCGCCGTTGACGCCGCGGTAGCGCAGAGGATCCCGCACGGAAAGGCTGCCGCCCGTGAGCTTCATAAAGGTGAGACGCCCGGCCTGGGCATCTCGGCCGATCTTATACACTCTGGCGCCGAAGATGGACGGTCGTGCCGGAACGGGGGCATATTTTGCCAAAAGAGACAGAAACGTATCCACCCCTTCCAGCCGCAGGCCCGAGCCGAAGCACACAGGAAAGAGCTTTCTCAGGCGAATGAGGCGCAGGATCTCCCCATCGGAGACATGGCCTGTTTCCATAAACCCTTCCAACGCATCATCGTCCAACATGGCGAGCGCCTCTTCATCCGGCGCCGGCAATTCAAGGCAGCCCTCTCCGAAGCTGGTTTGCAGATCCTCCAAAAGATCGGCTTTGGTTTGTTTGGCGGCGTCCATCTTCGTGACAAAGAGAAAGGTGGGCACCCGCGCTCTGCGCAACAGCGACCAAAGGGTTTCCGTGTGCGCCTGCACGCCGTCTGTGCCGCTGACGACCATGACAGCCACATCCATGGCCGCTATGGCCCGTTCGGTCTCGCCGGAAAGATCGGCATGCCCCGGGGTGTCCAACAGGGTGATATCCAGCGCATCCGTTCTGATGCGCGCCTGCTTCGAGAAGATGGTGATGCCCCGATCCCGTTCCAGGGCAAAGGTGTCCAGAAACGTGTCCCTGTGATCGACTCGGCCCAGCTTTCGGAGCATCCCCGCCTGATACAGCAGCGCCTCAGACAGGGTGGTTTTCCCCGCGTCCACATGGGCCAGGATGCCGATGGTCAGTTTTTTAACAGTCCTTGTTTCGTCCATATTGCGCCATGATCCCTATGCCGTAGCCTTCTGCGCCGTTCCCGCCGACGATGTCGTTTTGACCCATCCCGCAGCCGAACGGCGGTCAGCCCTGTTGATTTATTTTACTCGCTTTTGCCCCAAAATTCAATACCGCCTCCGGATCGGCAACGCCTTGCGCCAGGCGAAAAAGTACCGCAAGCCGTCCTGTTCTGTCAGCGTTTCACACACGAAAACCCGACCGGCAAAAGGAACCGGTCGGGTCTGCGGTTTTCTGTGGGGAAAGCTATGGAGAGGCCCTTAGAACTCCAGATTTCTGTCGGTCTCCTTGGAGAAGACGTGGGCCACGTTCCCCTTGAAGGAGAAGTGGACCGTGTCGCCCATCTCGTAGTTGCCCGT
>CADCMN010000011.1 GCA_902802575.1 uncultured Eubacteriales bacterium | reverse complement strand
CATTCATTCACTACCGCACCCGTTCGAGTCCCCGAAGAGAAAGAAAAAAGGATGCCATGTGACATCCTTCTTTCATTGGTACCCCCTCAGGGACTCGAACCCTGGACACCCTGATTAAGAGTCAGGTGCTCTAGCCAACTGAGCTAAGGAGGCATACTGGAGCGGGAAACGGGGCTCGAACCCGCCACCTCAGCCTTGGCAAGGCTGCGCTCTACCAAATGAGCTATTCCCGCACGCGCAAGAGGTATTATAGCAAAAATCTGCCGGTTGTCAATGGGTTCGCAAAAATATTTTTGGAGCCCAGCGGTCAAAGGCCTCTTCTGCAGGCGGACCGGCAAAAATTGGAGCAGGTAACGGGACTCGAACCCGTGATCTCAGCTTGGAAGGCTAATGTGTTACCGCTACACTATACCTGCCTGGTGCGGGCGAAGAGACTTGAACTCATACGCCTTGCGGCACTGGAACCTAAATCCAGCGCGTCTGCCAATTCCGCCACGCCCGCGCTGCAAGAGGCTGGTGACCCGTCGGAGATTCGAACTCCGGACCCTTTGATTAAAAGTCAAATGCTCTGCCAGCTGAGCTAACGGGTCAAGTTGGCTGGGGTGGCGGGATTTGAACCTGCGCATACAAGAGTCAAAGTCTTGTGCCTTAACCGCTTGGCGACACCCCACCGTTTGTTCATCCGAAAAAAAATGGGGTGGGCGACGGGATTCGAACCCACGACCTTCAGAGCCACAATCTGACATTCTAACCAGGCTGAACTACGCCCACCATATGCATTTTTCGGATGAACTTCCCCTGCACACGCATGCGCTCGCCGGGCTTTCCTCCCGGCGAACGATGCGCCTTTGGCGCGTCTGCAGGGATTCGAACCCTGGACCTACGGCTTAGAAGGCCGTTGCTCTATCCTGCTGAGCTACAGGCGCATTCAGGAGTTCCGGTCTCATATTGTAACAAGGATCGGCGCTCCTGTCAACTTCTTTTCTGAGATTCCGAAAAGAAAATTTTGTTGTCCGATGTCAAGCTATAAATGAAGATTGTTGAAGTAGAGCATAATGCTGTGTAACTGCCGTTCTATTAGCTGAACAATAGAACCTGGAAACCGTTAGCATGTCAGACGAGATTGTCGGGATAGCCATACCTTTGACACATGAATCCTATAAAAGAGGCGCTCAAAACGAGAGCAGAAAGCATAGCGTCAATTCTCAGCCATATCAGTCCATTTAATCCAGTTTTCGTATTCATCCAGTTTTTGTTTTGAATGCTCTGAATAGCTTTCTAATCTTCGATCGTTTGTTACTGCCACTCTCCTTTGCCGAATGATAAAAACTGAACATAGAAAAGAGATCACCAGAAGAACTGTCGCAGGAGTAAAACTTGAATCTAAAGCAACAAGAGCTATTTGGAGGAAAAACACAATAAGAAAAATACACAGACGGTACTCCCTTTACGTGCTTATTTATTCTTGCCGCAGCAGTTCTTATACTTCTTGCCGCTGCCGCAGGGGCAGGGATCGTTGCGGCCCACCTGGACGGTATTCACAAAGATCTTGGAGGCGCGATAGGCCTTGGTGATCTCGTGACGCTTCTCCTCGGAAAGGACGCCGTTCCATTCCGGCAGATTGAAGAGCCAGTCGGCCTTGGCTTCGTGCATGTTGAAAAAGAGCTTCTCGAAGTCGAAGTTCAGGGTGATCTCGCTGTCCTCCGTCAGGGAATCGAGGTCCTTCTCCCCGTCGGCAAAGGAAGTGTTGGCGCCGTCCAGATACCCCACGAAGGCCACCGGATCCATGCCCACCTGCTCGCTGAGGGCCTTCACCGTGCCGCTGAGGGGGGCGTCATGGCTTTGGAGGACCTTCCTGTAAACCTCGGTCTCCTGGGAAAAGTAGTTGTTCCAATACTGCTGATAGGCGGCGTCGCTCTGCAGGCTCTCCGCCCGGGCTTTCCAATCGCTGTACAGACTCATATCATGTCTCCTTGCTCAATTATTCGATTTATTGTAAGACAAATGCCGTTTTCAGGCAAGCGTTTTTCTCCAAAGTGACCTCTAAATCGTCGTTCCACAGCAGAAGGGCTCCCTCCCCTGTGTCATCGTAGTAGCGCTTGCGAAAGCCCTGCTTCTCAAAATCGAAGCTGTAGTAGAGGTTCTGGGCCACCGTGTTGGTTTCCCTAACCTCCAGGGTCATCTTCTTAGCGCCGCGCTCACAGGCGGCTTTCATCATGCCATAGAGCAGGTATCTTCCCAGATGCCGTCCCCGCTTCTCCGGCGCAATGGCGATATTGGTGATATGGGCCTCGTCGAACAGGAGCCACATGCCGGCATAGCCGATCACCCGTTCTCCCTCCTCCGCCACATAGTAATGCGCCACATCGTTACGAAGCTCCCCCAACAGAGAGAGCTTGGACCAGGGGGAGCGAAAGCTCTGAACTTCGATCTCATAGACCCGGGCGATGTCCCGCTTGGTCATGGGCCGCATCAGCATCATGCTCTTTGCTTCCTTTCTGCCTGAGAGGGCCTCAGATACAGGGGGCTGACCGCCCTTTCACCCCCTCGCCGAGCGGCGATGGAAGCGATGCTCCCCGCCAGAGGCAGGGCTCCGTCCGCGCCGGGAAAGCCGGTGCCGGTCAGAACGGCGTCCTTGGGAAGGCACTCCATAAAAGGGGCGATCTCCACGGCGCATGGCGGGATCAGCGCCACACCGTCAGGCGCATACAAGGCCCCATAGCCGTTGCCGTTCCGGGCGTCGATGATAGCCGCCACAGGAGCGTCGCCGCCCAGCTGTGGGTATGCCAGGGCCTCCAGCGCGTTGACGGCGACGATGGGCAGACCCAGGGCCAGGGCCATGGCGTTGCCATGGCAGACGCCGATGCGGACCCCAGTGAAGGAGCCGGGGCCTACGTCCACTGCAAGGGCGGTCAAATCCCCGAGCGCAAGGCCCGCTTCCGCCAGCAGCTCGTCCACCGCGGGCATGACGGTCTCCTCATGCCTGAGAGGACTTTCGATCCGCTTCTCGAAGCAGCCGCCGTCCGTCAGCAGGGCTACGGAGGCCACTTGATCCGTGGTTTCCAGGGCAAGGATGTTCATAGCGCTTTCACCAGTCCTTCATAGCTCGTTCCACAGGGCGTCAGCCGCACCATACGCGCGTCGGTCCCGCTGCCCACGATCTCAATATCCAGCCGCTCCCGGGGCAAAGCCAGGGGCACCCGGTCCGCCCACTCCATGAGAAGAAGGCCGCCGCGATCCAGATAGTCCTCAAAGCCCATGGCGTAGAGCTCGTCCTCGTCCGCCAGCCGATAGGCATCGAAGTGGAAGAGGGGCGGCGCAGTGGGATATTCCTGAACGATGGTGAAGGTGGGACTGCTCAGATGGTCCAGGCCCAGGGCGCGCCCCGCGCCCCGGCAAAGGACGGTCTTCCCCGCCCCCAGATCCCCATAGAGAGCCACGAAGCCCCCCTGGGGCAGAGCCCGGGCGATGCGCTCTCCCAGGGCTTCCATCTCGGATTCGGTTTTCAATATCAGCGTCCGCGCCATCAAAACAGCTTGACCTCCAAGAGCTCCCGGGCAAAGTCTCCGAACCGGTCCTCCGCGATGGCTTGACGGATGTCCGCCATGAGCCGCACGGAGAAACGAATGTTGTGCATGGTGATGAGGGTGCCGGAGAGGATCTCCTCCGCCTTGATGAGATGGCGGATATACGCGCGGCTGAAGTTCCGGCAGGCGTAGCAGTCGCAGCCCTCCTCGATGGGCGAAAAGTCCTCGGCGTAGGTCTGGTTTCGGAGCATGATCCGTCCCTTGCGGGTGAGGGCCAGGCCGTTGCGGGCCGCCCTGGTCTGGAGCACGCAGTCGAACATATCCACACCCCGGAGCACGCCCTCGATGAGGCAGTCGGGGCTGCCCACGCCCATGAGATACCGGGGCTTGTTCTCCGGCATGTAGGGCCGGATGGCGTCCAGCATCTCGTACATCTTTTCCTTGGGCTCGCCCACGGACAGGCCCCCGATGCCATAGCCGGGGAAGTCCATGGAAGCCAGGGTCTTGGCGCTCTCGATCCGAAGGTCTTCATAGACGCAGCCCTGGACGATGCCGAAGAGGGCCTGGTCGGGCCGGGTGTGGACCTCACGGCAGCGCTCCGCCCAGCGGTGGGTCCGATCCATGGCTTTCACGGCGTAGCGGTAATCCGCCGTGCCGGGAGCGCACTCGTCGAAGCACATAGCGATGTCCGCGCCCAGAGCCTGCTCCACAGCCATGACGCTCTCCGGGGTGAACAGGTGCTTGCTGCCGTCGATATGGGAGCGGAACAGGACGCCGTCCTCGTGGATGTAGCCCTTCTTGGCCAGGGAGAAGACCTGGAAGCCGCCGCTGTCCGTCAGGATGGGTTTGTCCCAGTGCATGAACTTGTGAAGCCCTCCCGCCTGCTCCACCAGCTTGTGGCCGGGGCGAAGGTACAGGTGGTAGGTGTTGGACAGAATGATGGACGCCTCCGTCTCCTCCACGTCCCTGGGCGTCATGGCCTTCACCGTGGCCTGGGTGCCCACGGGCATATACACGGGGGTGTCGATGTCCCCGTGAGGCGTGTGGAGGCGGCCCAGACGGGCCCCGGTCTGCTTGTCCACATGCAGCACTTCAAACTTGAAATTCTCGTTCATATCGTTCCCCTACTCGAATAATGTGGCGTCTCCAAAGGAAAAAAATCGGTATTTTTGGGCCACAGCGTGCTCATAGACCCGCAGGACCTCCTCCCGGCCTGCGAAGGCGGAGACCAGCATGAGAAGGGTGCTTTCCGGCAGATGAAAGTTGGTGATGAGGGCGTTCACAGCCTTGTATCGGTAACCGGGGGTGATGTAGATGCCGGTGTAGCCGCTGCCGGGATGGACCACGCCGTCGTCGGTGGCGACGCTCTCCAACGTGCGCACGGAGGTGGTGCCCACGCAGACGATCCGGCCGCCCGCCGCCCGGGCGTCGTTGATGGCTTGGGCGGCTTCCTCCGTGACCCGATAGAACTCCTGATGCATCCGATGGTCCTCGATATTCTCCTCGCTGACGGGGCGGAAGGTTCCCAATCCCACGTGCAAGAGGACGTCCACGATCCTCACGCCCTTATCGGCGATCTGCCGCAACAGCTCCGGCGTGAAGTGGAGCCCGGCGGTGGGGGCGGCGGCGCTGCCCCGGGTCACGGCGTAGACCGTCTGATACCGTTCCTTATCTTCGAGCCGTTCCGTGATGTAGGGCGGCAGGGGTATCTGGCCGGCCCGGTCCAGGACCTCCTCGAAGATGCTGTCGTAGAGGAGCTCCACCCGCTTGCCGCCGTCCATGGGAGCATCCCCCAGGACCTTCACGGAAAGCTCCGGGGTGACCTCATAGACCGTGCCCACCTTGGCCCTTTTTGCAGGCTTGCAAAGGCACTCCCAGGTATCGCCCTCCAGCCGGCTCAGGAGCAAAAACTCCATGGTGCCGCCGGTCTCGGGCCGATGGCCGATCAAGCGGGCGGGAATGACCCGGGTGTTGTTCCGCACCAGCACGTCCCCGGGATGGAGGTGGTCCAGCACGTCCGTGAACACGCCGTCGGTGATGGACCCGTTGCCCCGATTGTATATGAGCAGTCGGGACTGGCTCCGCACGGGGGCCGGGGTCTGGGCGATCAGCTCCTTGGGCAGATCGTAGTAAAAGTCGCTCGTCTTCAAAACGCACCTCAAAACAACAATTCTTACTTATTATACATATCCGAATCCCTCGGCGCAACCATAAAAATCTGTTCCCATACCAAGGACTTTCTTTTTATCCCGGACTATGGTATGCTGTATATAAAGCTTTATCGGGAAGGCCGCATGAACGAGTTCAACAAGCAAAGAGCCATGATCGCGGGCAAGGTGCAGGAGAGCATCACTTCGGTGCTGCCCATCCTCTGCATCGTGTGTTTGCTGTGTCTGTTCGTGACGCCGCTGCCCACGGGTCACATGCTGTCCTTCCTGGTGGGGTCCCTGTTCGTGGTGGCGGGCATGGGATCGTTCACCGTGGGGGCGGAAAATTCCATGACCCCCATTGGCGGCAGGATCGGCTCCGCCCTGACAAAATCCAAAAACCTGCCCCTGATCCTCATAATAAGCTTTCTGCTCGGCGTGGCGGTCACCGTCTCGGAACCCGATCTGCAGGTTCTCGCCACCTCCGTGCCCCATATCGAGACAGTGGTGCTGCTCGTGGTGGTGGGCGTGGGCGTGGGGCTCTTTTTGGCCCTCGCCATGTTCCGCATCATCACCGGCGTCAAGCTCCGGTATCTGCTGCTGGGGCTGTATGGCTTTATCTTTATTCTCTGCATCTTCGCGGATAAAAGCTTTCTGTCCGTGGCCTTCGACTCCGGCGGCGTGACCACCGGGCCCATGACCGTGCCCTTCATCCTGGCTATGGGCGTGGGCGTCAGCCATATCCGCAGCGACAGCAACGCAGAGTCGGACAGCTTCGGCCTCGTCTCCCTCTGTTCCATCGGCCCCATCCTGGCGGTGCTGATCCTGAGCCTGTTCTACGGTCAGGGCGGAGGGACCGTGTCCACCGCCGCTGCCGTCCACGAGACCACCACGGAGCTGGGATATTCCTACCTGTTCGCTTTGCCTGACTACTTCAAAGAAACGGCCATCGCCCTGCTGCCCATCCTGGGCATCTTCCTATTATTCCAGGTCCTTTCTTTCCGTATGAACGGGCGAAGCTTCTGGAAGATCATGATGGGCATCGGGTTCACCTATTTGGGGCTGGTGCTGTTTTTGACGGGCGTCAACGTGGGCTTCGCCTCCCTGGGCAGCGTGCTGGGCGCGGCGCTCACGCAAGGGCCCCTCCGCTTTGTGCTGGTGCCCCTTGCCATGCTCCTGGGCTGGTTCATCATTTCGGCGGAGCCCGCGGTGCTGGTGCTGCAAAAGCAGATCGAACAGGTCAGCTCCGGGGCCATCTCGGGGAAATCCATCAAACTGGGCTTGTCCGTGGCCATCGCCCTCGCCATGGGGGTGTCCATGCTGCGGGTGCTGACGGGGCTGCCGCTCCTCTATTTCCTGATCCCCGGGTACGTGCTGAGCCTGGCCCTCTCCTTCGTGGTGCCGGACATGTACACCGCCATCGCCTTCGACGCGGGCGGCGTAGCCTCCGGGCCCATGACGGCGGCCTTCATGCTCCAGTTTATGATCGGCGCCAGCAGCGCTTTGGGTGGGAACGTCCTCTCCGACGCCTTTGGGATCGTGGCCATGGTAGCCATGATGCCCCTCATCACCATCCAGCTCCTGGGGGTGCGGGCAGCCATCGCCGAGAAGCGCATGGCGAAGCAGACGGAGGTCTACGGCGAGGCGGACATCATCGAGCTATGGGAGGTGGCCCCATGAACTACGTGCTCTCCATCATCAACCCTTATGGGGCCAACATTATGAAGAAAATCTGCGAGGAGCTTGGGCTGCCCATCGTCCTCTCTATCCCTTGCAGGGGCACGGCCACCCGCAGCATGCTGGACCTGCTGGGCATGGACTCCCGGAACCGACGGCTGTTCATGACGGTGGCCAGCCCTGAACAGACGAAAAAGATGATCGAGGAGCAGCGCAGGCGGCTGTATATCGACGCCCCCGGCAACGGTGTGACCCTCGGCGTACCCATCAAAAGCGTAGGAGGCGCAAAGACATTGGCATTCTTATCCAACGGGCAGAACGTGAAGGGCGCGCCCACCCTCAACTACGACTACGAGCTGATCCTGGTCATCGCCAACCAGGGCGCCACGGATCAAGTCATGGACGCGGCCCGCTTGGCCGGGGCCCGCGGCGGCACGGTGGTTCACGGTCTTGGCACCGGCAGCAAGAACGCGGAAAAGTTCTACAAGGTCTCCATCGCCTCGGAAAAGGAGGTCATCCTCATCGTCTCCGCCGCCGAGCAGAAGGCCGCCATCATGAAGGCCATCGTTGAAAAGGCCGGCCCTGATACCAAGGCCGGCGCCATCACCTTCTCCCTGCCTGTCAGCGAGATCGCCGGATTCGGGATCGGGCAGTAGTCCGAAAGATACATATCCTTCTATTCTCTGCGTCCCGTTCGGATGAAGTGACCTTCCTGAAGGGCGGCGAAGGTGGCGACGGCGCAGACGGGGACAGCCGAGTATTTAAGTTCAATAAGGGAAAGCGTCAGCGGCAGGAGAAAGAGCAAAGCTCCTGTCGCTTTGTTCATGGGCGTATGGAGGGCCGCGAAGCGCTTTTGTAGGACGAACCCGGAAACGATGTTGACAGCCTTGATGAAGGCGATGACGCCGATCCAGATATACAGCCAAGGGGGCACGTCCAGGGCCGGCAAAAGCCGTATAAGGCAGGCCGCCGCGAACACAACGTCCGCCGCCGTGTCCAGCTTGGCGCCGAAATCGCCGGCGGTGCCGGTCCTGCGGGCCACGGGGCCATCGATCATGTCCGATATCCCGCCAGTCAGATACAAAATATAAAAGGCCGGTGACAGCGGCTGACAAAGGAGCAGCGCCGCGCTGGCCAATATGCGGATGAACGTGATGCAGTTGGCCATGAAGGGATCAGCTTTCCCGGGCGCTTCGAAGCAGGTTCCGGGCGTGCTGGATGGCCAAGGGATCGTTGACGCTGCCCATGATGCGGGCAAGCTCACACGGACGCTCCTCCTCCGAGAGGGGCTTCACCGCGGATCGGGTGGTCTCCCCCACGGTTTCCTTATAGATATAATACTGCTTGTCTGCCCGGGCTGCGATCTGAGCGAGGTGGGTGACGCAGAAGAGCTGATGGCTCTTCGACAGCTCCTGCATCTTCCGGCCCACGGCGTTGGCGATGAGGCCCGAGATGCCCGTGTCGATCTCGTCGAAGATCAGTGTGCCGATAGCGTCCGCATGGGACAGGGCCGCTTTGAAGGACAGCATGACCCGGGAGATCTCACCGCCGGAGGCCACCCGCGCCAAAGGCTTTTCCGGCTCGCCCTTGTTGGCGGAGAAGAGGAACGACACCTCATCCACCCCGTTTTCAGCCAGCGCTTCGGGATCGACCGGTGCAAAGCCGGCGGAGAAGGACGCAAAAGGCATCCCCATGTCCTTCAGATTGGCCTCGATGGCGCTCTTCAAACGCAGGGCGGCCTCCCGCCGCCGCTGGGACAGGGCCTGGGCATCCTTGGTGAAGGCGGCGACCGCCTCCGCCTCGGCCTGCTTCAGTTCCGCCATACGGTCTTCGCCCCCCAGAAGTTCCGTCTGTTCCGCCCGAAGACCGTCGGCATAGGCCAGGATCTCTTCGATGTTCGCCCCGTATTTGCGCTTCAGCTGCTCGATCTGGAAGAGGCGGCTCTCGATCTCCGTGAGCGCGTCAGGATCGAAGGACAGGCCGTTGAGAGCGTCCCGGAGGGTGTAGGACACGTCCTCCAGGGTGTAGTAAGCTTCCTCTGTCTGTCGGGCGGCGGCCTGGTATTCCTCCCCGTATTCCCCCAGGGCGGAAAGGCAGCGCTTTGCTTCCGCAATCTGGCCGAGAGCGCCCTGCTCCTCATAGAGGGAGTCATAGGCCGCCTGCAAATTCTCCTCAATGGCGGCAAAGTTCTGCAGCTGCTTCTTCTTGAGCGAAAGCTGCTCCTCCTCGCCGGGCTCCAGGGACGCCCCGTCGATCTCTTTCAATTCATAGGCGATGACGTCCAGGCGGCGAGCCCGTTCCTTCATGCTATTTTGGAGTTTTTCCCGGGCGCTGCGGGCGTCCAGGGCCGTGCTTCGCTCCGCCAGCATGCGGGTGAGCAGCCCGTCCCCGTCGCTGTTGGCAAAGGCGTCCAGGAGCCCCAGGTGAGTCTTCTCATTCAGCAGCGACTGATGGGCGTGCTGGCCGTGCATGTCCACCAGCATGTCCCCCACCGTTTTCAGCTCCGCCGCGCTGACCAGGGTGCCGTTGATCCGGCAGACGCTCTTGCCGCTCATATACAGCTCCCGATAGAGGACCACTTCCTCCCCGTCGTACAGCTCCTGATCCAGCAGATACTCCGCCGCGGGCGTGCCCTCGGGCACGATGAACAGGGCCTCCACGGACCCCTTCTGCGCGCCGGTACGGATGCTCTCCCGATATGCCCTCTCCCCCAGGGCCAGACCCACCGCTTCGATGAGGATGGATTTGCCGGCGCCGGTCTCGCCTGTCAGTGCAGAAAAGCCCTCCTCGAAGTCCAGGGAGAGCTTATCGATCAATGCTATATTGGTTATGACGAGATGCCTGAGCATCGTGTACGCTCCTTTATTTCATCATCTTCTGAAACCGCTTGATGATCTCGACGGTGTTCTTGCCTTCCCGAATCGCCACGAAGATGGTGTTGTCCCCGGCGATGGTCCCGGCGATCTCCGGCCACTTCAGGGAATCGATGGCTTCCGCAGCCACGGAAGCGCTGCCGGAGATGGTCTTGATGACCACCAGATTGCCCGCGTTGGTGATGGACAGCACGCAGTTGGAGAACAGGCGGATGAATCGCTCCTGCAGATCGGATTCCGCCTTTTCCACAGTGGCATATTTATAATGGCCTTCGCTGGTAAGGACCTTGATGAGCCTCAGTTCCTTGATGTCCCGAGAGACGGTGGCCTGGGTCACCTGGAACCCCTGCTCACCCAGGAGCCGCGCCAGTTCTTCCTGGGTCTCCACATCCCGGGAAGCGATGATTTTGATGATCATGGCATGTCGTTTCGTCTTCATAGTTTCGCCTCGATAAAAAGTTTACGTCAGCCGTTCCTGAATACGGCTGTATAGGTCCATCTGTTCAAATCGGATGAAAGAGACTCGCCTCTTCGATCCCGTGATCCGAAGGGATTCTCCCTTCGTCACCCGGCACACCCGCTGCCCGTCCATGGCCGCCATCCCGTCGTCATGCTCCAGCAGCTCCACCTGACTGTCGCTGCGAACCACAACGGGCCGCACATGGAGCTTGTGAGGGCAGATGGGCGTGATCACCATGGCGTCCACCCCTTCCGGAACGATGGGGCCGCCGGCGGAGAGGTTGTATCCGGTGGAACCCGTGGGCGTGGCGACCATGACCCCGTCCGCCGACACGGTCCAGGCGCTCCTGCCGTCTATGCGCACGTCGATCTCCGTGACGCCGGAGAAGGAGAGCTTATAGAGCACCGCGTCGTTCAGGCACTGGTATACCCGCCCTGTGCTGACCTGACAATCCAGCATGGCGCGCTGCTCCAGCCGGTAGTCCCGGGCTTTGAGCCTCGGCATGGCCGCCAGAAAGTCTTCTTCAGTCAGCTCCGTCAAGAAGCCCACGCGCCCATAATGGACGCCCAGGATCGGCATCTGCGCCGCCAAAGCGACCGGCACCTGCCGGATGATGGAACCATCGCCGCCGATGACGATGATTATTCCGTCCTCTCCGGCCGCAGGAACGCGCTCTTCCAGCTCAGCGCATAAAAACCCGCAGCTGGATGCTGCATCCATCAAGCGCTTTCGCGCATCGAAAGTGGCCGGTTTTTTAGGATTCGCCGCAAAGAACAGATACAAAGTCTTATCCTCGGATGAATACTGCAGATGTATTATACAGTATACTTTCCGAAATTTCAATATATATATGAATAATTTTTTAACAATTTATGTGAAATATGTGACTGTCCGAGACGATCCGGGTCACTTTCTCCTCAAAATTGTCAGTTTGCGTCGGGGCGTTTGCCTCAGGATTCTGCAAAAACAGCAAAAACTCTATGTTTCCTTTCGGGCCTGTGATGGGTGAAAAGGATAGATCCCGCACGACGTATCCCAGCTCCTGTGCAAACCCCATTATGTGTATGCATACATCCTTATGAATAGACGCTTCCCGGACGACGCCGTTCTTCCCCACCTGGCCTCGTCCTGCCTCAAACTGGGGCTTGATGAGGGCCACCACCTGCCCCCCGGGCTGCAAGCACGCCTTCAGCGGCGGCAGGATCAGCTTCAGGGAGATGAAGGATACGTCGATGGACGCAAAATCAAAGAGGCCGTCGAACCAGTCGGGCGCCATATAGCGCGCGTTGCGACGCTCCATGACCGTGACGCGAGGATCGTTGCGGAGCTGCCAGGCCAGCTGCCCATAGCCCACGTCCAAAGCGCAGACGTGTCTGGCGCCGTTTTGCAGCATGCAATCCGTGAAACCGCCGGTGGATGCGCCAACGTCCAGGCACACCTTGCCTTGCAGCGTCAGCGGAAACACCTTCAGTGCCTTGTCCAGCTTCAGTCCGCCTCGGCTGACGAAGGGAATGGGGTCCTCCTGCAGCGTCACCACGTCCTCCGGCCGCACTTCCTCCCCTGCCTTCTCCGCTTTACGGCCGTTCACATAGACCTCTCCGGCCATGATCATAGCCCGGGCTTTCTCCCGCGAGGAGGCTAAGCCCGCCTCCACCATATGCACATCCAATCGTTTCTTATCCATGGAACGCTCTGAGCTCCTGTACGGCCCGGATCATGGCCGCTTCGTCGATACCGCCCAACGTCCGCTGCCTGGCTGCGCTGGCCTGCGGCACCGGCCCATCGGGCAGGCAAAGTGGTTTGACCGTCAGCTCGGGACAATAGACCGCCACATACAGGCTGAGGGCCGCCACGTTCTCCTCGGCCACGATGAGCTTGCAGCCTTGCTTCCTAATCTCATCCAGCAGGCCGTAATCCAAAGGCTTATAGAATCGGGCTTCCACCAACCCGCAGTTCAGCTTTTCCGCCACCGTTCGGGCGATCTGCACCAAGGGACCGGCGGCCAGGATCACCACGTCCGACACAGGCCGCAGGGTGGCCCACTTGCCGTAGACCACGGGTTCCTCTCCGGCGCCTTCGGGCAGGGTGCCCCGACAATAGCGAACGGCCGCAGGCTCTCCCCGCGCCACCGCCAGGCGGATCATGGCTCTCAGCTCGGAAAGGGTAGCCGGCTCGTAGATGGACAGGCCGGGAATCGCGCAGAGCATGGCGGGATCGTAGATGCCTTGATGGGTCTCCCCATCCTGGCCCACCAGGCCCGCCCGATCCACGCCGATGACCACCGGGAGCTTCTGCAGGCAGACGTCATGATACACCTGATCTATCGCCCGCTGCAAAAAGGAGGAATAGATGGCCGCTACCGGCTTCAGACCCTCCGCCGCCATGCCGGCAGCCATGGTAAGAGCGTGTTCCTCCGCAATACCCACGTCGAAGGCCCGGTCCGGGAACCTCTCGAAGAAGGGGCGCAGGCCTGTTCCGTCCCGCATGGCGGCGGTGATGGCCACGATACGCTCATCCTCCTGTGCCAATTCCAGCAGGGTTTCTCCAAAAACCTGGGAGCAGGAGGGCGTGTTGGAGGAAGCCACATGTCCCGTCTCCGGCGAAAACGGGGCGATGCCGTGAAACTTCTCCGGGTTTCGCTCCGACAGGCTGTAGCCCTTGCCCTTCTGGGTGATCACATGGACCACCACAGGTCGCTCCAGCGCTTTGGCTTCCCGGAGCAGGGCCACCATCTGGGGGATATCATGACCGTCTATGGGGCCAAGATAGGTGAAGCCCATCTCTTCAAAGAAGGTATTCTGCAGCACAAACCGCTTGATCCGGTTCTTGAATCCTTCCAGATTTTTCGACATCCTATGGCCTACCGTGCCGGTCTCCAGCACCCGCACCACGAACCTTTTCAGGCGATTATACCCGCGGCTGGCCCGCAAGCGAGACAGACTTCTGCTCATGGCGCCTACATTTTTGGAGATGGACATCTCGTTGTCGTTGAGGACCACCACCAGCGGCAGGCGGCTGTCGCCCCCGTCGTCTATCGCCTCGTAGGCAAGGCCGCCGGTCAACGCACCGTCGCCGATGACAGCCGCCACATGGCCCGGCTCGTGCAGCAGGTGCTTGGCGCGCACCATGCCCAGGGCCGCGGAAATGGATGTGCTGGCATGGCCGGTGTTGAAGGCGTCATAGGGACTCTCCTCCCGCTTGGGAAAGCCGGAGAGACCGCCTTCCAGACGCAGGGTCCGAAAGGCGTCCCGCCGCCCGGTCAGGATCTTATGGGCATAGGACTGATGCCCCACGTCGAAGATGAGCCGATCTCCTTCGTCCGTGTAGACTCGGTGCAGGGCAATGATCAGCTCCACCGCTCCCAGGCTGGAGGCCAGATGCCCGCCGTTCCGGGAGACGCAATCCACCATATAGCCCCGGATCTCCTCGGCTAAAGCGGGCAGCTTTTCCGCCGGCAGGGCCATAACGTCCTTCGGATTGTTCAGTTGTTGTAAGAGGGGATATTCCTTCATACGTTCCTCACAGCGACCCGGTCCGTCAAGGCAGCAAGATAGGCCGCCGCTTCTCCACTATACTCGCTCAAAATGCCGTGAATGTCCGATCTGAGGGAATCGATCTGACGCCGGGTCTCCTCCGTGCCCAGCAAGGTCACGTAGGTCAGCTTGTTCTCTGCCGCATCTTTATCCCGGTCCAGCAGATCGTCGGTCATCTGGAACAGCAGCCCCAGCTTGTCCGCAAAGAGACGGGTCTTCTCCGCCTCCGCCTGGTCGCAGCCGCCGCGATAGGCGCCGGAAAGGCAGGCCGAGCGAAAGAGGGCTCCCGTCTTGAGATCGTGTATCCGCTGCAGAGAGGGAAGATCCCGCGCGGTGACATTAAGGTCCAAGCTCTGGCCCGCCGCCATCTCCAATGCGCCCTGAAAGACCGCTTTTTTGGCCGTTTCCTGCCCCGGCACATCGCACAGCAGCCGCATGGCCATGGTGAGGAGCCCATCTCCCGCCAGGATGGCGTTCCCTTCGCCAAAGGCTTTGTGGCTGCTTGGCTTGCCCCGCCGCATATCGTCGTTGTCCATAGCGGGCAGATCGTCATGGATCAGGGAATAGGCGTGGATCATCTCCAACGCCGCCGCAAAGGGCAAAGCGTCCTCCGCCTGACCGCCCATGAGCTCGCAGCAGGCCAGACACAGGCAGGCCCGAATGCGTTTGCCGCCGGACAGAAGGCTGTACCGCATGGAGCGGAGGAAGAGTTCCGGCAGCTCAAAGGCCGCGCTGCCGCGATCCAGAGCCGCTTCTATGAGGGACAAATAGTCCTTCATTGCTCCGCCTCCGGCTTTTTAAGCCGTTTTTCGAAGGCCGCCAGCTCTTTGGCACAGCTGTCGTACAGCGCCATGCCCCGCTCATGCAAGGCGACCATCTCTTCCAGCGGCACGCTGCCGCTTTCCAGCTTAGCGATCAGCTCCTCCAGCTCGGTCATCTTCTCTTCGAAGGTCTTTTCACTCTTTTTCATACATATCCTTTCCCGTCACGTCGGCCCTCACACGGCCGTCCCGGAACCGAAGGGTGAGCCCCTCGCCGACGTCCGTCTCATCCGCCCTGCGAACGATATCGTTCTTTCCGTCATATACCAGGGCAAAGCCCCGGTCGAGGGCGCCCAGGGGATCGGCCGCCTTCAGCTGCGCCTTCACGGTGATCAACCCATCCTGCAGCTTTTGCAGCCGCCGCTCGATCCCTTCCTCCAGAGCGTCCCGACATTGATCCAGCCGCTGCTGCTCCTGCTGCAGGCGCTGCTCCGCTGCCAGTCCGCCTCGCCGCCGGATGAGCAGTTCCAGCCGGTCCTTCTTCCGTTCCACGCCGTGCAAAAGGGCCGAACGCAACCTATCCCGGCTCTGAGACAGGCGGTCGACGAGCTTTCCGAGCTCCGGCACCGCCAGCTCCGCCGCCGCCGAGGGCGTGGGCGCTCTGAGGTCCGCTGCAAAATCCGTCAACGAAAAATCGATCTCATGGCCCACGGCGGAGATCACCGGCAGGCCGCAATCATGGACCGCAGCCACCACGACCTCTTCGTTGAAGGCCCACAGGTCCTCCAAGGATCCGCCGCCCCGGCCCACGATCAGCACGTCGCAGCGCCGCTCCCGGTCTGCCTGGCGGATGGCCGAGGCGATCTCTCCGGCCGCCTTCTCCCCCTGGACCGCTACGGGGTACAGAACGATAGACATGTTGGGAAAACGGCGGGCGATGACGTTGCGGATGTCCTCGATGGCAGCGCCGGTGCCGGAGGTCACCACGCCCACCGCCCGAGGCAGAAAGGGAATGGGCTTCTTCCCGGCTTCATCAAACCAGCCGCGCCGTCTAAGCTCCTCCCGCAGAGCTAAAAACTTCTGATACAGCGCGCCGTCCCCGGTCTTCTCCATGCGCTCGGCATAGACCTGGAACGTCCCGTCCCGCCCAAAGAGACCCGCTCGGCCCTCGATGCGGACAGACATGCCGTCCTTGGGGAAAAAGCTCAGGCGCAGGGCGTTGGGGCGAAACATGACGCAACGCACGGAGGCGGCGTCATCCTTCAGCGTGAAATACAGGTGACCGGAAGTATGGCGCTTGAAAGCGCTGATCTCCCCCGTCACCGTGAGCTCTCCCATATGGGGGTCATGGGACAGCAAGAGGTCTACATATTCGTTCAATTCGGATACGGTGAAAACCGGCTTGAGATCCGTCATCCGGCCACCTCCCGATCATATCCCAAAGCCGCTACGCCCACGGCATTGTCGCTGCTGAAGCGGCTCTCTCCGAAGAAAAGGGGCAGTTCGCACCGCTCATGGAGCAACTCTCTGAGCAGCAGACTGGAGGCCACGCCGCCGCACAGGAGCACCGGCCGTTCGCCATGCTGCCGGACGGCGTTGGTCAAGAGCCGGGTAAGGGTCCTGGCCAGAAGATCGTAAACGCCGTAGGCGACCTCCGCCGCCGTTTGACCCTGGCTCAACGCCCGCCTTGCCGCCGTTTCCGCCCCCGACAGGGAACAGGAAAGATCCCGCACGGAGGCCGGGATTCGCAGATCCCGTTTCGTTGCCTGACGAGCCAAGGCTTCCATCTCCTTCCCCGCCGGGAAGCCGCACCCCAGACAGACCCCCACCCGGTCCACCAGCTGACCCCCATGCAGGTCCTCGCTGCGGCCCAGGGGCTCTATGGCAAAGGCGCCCGGAGCCTTTCTTTCCACCGACAGCAGGTCCGTGGTGCCGCCGGACAGGTGCACCGCATAGAAGGGCGCTTCCGCCAGCTTTTCGTTCCCGATGAGCGCGGCGCGGATGTGGCCGCTCTGATGGTCCAGCAAATGCAGGGGAACGCCCAGGGACGCCGCCAGCGCCCGGGCCACGCCCAGGCCCGTGAGGAAAACGGGCATATAGGAATCCGCCCGATCCACCGGCGCACGGCTGCAGGCCACAGCGGCGATCGACGATGGCGACACGGCGGCAAACGCTTCCTCCACCAGCGGCGGCAGCTGCCGAGTATGCAAAAAAACGCCCTCGGACTGCCTTAGCCCCCGCTCGCCCTGCCGGACGGGGAGGACGATCCTCCCATCGTACAGGACGCCGGAACCGCCAAAGCAGGCGACCGAGGTCGTGTAACAGCTGGTGTCGATGCCCAGCGCCGCCCCTTTCATTCGCTGCGATGCTCCCGGGCCACGCTGCCCAGGATGCCGTTGATAAAGCCGGAGGACTTGTCCTCCCCGTATGCCTTGGCCAGCTCCACCGCCTCATTGATGGCGGCACCCACAGGGACTTCCGGCATATACATGAGCTCATAGGCGGCCATGCGCAGGATGGTCAGATCCACCCGCGCCAGACGGTTCAGCGCCCAGCCCTGAACATGTTTTTCGATAACGCCATCCAACTCCTCCTGCCGGGCGTATACGCCGGCAACGAGGTTCTCCAAAAAGGTCTTGTCGCCGTCATCGAGGGTATCCACCTGCTCGCTTTGCTCCAAAACCTCACTCATGGACTCTTCGCCGCCCAAGGAAGCGGCATAGAGCATTTTCATCGCGATCTCGCGCGCCAGGGAACGATTCATATCCGCCCTTTACCTTTTTTGAAAAATGCTGGCAAAGAAATCCTTTACCGCAGGCCAGCCGCCCCGATCCAGCAGCGTGCCGATCAGCACGCCGATGGCCACCAGGGCCGCAAGGAGCAGCGTGCGCCAAAAGCCGATGCAGAGGAACAGGATCCCCAGCACCAGAGCGCCCGCCGCCAGAATGGTGAGCCATTTATGCTCTCCGTAAAACTTTTTGAACCAATCCATCATAGCCCGTCCCTTTATCTCACCCGGCTGGGAAGCTGCTCCGCAGCCGCCTGCTTGGGCGCTTTCGCCTCAGCGGCAGCCTCCACCACGATGCTGACCTTCCCCACATGTATGCCGGTCATCTCAAAAATCCGATTCTTCATCCGTTCCTGCAGCATGGCCGCCAGCGGAGCCACGGCCACACCGGGATTCAAAGCCATCTCCAACTCCACATCCACGCCGCTGCCGTTGTTCTTCACCGTGCTCTTACAGGTGCGGACGCCTTCTGCATCCTGGGCGATCCTTTTGGCCATGTCGCTGATCACGTTCAGGTTCACATAGGCGCTGCCGTTTTCCCCATCGCTGACCAGGGCCGCTTCTCCCCGCTTGCGAACAGCGCGCCGAAGATGAAGCGCCACTGCCGCGAGGATGCTGAATAGCGCCAGCAAGCCCACCGTCACCCGAACGGCAGGCACCTGCATCCATGCAACGGACGGAAACAGCGCCAGGAGGATGAGGAACAGCCCCAGGACCACCGCCAGCACCGACAGGATCCAAAGCAACATCCGGTCCAACAGCTTCATAGCTTCCTCCCTTTCCCAACCGGCAAGAGCCCGCGCCGAGGCGGGCTCCGGCCGAAATCGTTCTGGTAAAATTATTTCACACGGGGCGCAGGCGCGGCGGGCTCTTCCGGCTCGGGCGCGGGTTCGGGCTCGGCCGCCACGGGCTCCGCCTTCTTTTCCGGCTCGAAATAGATGCCGTTCACGTTGACGTTGACCTCCACCACCCGAAGACCGGTCATGGTTTCGATAGCGTTCTTGATCTCCGACTGAACTTTCTGAGCCACTTCCTGAATGCGATAGCCGTACTTGACGATAATGGTGATGTCGCAGGCGCACTCTTCGGTGCCGACCTCAACCTTTACGCCTTTGGTATAGTTTTTCTTGCCGAGCTTCTCGGAAAGCCCTTCCATGGTGGTGCCGATCATGGCATGGACGCCATCCACTTCGCTGGCCGCCAGATACGCGATGGTCGCCACCACGTCCTCAGCAAATACGATCTTTCCACCCTGGATGTTTTCGATGTTGGTATCGACTTCGTTCATTGTGCTGACCTCCTTTAGTTTTTGGACACATTGATACGCTAACAGTATACCAACTTCCGACGAAAAAGGCAACCCGTTATTGTGCGGTTGATACCTTGATATTTTCCGCCGTTTCTCCGGTCTCGCGAAGAACGATGTCCAGGATCTGCGCCACCTGCTCGTCGGTGAGGGCGTTCGCGTCCACGATCACGTTCACGGACCCGTTGTGCATGGACACGATCACCTCCTCGAAACCCTTGGCGCGGATCAGATTCTCTGCGTTCAGTTCCGATTCCATACAGCCCACCAGGGTCATCTTCTGCTTTTGGGCTTCGGACAGAGTGATTTCGTCCCCGCCCTGAGCCACGATGGCGTCCAGATACGCCAGCTCCTGCGTGCGCACGCTGTCCCGTTCGCTGCGATAGATGTCAAAGAAGCTCCCCTGCGCGCCGGGGGCGGACACGCTGATCGCGCCCGTATCTGCCCGGGCTGTCTTTTGTTCGTTTCGGTTCATGATGACGTTGGCGACGACGGCGGCCAGCAGCAGCAGGCAGACCCCAAAGAGTGTCATGGTGCGCCGATTCAGCAGTTTCCTCATGTTTTGGATCGATGGTCTCATGTTTCTTCCTCCTTATCGAATGTTGTCGCTTTTGGGAATACCGGTTCCATGCTCAATTCTATGACGAATCCTCCATTTCAAACACCTCGATGCAGGAAAGGGGCACGCCCGTCACCGCCTGTACCGCCCGCTGCAGGCTCATTCGCACAGCGGGGTCCGCCGCGCCCTGGGCCACCACGATGACGCCTCGGATCTCCGGCTCCTTCTCCACCAGGATGATGGGGCTTTGCCCTCCCTCGGTGGTGATAGTCGCCGGCTGCCGCATCTGGCGAGACTGCTGGCTGTGGGTGGCTGCGGTGCCGCCGGAGGTCTCCGACACGCTCTCGTCCACCGTGCTGACGGTGGCTGCCACCCGCTCCCCCGCCGTGGCATAGGTAATTAGGACGCGGACGGCGCCAGCGCCGCGCAGGCGGCCAAGGATATCCGCCAGGCGAGTTTCCAAATCCTCTTGGGTCGGTTCCGGCCCGGCCCGCGGCGCCCTTTGGAACCAGCCGTCGCCTATGCCGTAAAACAGCAGGGCCAACAGGAACAGCATCCCGTACACGGCGGCCAAAAACCACCGTCGGCCGCCAAACCGATCCATAATCCTTTTGATCCATGCCCCTCCCATCGTTCACCCTCCCTTCAGCGCCAGCCACAGAAGGCGCAAGCATTCCAACAGATAACAGACCGATACGGCCCGCCGCCCCGCCTGTCCGGCCGTCCCGGAAGGAAACAGCAGCAGAAGGAGGCCGGTGACGCCGCCGCACAGGCATAGGTCCATCATGCTTTCGCTCATAGTCCCCCTCCTGACACAGCGCCCACCGCCACGCACAGCATGGCGCCGGCGGCCAGGATCAGGGCCCCCAAGGCGGTCAGCATTTCCCCCAAGGCGGAGAGCAGGGAACTCATCTCCCGCTGTTCCAACGGCCCCAGCAGCGCCGCGGCGGCCTTGAGGCCGAAGCCATGCAGCAACAGCCCCATGGTGGGACCGGTCACCTGAACGGCGACGAGCAGCATGCCGGTCCGGCCCAACGCCCCCTTCACAAGGCCCAGGCAGGCGGCCGCGGCGCCCAGAGAATCGGACACAAGGGACCCCACCATCGGCAAGCTCCCCGCCGCCGCCCGGCCCGTGCGCAGCAGCAGCGAATCCATACCGGCGGCGCCTGCGCCCATGAGACCGGCCACGACGGTATAGCCGAGGCACATGGCCCGCACGCCCCAGCGGACCAACGTGAACAGGAGCCGGGATATGGCGGTCAGCACGCTGTCCCCCCAGCCGTCCACCGTCCGCAGGACCCCAGCCGACAGGGCCAGAGGGACCAAACTCCCCTCCAGAAACCGAAGGCAGGTATGGATGAGCAGCTCCCCCACCGTCTCCATGACGGACGCCCCTTGGGGGCTGGCCAGCAGAAGCAGCGCCCCGGTCATCAAAGGCACGGTCACGTCGGCCAGGGCAAGAATGCCTTTGAGACACCTGAGCCCCCGCTGCAGCAGCGGCAGGAGCCTGACCAGCAGCCAGGCAGCCAAGCCGATGGACAGGACCCGGCGGGCGGGCACAGAAGGGGCGTCCAGCAGCGTTTCCAGAAGCGTTCCCAACACCCCGGTGACCAGGGCGACCCAGCAAAGGGCCATGGCGTCGGCAAAGCCGCCCACTCCCTTCTCTCTGAGCCAGGCAAGGATCCGTCCCGGGTCCCCCTGTCCCGCCGCGATCTCGTGCACGATGCTCGACGGCTGCTGCCACGCCTCCCCCTCCTCCAGGGTCGAAAAGAAATCGTCCCAAGGCGACAGATCCATGGCGTTGAGGACGTCCTCCGTCTCCGTGGGCGGCGGCGTGGGCACGACGCCGTCCATGGGGGAAAGAAGCAGCAGACCGCACAGCAAAAGCACCGTCATGGCCCTATCTTGGAGAGGACCGTCTGGGCGGCTTGAAGGGCTTCCCCCACCGCCGGCAGCACCGCGCAGAGGATCATCGCCCGCCCGCACAGCTCCACCTTCAGGGCGATGTTCCCCTGCCCTCCGTCCCGACAGATCCGGCTGCCCGCCTCCGTGAGACAGGAGAGGCCCAGGATGCGGATCACTCGGCCCATATAGGCGGAGGACATCGCCCCCGCGCCAGCCAGCTCCCGAAGGGACGTTCCCAGCATCTCGGTCTGTCCCAGCAGCAGCATCAACAACAGGCAGCCCGTGGCAAGGCTCGTCAGCAAACCGTAACCGCCGTTGTGTTTGGACAGCATCGTCGCCAGGATCGTCCCCGAGATCCCCACGACAACAACGCGCATCAGCTCCACCTGAAGGACCTCCTATCCGCTCAATACAGGGAAAACATCCGCCGCATGGTCTCCATGAGGGAACTGACCGTCTCCATCACCAGGAGCGTGCCGATGGCCAATCCCACCACCGCCGCCAGGGCGGCCAGCTCCTCCCGTCCGCTTTGCTTCAGCAGATTCATGATCACGGACACCAGCAGCCCCAGACCCGCGATTTTGATGAGCAGCTCTATCTGCATATCACAAAACCAACAGCAGGGCTGCCACGCCGCAAAGGTATCCCACGGACCGATAGACCTGTCCCTTATGGGTCAACTCCTCTCGGGTCCTGGTCCCGTCCTGCTGCAGCAGGGCCAGCAGCGCTTCCCGCTCCGAACGCAGCGCCGCGACGGATCGACTGTCCGAGCGGGCATAGGCCGCAAGGCGCGCCTTCTCCTCCCCGGTGAGCAAGGGCATATCGGATTCCCCGCCGCCGGACAGTTTCAGCAGCTCCTCCCGCTCCGGCGACGGCGGACACAGCAGCGCCCCTTCCCGGAAGGAGACGAGGGCGTTCATCTGCCGATCGCCGATGGCCAAGATCAACTCATGGAGCTTGGCCAGCCGTTTTTCCCGGCGCTGCAGACGGTGAGCTCTCTCCTCCCCCGCCAGCGCGCACAGGCAGAACAGCACGATCCCCGCCAACAGCTTCATAGTCTGTTCCCCTCCTCATCCCGTATCTCCTCCACCTGCCCGCAGCCCACCAGACGCACGTATCGCTCGAAGGTCCGGGCTGCCAGCAGCCTTGTCATCCCCTCCCGATGCATCAGCTCTTCAAAGGTCCCCCCGTGGGCAGTGCAGAGGACGGATACGCCCCGGCTCTTGGCTTCCAGCACCGCCGCCACGTCCGAAGCGAGGTTCAGCTCGTCCGCTGCCAGCACCTGGGGGCCCATCGTGGACAACAGCCGCAGCAGTCCCTCCGCTTTGCTCACCCCGGAAAGCACGTCCGTCCGATCGCCCAAAGCGAAGGCCGCGCCTCCTTCCCCGCCGATCTCAAACCGTTCGTCCACCACCCCTACCCGATGGGGCAGGGCTCCGCCAAGGCCGTCGGACAGCAGGCGGACGATATCCCGAAGCAAGGTGGTCTTGCCGCCTCCCGGCGCGGAGAACAGGAGCGTGGAGCGCAGCCGTCCGTCCGCCAGCAGCTCCGGCAGCACCTTCTCCCCGCAGCCCACCACGGGCCGAAGGATCCGGATGCAAAACCCCGTCACCGCCGCCGGGGCTCCGGTCTCCGCCAATATCCGCCCGGCGACCCCTACCCGACAGCCGCTGTTCAAGGTGATATATCCCTGACGGATCTCCTTTTCCCAGGCATACCGCGCATGGTGACAAAAGGCGTCCAGCAGTCCCTCCTGCTCCCCCTCCCGCAGCATGGGCCGCCCATTGGGGGCGTAGAGTAGGCGGCTCCCCGTTCCCGTGACCACCTCCATGGGCTTGCCCAGCCTGAGCCGGATCTCCGTGACGCCCGAGAGGCTCAGCGGCGTCAAAGCCCGACGCATATCCTCCGTCAACAAGGGCAACAGCCAGGTTTTCCAATTCATATCTTCATCCATGGTTCACTGTATGACCTGTCCGTTCCGCCCATGTGCAGGCAACAAAAAAAGCGGCCCGCCGAGGCGAACCGCCGGTATTTATGGATATTTATAACAGGGTGCGGAAAGCCAGACCGGAGGTCCTGTCGAACCAGGGGGCTGCCACCTTTCGATAGCCTTCACAGACCTGTTGGCAGGTCTTTCTGTCCTCCGTGGTGAAATAGAGGGTGACGAAGTCGAAGGGCGGCAGGGATTTGTCCCCCAGATACAGGGGCACGGAGTTCAGCAGCGTCGTATACCGACGATCATGGCAGATCATGGGGAAGACGACGCCCTTTCGATCCACCAGCTCCGGCCTGCCCTCGCAGCCGCCGCAGCCTTGCTCGCCCCGGGCGGGGCAGGCCCTGAACTGCATGATGGGGAACCGGCCGTAGCCCAGGATCCCCCGAGGCTTCTCTCCGCCCAGCCTGGCTCCCATCTTCAGGGGCAGCTCAAAGGACAGCGTCGCATCCGCCAGGCCCATGGCCTCGTAGGTCTCCAATGACAGGGTGTTGGATATGTTCAGCGTGGGACCGCCATGAACGGTGAGCCCGGCCTGCTGGGCCAAAACGAGCTCGCACACGTTCCCCGCCACCGCGTCCGTCAGGCCTTTCTCCTTCAGGGCAAGGAGCCGTTCCAGGACGGTCTGTTCCTCCAGGGGCCAGACCAGCTGCGGGAGCTCCGCCCAGAGGGGCGTGCTTTCGGCCAGCAGCTCGGGATGACGCTCGATCTCCTCCAGGGGCAGGATAACCGCTTCCGCTTCCGGTGGGAAGAAGGCCTGTTCCGCCCGCTCAAACCGCAGGCGCAGGGTCTGATTCCCAGGCGAACGGGGCGCTGTCTCGGGCGCCGCCATGGCGTGGAGGGCGTAACCGTTGCCTCGGCTGCGCATCTCCAACAACTGATCCAGGGCCTCCCGCCGAAGGCCGTTCACCACGGAACCGGGTACGGGCAGCCCCTCCGGCAAGTCCACCCGGCAGCTGCGCACCGTGAAGGGCGTGCCGCCGGTCTTGCCCAGGTTCCGCCGGGCGATGTCCTCGGTGAGCGGCGCCATGTCCGCCCTCCGGATCGGCGCGGCGGCTTGAGCGACGTTCCCCGCCTCATCCGCCGCCGTCAGGGAAAGTACATCGTCCCCAACGGTCAGCGAAAGATCCACGGGCACGCCGGGATATTCCCGCCGATACAGTTCAGCCAGTCTTCCGAGTACGGTCTTGGAGGCCGCGGCGTCCTCCACCGTGCGCACGCCGAACATGCGCACGTTCCGCTTGCCGGTGAGATATCCGTCGGTGAAGCCGCTGCGGGAGAACACCGCCTGGAGCGTGGCCATATCCGGCTGTTCCCCGTTCAGAGCGGCCTTGACGGCGGTGACGGCGGCGGCCACGTACTCCGGCCGCTTCATGCGCCCCTCGATCTTTACGGAACAGACCCCCGCCGCCGCCAGATCCCGGACCCGGGTGATAAAGCTCATATCCTTCAGCGACAAAGCGTAGGGCCGCCCGTTGCAGGAGGAGTTGAGACGGCAGGGCTGGGCGCACAATCCCCGGTTGCCGCTCCTTTCCCCCATCATGGCGGAATAGTAGCACATGCCGGACACGCTCATGCACAGGGCCCCGTGGATGAACACCTCCAGCTCCGCCTTGGTCGTGGAACGGATCTTGCGAATCTCCTCCAGCGTCAGCTCCCGGGCCAGGACCACCCGGGCAAAGCCAAGGTCTTCCAATGCCTTGACCCCGGCGGCGTTGTGGACGGACATCTGGGTGGAGCCCACCAACGGCAGATCGGGACAGATGGTTTTGAGCACCCGCACCACCGCCAGATCCTGGACGATGACCCCGTCGGGGCCGGCCTGGGCCACCTCCCGGGCCGCGGTCAAAAAGGCGGGCAGCTCCTCGTCCCGGATGAGGGTGTTGAGGGTCACATAGACCTTCACGCCCCGACCGTGGCAATAGTTCACCGCATCCGCCAGGGCGTTGTCCTTGAAGTTGTCCGCGTTGCGCCGGGCATTGAAAGCGCCGGTGCCCAAATACACCGCATCCGCGCCGCTGCGGACGGCGGCGATCAGGCTTTGCTCATTTCCGGCGGGAGCCAATATCTCCATGGCAGGCCTCCTTGCTGTTTGCTTCTATTATAGCGGGAGAAATCCCTCCTTGCAATTGCTCATTTGTGCGCGTATACTATAGAAAACCCTCGGAAAGGCATAACACGATGGAAGTCAAGAAATTCAGAAAAAAGTGGGGCGACCGGAAGGACGGCCGGCGGATCAGGAGCCTTACCGCCATGGCCATGGTCTCCCCCTATATCATGGTCACCCGCAACACCTCCAGCAACTTCTTCCGGGACACCGTGGAGATCACCGAGATCGAAAAGTACATCCGGCAAAAGCGGAAGGAAGGGCTGAAGAACTTCGGCATCATGCATGTGATCATCGCCGCCTACGTGCGGGCGGTCTCCCAGCGCCCCGCCGTCAACCGGTTCATTGCGGGGCAGAAGATCTACGCCCGGGACGAGTATATCGAGATGAGCCTGGTGGTCAAGAAGGAGATGTCCGCCGACTCCCCCGACACCTGCATCAAGCCCATTTTGGACGCCCATGACACGGCGGCGGATATCTATCACAAGATCAACGCCCTCATCGAGAAGAACAAGGCCACGGCGGAGTTGAACAACAACTTCGACAACACGGCCAAGCTCTTCTCCTTCATCCCCGGCGTGCTGCTGAAGTTCGCCGTGTGGCTGATGAAGCTGCTGGACTACTTCGATCTGCTGCCCCGGAAGCTGACCATGGCCAGTCCCTTCCACGCCTCCTTCTTCATCACGTCCATGGGCTCCTTGGGCATCCCGCCCATCTACCACCACCTGTACGACTTCGGGAACATCCCCGTCTTTTTGGCCTTCGGCTCCAAATATCGGAAGAACGAGCTGAACGCCGACGGCACCGTGTCGGAGAGGAAGTTTGTGGACATCACCGCCGTGACGGACGAACGCATCTGCGACGGCTTCTACTACGCCTCCGCTTTCAAGCTCATGCGCACGTTCCTGAAAAATCCCTATGTGCTGGACGAACCCGTCTTGGGGCCCATCCGGGACGTGGACTAAGGCCATGGCCCAAGACAAGCGGAAAAGGAAATATGTCGTCTATATCCTGCCCATCCTGTTCTGTGCCCTGCTGATCGTCCTGGCTGTGATACAGGGCCGGGAGAGCGCGTCCCCCGTCAAGGCCGTGCTGCAGGCGGGCGAGCCCCTGGCCATGACGGACCAGGCCATCGAAAACTATCTCTATGCCGCCGGCTACACCCTGGAAGGCGACGCCGTTTTGGATGCCGAGGGCACGACAACGGCCACTCTGACCGTGACGAAGCCTGCGGACGGCAGCATCGAGGCCATGACCCTCACCTTTTCCCTGCCCGCCTATTATGAGGCTGAGGAGGACGGCAACGCCCTTGACGCCCTCAAAGCGATCCGTGACGCGGCGACTGAGCGAGGTGAAGAGCTGTTCCTCTCCCTCTTCGACGCCGTGGCCGCCACGGACAAGCGGGTGACCGCCCGCCGGGACAGCGCCCTGGAGAAGCTCCGCAAGACCATGAGCACCGGCAAAGCCTCCGTGCAGAACGCCAACAGCTGGCGGTTCAGCTTTTCCCTGGAACAGGACCTTTTGAAAGGCACGGTCACGATCCTGTTCGAAAAGGTGAAATAGGGTCATACAACACGCAGAAATGACAACTATCGTCAAGGGGCCCGCTCCCCTTGACGATTTGTTTGTTCCCGGATCATCTCCTGTCAACCGTCAGACCTTGTTTACAATTGTAAAAAGCGTCTAGGCAGCAAATATTCCGCAATTTGGTCATAGAGCTGTGACGTTTTGGACGAATCTGCCTGCTATGCTCGGGGCATGGAGAGGAGGTTCGCATCATGAAACGGATCACAGCTTTCTTTGTATTCTGCCTTCTTTTGCTCATGGGCTGCCAGCCCACGCCCGCCGTGGAGACGGTGCCGCCCAAGGATTTCGACGCCCTGATCGAAAAGGCTCAGGCTAACCCCGCGCCGGTGCTGGTGACACTGATGCCGGAAACGGAGGGGCTTTCTGCGCCTGCAGCGGAGACGGCCGAACGCTTCCAAACGGAGTTCTACGGTAATTCGGAGTCCTTCCACGTGGTGGTGGACGCTGAGGTCATCCAGCCCGAAGGACCCTTTCCCATCCTGGAGGTGAGCCCCGGGGACTTCGACGATGAGAGCGCCCAGCCCTTCTTCGACGTGCTGACGGAGGGGTACACCCTCTATACGGCGGGGGAACTGGAGACCAAGGCGTCTTTGGAAAAGCAGATTTCGGAGATGCAGCAGTTCATCGACGACGGGCTCCCCGGCTACGATGGTCCTGCCGGCAAGAAAAAGGAGGAGATCAAACACTGGAAGAAGGAGCTGGAAAAGCTGAAGCAGCGATATCTCACCGCCCCGGACGAGCCGGGGACCCCATCGACCAGGGTGCAGCTCACCTGGCGGGAGCCTGCCAAGTATGACACCCAGATCGCCGGCAGCTTTATGGTGCAGAGCGCGGACAAAAAGCAGATCTTCCAGGTCCGGACCAACGCCACAGGCGCTCACGGCAAGCGCAAATTCAACAGCAAGCAGGCCGTGGTCATGTTCTGCAACGAGGCGGCGTTGCCGGAAAACGTCATTCACGCCTTTTATCAGTCCGACGCCATCGAGGACAGGGACGCCATACCAGCCGGGTCCGGCCTGAGGTTCACGCCCCGAGAGGCTCAAAATCAGGCGGAGGCCCTGATGAAGCGGCTGGGGCTTACGGACTTTGCCGTTAAGGACGTGCGGCTGGCTCACGCGCCTGAGGGGGCGGACGGGCTCATCGGCGTACCCTGCTGCCTGTACAGCGTGTCCTTCGTGCGGATGGTGAACGGCATCCCTGTGATCCGGCCCACCAACGAATCCAGCTCCGGGAACGAGGCGGAGCCAAGGCCCTCCTGGACCTATGAAACGCTGAGCATGACGTTCCATGACGCCGACCTGTATGGTTTCGCGTACGGCGGGCCCCTGGTGCTGGGAAAGACCCTGGTGGAGGACGCTCAACTCATGTCCTTCGACGCGATCATGGAACGGTTCGACCAGATGGTACGGATGAAGTACGAGGGCATGATGGCCGACCCCGGCTGGGGCGGCATCCGGTCCATGGAGGTCCGGGTGGATCGGATCGAGCTGACGCTGGAACGGGTCATCCAGCCCGACAACATCGACGGCGGCCTGCTGGTGCCCGTGTGGAGCTTCTATGGGTCCATCCTGTGCACCCGCCCGGAGGACAGCTTCAACCATGCGTACGACCCCACGGTGCCCTTCCTCACCCTGAACGCCGTGGACGGGACCCTCATCGACCCCATGAAGGGATATTGAAAGGAGCGTATATATGCGCAAAGTGTGTATTTATATTCTTTCATTATTGCTTTTATGCGCCGGCTGCCAGCCCACGCCGGGAGTGGACGCGGTGAAGCAGAAGAACACCAACCAACTCATCGAGGCGGTGAAGGAAGCGGAGCAGGAAAGGGATGAACCCGCGCCCGCGCCGGTGAAGGAGACCGTGCCGGCGCGGTTCCAATGCGATTTCGTCACGGAGACACGGCAGGTCCACGTCACGGCGGACGTGCCCATCCGGGTGATGACGGAGGGCGTCTTCCCCCTGGTCCGGGTCCGGAAGCGAACGCTCACCAACGAGGAGCGGCTGACGGTCTATGGGCGGCTGTTTGGCAGCCAGACGGTATACAAATATGAATACCGGCCCACCAAGGAGGCCGTGGTCAGAGAGATCGAGCGGCTGTTGCAGGAGCCCACGCCGGAGGAGAAGGCAGAATTCCTGGAGGATCCGGAGAACACGGAAGGGGACTGGACCGCCTACCTGCAGAGCCGGAAGGATCGGATCGAGATGCTGCGGGAGAAGTATCTCAGCCTGCCCGACGACGGGACGCCCCTGCCCTTCGAACCCTGGGATGGGGCCCTGTTCACCACACGGAACGGGGAAAGCCCGGGCATGGTGGTGGGCGTGGAGTACCCCACGCCCATGAAGATGCCCTCCCACGGCACGCCTTTGTCGGATCGGCCCGTGGAGTACAGCCGGGAAAAGGAAACCGGGACCGACACCTACAGCGTCTTCTCCTTCGACAAACGGCTGGACATGCCCGGCGTGGAGCGGATCCGCCCGAAGGATTATGACCAGGTCCACCCAGGCGCGGCCATCACCGCCCGACAGGCGGCAAAGGCGGCCCTGGCGCCGTTGACGGGGCTCGGGGACTTCGCCGTGGCGGACATCCTCTGGAGCCACGACGCCGACGACGTCGCCGTGGCGGCGGGCAAGATCGGCAAGCAGGGGTATTTTATCCGTCTGACGCCCATATTTCACGGGGCCTCCATGCCCTACTGCGGCATGGACGCCATGGATATCCCTGAGAACGGCGGCTATACCCCCTCCTGGTGCTACGAGCATGTGATCGCCGCCGTGGACGGAGATGGGACGATCCTGGGCATGGCGTGGCTGGGGCCGCTGCAGGAGACGGAGGTCGTCGCCCATACCACCACCCTGCTGCCCTTTGAAGAGGTCATGGACATCTTTGCCCGGCAGGTGAACCAGATATTCAGCAATGAGGAGGACGTGAACAGCCTGCTAACCGTGTCCGACGTGCAGCTGGGACTGTTCCGCATCCGGGAGCAAGGGGACATGGAATCGGGGCTCCTGGTGCCGGTATGGTTCATCACCGGAGAATACCGATACGCCAACCACCCGGAGGACGTGCACCTCTATGACAGCTTTACCCCCATCGCCGTCATCAACGCCATCGACGGCAGCATCATCGACGTGATGAATGGGTATTGAGCCAATGACGAAGCCAATCCTTTCCGTACCCTGGCCCCCTCAGCCTTTGTCATCCTGAGCGAAGTCGAAGGATCTCTGAGCGCAAAAACAGAGACAGTGAAAAGATACTCATTTGAACCTATACCGTTCAGAGGTCCCTCCACTCGCTCCGCTCGGTCGGGATGACAAAAGGGAAGAAGGAAAGCCAACACGAATGAATTGTATCTTTGGAACGCAAAAGAAAGGAGTGCATATATGCGAAAATTTTGTATCGTTATGCTTCTGTTTGTCCTGGTATTCACCGGCTGTCTGCCAACGCCCACGGAGGAGGCGGTCATCCATAAGAACGAAGGCACCCTGGAGCAGCAGCTTGCCGCCACGGCGGCCCCGGCCTACCGGGTGGAAGTGCCCGCGGTGACAGCGGAAGCGAGCCAGGCCAACGCGCCTGCCGGGACCGGCAACCCGGAGAGCCCCGAACCCCGGCAGAACGGCCTGCGGCTGACCCTGGGAGCCCCGGAACGGGTGCAGGACAGCTTCGACGGC
Source organism: uncultured Eubacteriales bacterium (assembly GCA_902802575.1). Taxonomy (GTDB): domain Bacteria; phylum Bacillota; class Clostridia; order Christensenellales; family CAG-138; genus RUG472. The sequence continues at coordinate 164 of CADCMN010000011.1, read as the reverse complement.
CAGGCGGTGGGGGATCGGCTGTATATTCATATAGATGCGGCGGTGGAGGTGCCGAACGTGGAGCGGGTGCCCGTGCTCCGGGGCCGGGTGGGCTACGAGCCGGAAAAGGCGGCGGAGCGGATCGCCAAGGTCCTGTTGGGGGACGGGCCCTATCTCCGCCCCGG
>CADCMN010000010.1 GCA_902802575.1 uncultured Eubacteriales bacterium | reverse complement strand
GCGATCCAGGTCCGCTGCCCGACAACCACCGTTCCGGAAAGGTGTGCTCCGACGGAAACATGAACGAAGTCGCCGATGACGCAGTCGTGATCCACCGAACTGCAGGTGTTCAGGATAACGCCTCTGCCAATCTTCGCGCCGGGATTGACAACGGCCCCGGCCATGATAACAGTTCCCTCCCCGATCTCCACATCCGCCGCAACGACAGCATTGGGATGAATCAAAACAGGGAAGCGGCAGCCTGCAAATTTCGCCATCAGGTTTTCCCGTATTTGGAGGTCCCCAATGCCAATGAACACATCGTCACGGGTCCCCATTGCCTTTTCTATGGTTCCGACTACCGGCCATTTCCCGCATGAACGGATGCTCTCGTTATCATCATAGAACCTGATGTCATCATACCCGTTTTTTTCGGCAATATCGGCCACGACTTTCCCGTGACCGGACGCCCCGATAATTACCAGTCTCATGATCTGTTCCCTGTAAATCTTCCCATCGTTTCTCCTACGCCGGCATTGATCCCCTGATGCCGCAGGACATTTTTGATCGTCATAAAAAGGATTTTCACATCCAGGCCAAAGCTGATGTGATCCACATAATACACGTCACGCTCAAATTTCTGTTCCCAAGTGATCTCATTGCGGCCATTGACCTGGGCCCAGCCCGAAATCCCCGGCAACACATCATGGCGTCTCATTTGCTCCGCGCTATAAAGCGGAAGATATTCCGGCAGCAGCGGGCGAGGGCCGATAAAGCTCATTTCTCCCTTGAGCACATTGAGCAGCTGGGGCAGTTCGTCAAAGCTGCAGGCCCTGATAATGCCCCCGATCCTCGTGATCCGCTCTGAATCGCGCAATACTCTCCCGTTTTCTTCGATTTCCACCCGCATCGTCCGAAGCTTGTAGATCTTAAAAATTCTGCCTTTGTAACCGGGTCGTTCCTGAACAAAAAAAGCCGGTCCTTTTGTTTCCGCCTTGATAGCTATGTAGCAGAATGCAATAATGATGAAAGCAGGGATGCCGAGGATCAGCGCAAAAAGAAAATCAAGAATACGTTTTATTATATGTTGGTACATCTATCTCCCCACCACCCCGCATATTACTCAAAACATCTATGGATGAGTTGGATGATGATCTCCTGCTCCTCCGGCGTCATCTTGTTTTCGGAGGGAAGGCAGAGACCGCGGCGGAAGATGTCTGCGCCGACGTCGGAGCCGGAACCGGCGAGGCAGCCGGTGCCGGAAGCCGTGATGAAAGCGTTGTTGCGATAGAGGGGCTGCAGGTGCATGGGCTTCCAGATGGGGCGGCCTTCCGCATTGAAGGCAGCCAGAACGTCCAGGATCTCCTGGGGGCTGCTCTTGCCGGATGCGGACTTGTAGCGATAGTCCTGCTCGCCGCGCACCTGGGGCGCCATGGCGTCCTCGTCGATACTCATGCAGGAAAGCCAGAAATTCGGCTGGGATTTCTCTGCATCAAAGGGATTCATCTTGACCGGCAGATCGGAAAGCCCGGCTTTGTAGCGTTCGTAGATGGCCTTCTTCTGAGCGATGTGCTCGTCGAGATAGGGCAGCTGGCCCCGGACGATACCGGCGATGATGTTCGACATGCGGTAGTTATAGCCGATCTCCTCGTGCTGATACCAGGGCGCTGCCTCCCGGCTCTGAGTGGACCACTTGCGGACCTTGTTCGCGTCCTCGAGACGGTTCGTTACAAACATGCCGCCGGCGCTGCCGGTGATGATCTTGTTGCCGTTGAAGGAGATGCAGTTATAATCGCCGAGCGTGCCCGTTTCCGCCCATCGGCCGTTCAGCCTGTATTTTGCGCCGAGAGATTCGGCGGCGTCCTCGACGATCAAGGCGCCATGCTCGTCTGCGATAGTGCGTATCTCCTCCATAGCGCCTGGCGTGCCGTACAGATGCGCCGCAACGATCAATCGGACGTCCGGGTATCGCTCAAAGGCTTTCGCCAGCGCTTCGGGGGACATGTTCCACGTGCCTGGCTCGGTATCGATAAACACCGCTTCGCCGTCCTCGTAGGCCACGGGGTTGACGGAAGCGGAGAAGGTCATGTCGGAGCAAAACACCCGACGGCCCTGCAGAGTCCCTTGATGGGGGCGGGCTTGGCCGTAGAGCTTTTCGCCGGCCAGCCTGGTGGCAAGATGCAGCGCCGCCGTGCCGCAGGAGAGGGCAACTCCGTACTTCACGCCTATGCGGGCCGCGATCTGCCGCTCCACCGCATTGATGTTCTCGCCCACGGTAGAGACCCAATTCGTGCGGATCGCTTCATCCACCCACTGCTGCTCATCGCCGTGCATTGTCGGCGAACTCAGCAAAATCTTCTTTTCAAAGGGTCTGATCCCTGAAAAGCGAGGATCCTCTGCAAATACATTCATGCCTTACCTCACAGCAGATCAACTGTGCCAAAAAGAGTGAAACCGTCTGTTTTCGGTGGTTTATCCCGCCTTTTTCTCTTCCCCGGAAGCAGGCTGGGGAGCATCATAGGGTCGGTATGTGGAGACCATGGCCATGAGCTGGTCACGGATGTCGGCGCGATTGTTGTAGGCCGCGTCCATCAGCGCCTGCAGTTCCACCAGGAACCGATCATGATCGAAGGGGATGGGATTGCCGATGTGGATCAGCTTGTTCTCCGTCTTCCGGAGGCCCTCCTCGGTCATGAGCTTCTCCTCATACAGCTTCTCGCCCGGTCTGAGGCCTGTGTAGGCGATCTGGATGTCCACCCCGGGTCTGAAGCCAGCCAGCTTGATCAGGTTCTTGGCCATGATGTCGATCTTCACCGGCCGGCCCATGTCCAGCACGAAGATCTCGCCGCCGCTGGCGTAGGTCCCCGCCAGCATCACCAGGCTCACGGCCTCGGGAATGGTCATGAAATAGCGGATCACGTCCGGATGGGTCACGGTGACCGGACCGCCGCGGGCGATCTGCTTCTTGAAAACGGAGATCACGGAGCCGTTGCTGCCCAGCACGTTCCCGAAGCGGACCGCCACGAATTCGGTCTTTATATCCTGAAACACCTTGCCGGTGCCATCCTTGTCGGCGTTTTCATATCCCACATGGGTGAAGAGCTGGGGGATCTCGTCGGCCTTTCCCGCCTTGATCTTGGCGTTGAAACACTGGATGATCATCTCGCACAGCCGCTTGGTGGCGCCCATGACGTTGGTGGGATTCACGGCCTTGTCCGTGGAGATGAGCACAAACCGTTCGCAGCCGTGGACCATGGCGGCGTAGGCGGTCTTATAGGTGCCGATCACGTTGTTCTTCACCGCCTCGCAGGGACTGTCTTCCATGAGCGGCACATGCTTATGGGCGGCCGCATGATAGACGATCTGCGGATGGTAGGTTTGAAACACCTGAAAGATCCGGCGGCTGTCCCGCACGGAGCCGATCAGGGTGACCAGCTTCAGATTGGGATAATTGGCCTTCAGCTCCAGCTGGATCTCGTAGGCGTTGTTCTCGTAGATATCGAAGATGATGAGTTCCTCGGGGTCGTGGGCTGCGATCTGCCGGCAAAGCTCGCTGCCGATGGAGCCGCCGGCGCCGGTGACCAGCACCCGCTTGCCGTGGATAAAGCGGAAAACCTCCCCCATATCCGCTCGGATAGGCTCCCGTCCCAGCAGATCCTCCATAGATACATCCTTCATGGCGGCCACGGTCACCTGGCCCGTGAACAACTGATATATGCCCGGCAGCTGCTTGAGTTCACAGTCCGTCTCGCTGCAGATATCCAGGATGTCCCGCTTGTCTCCCGCCGTAGCGCTGGGGATGGCCAGGAAGATCTTGTTCACGCCGTACTTCTTCACGTTGAGCAGGATATCGTCCCGACCGCCCACCACGGGAATGCCCTCCAGGTAACGGCCCCACTTGTTGGGATCGTCGTCGATGATGCAGACCACCTTGTTCTCCGGATGCTCCACCCAGCTCATATCCCGCAGGATCAGCTGTCCCGCGTCACCGGCGCCAATGAGCATGACCCGGCCCAAGGCTTCACTTTGCCGGGTGCGCTGCCGCACCTCGAACCGCAGGAACCGATAGGCAAACCGCACGGCGCCCAGCAGCAGGAGCTGGAGCAGCGTGCCGGCGAAATAGTACGTGACGGGCATCTGATGGACCAGCACGATGATCCCCACCGTATGCAGCACGCCGGTAAGGAAGCACACCGCCAGCAGACGCATGAACTCCGACATGCTGGCGTAGCGCCACAGGCTCCTGTACAGCCGGAATGCCAGCAGCAGCAGGATCGTTGCGACGGCGTAGGGAATGATGAACCGCTGGTAGGCCGCCAGATAAATCTCCGGGATCATGGAGAACCTGAAGTCGAACCGGCTCCACAGAGCGGCGAACCAGGCGAAGCAGATGGCTGAAAAATCGTACACCACCATGAGCAGCGACATGGTTTGCCACCGTTCCAGTCGTTTTATGCTGTTTTTCCGCCCGATCTTCGGCGAGCGGGTCTGTTTGTTTTCCTTGTTCTTCAATGCGATCTCTTCCTATATCCGCAGAGGTCCCTGCCGGAATCGTCCGATGGGGTACCGCTGCAATACATTTTTTCATGCCTCCGGCCCTCAAAGCGGTTTTCACGCTTCGATCGGCTCTTTTCCTCATGTCGGCCGCCCGGTCTCGGGTCAACTATGGTCGCGCACCGTCCGTTTCGGCTTCCTGTTCCCGTGCCCCTCAGAGGCTTCCCTGCAGCAGCGCGTTGGTCCGCTCCATGATGGTTTCCCACGCTTTGGCGTTTCGCACCCGACAGGTGATCCAGTCCTCATATCCCCCATGGAGGCCGTGGATATCGCTGCCCACGGCCACGATGCGTCCCTGGCGGGCCCATTCCCGCAAATGCCGTGTGCCGAAGATCTTCTTGAAGCTGTCTGTGTTGACCTGTCCCAGAAACCGGTTCCTTTGGAACAGCCGTTCCACGGCCGCCTTATCGTACCGATCCACATGGGCCAGCACGATCCGAAAATCTTCGTTATCTGCCAGCGCCTCCACCGAATCCAGCAAACGTTCGGACCAATGGGTGAAGGGCATTTCCAACAGCAGCAATCGGGTGCCCTCCAGGCGAAGCGCCTCCAGGCCCGGCAGCCGCTCGATGCCCTCGAAGGCCAGCACCTCAGCCCCCAGCAGCACCCGGGGGCTCCCCTTAGGCGCGTGGGCCATGAGCTCCTCATAGCAGCGCTGTCGCTTCTGCAGAAAGTCCTCCACGCCGGTTTGATGTCCGTAAAAATGGGATGTGGCGCAGACGATCTCCACCCCCGCTCCCCGCGCCAGCTTCAACTGCCGCCGAGAGGTCTCCCATCCGTCGCTGCCATGGTCGCAGCGGGGCAGGATATGGGCATGAAAATCGATCTCACGCATTCCCGGCACCGTCCCTCACTTGCGTCTGGCCTCATAGCCGTACTTATACCCGTATTTGTAGCCGTACTGGCCGCCGTACTTGTATCCGTACTTGCCGCCCTGCTTCAGGCTGATGTCGTTGATCACCACCCCGCAGATCCGGCTCCCCGAGCTGGTCAGCACGCCTTCCGCCTCCGCCAGCTCCCGCTGCTTCGTCCCGCCGCTGCGCACCACCAGCACCATCCCGTCCACCAGCCGCGACACGATCTGCGCGTCCGCCACCTCGTTCGTCGGCGGCAAGTCAATGATGATGTAGGCATACTCCTTCCGGAACTTCTCTATCTCGCTCTGGAATACCGACGACGCCAGCATCTCCGACGGATTGGGCGGGATCTTCCCGCACGCGATGATCGACAGCGGAATCCCTTCCACCTCGAATACGTCGCATATGTCTATCCCCGCCAACAGATCGCTGAGTCCGTTCTTCGTGTGGATCCGCCACAGCCGCGCCACGTTCGGCTTGCGCATGTCGCAGTCGATCAGCAGCGTCGGCTTCTCCAACATCGCGAACGCTACCGCAATGTTGCTCGCCGTCAGGCTCTTTCCCTCCGACGGGTTCGGGCTCGTCACCCCGAATACACGGCACTCCGATTCCCCCGACGACGCCACGCTGTACATCAGGTTCGTCCTGAGCTGGATATAGGACTCCCGGATCGCAAAGGCGCTTTTCCGCGTCAACAGCTTCTTGCGCTCCTCTCGGATCGCTTCCCGATCCGCCTCCGTCCGTCGGCTCGGCTTCTTCCCCGCCGCCTTCTTTCTGGCTGCGGACGCGCCTGGGTTCGTTCTCTTTTCCTTAGTTTCCATGGCCGATCTCCTCCTTTACGGACACGATCCAGGGCTCCGGCGCTTCCCCCGCGATCTCCACGTGGGGTATGTTCCCGATCACCGGGCAGTTCGTCACCTTCGCGATCTCCTCCGCCGAGTAGATCGTCGTGTCCAGCAACGTCCGCAGCACGATCCACGCCGCCGATACCAATACGCCCGCCAACAGCCCGATGATCACGTTCCGGCTCAGGCTCGGACTCGACGCCCTATTGGGCACCACCGCGTAGTCCACGATCTCCACGCCGCCCGCCTTCGTGATCCGGATGATCTCATCCGGCACGTAGTTCGCAAAGGTGTTCGCTATATCTGCCGACAGCTGCGGGTCCGCGGTCACCACGCGGATCTCCAGCAGCTTCGTCCCCGTGGGCACGTTCACCGACGTCGCTCCCTTCAGCGTCCCCGACGTCACACGCAGCGCCGCGTATTCCGGATGCTCCGCGTTCAGCCGCTCCGACACCACGGCCAACGCCGTGTTGCTCTTGACGATGGCCTGATAGGTCCTGATCAGGTTGTCCGCCGCCACAAGGTCCGCGTTCGATACCGTCCCCGACTCCGTTCCCTTGGGGTTCGTATATACGTACAGCGACGCCGTCGCCGTATACTTCTTCGTGATGAACAGGCTCGTCCACACCCCCGCCAGGATCGCCCCCAGCAGACCCACCGCCACGATGGGCAGCCACCGGCTGAGGATGATCTGAAAGATCTCCATTAGGTCGATCTCGGTTTCTCCATACGTCCGCTTTACCGTTTCCAATGTCGTCCTCTTCCTTTCCCATTATTAGCGTTCCGGGTATCGCTGCGCTCGCTGCACTGCAAAAGCACATAAATATACATCATATGAAATTATACACGATACCCCAAAACAAGTCAACACGAAAAGGCGAACAAATCACGCATGCAGAACTGTAAAAAAATGTCGATAAACACTCCTTTTTCTGCCTGCATAATATAAAAGCGTCCCGCGCCACAAGGGGGCGGAACGCCGATCATCCTTATTCTTCCTGCTCCTGTTCGCGCCGTTCCCGGACGTACTCGATGGGGCACCAGATGGTTTGAAACAGATTGTTCTCATCGCCCAGGTTGATCCGGACCTGGCGACGGCCCTTGTTCACCTTCATCACCTGTCCCTCCATGCCCAGGAGAGGGCCGCTGACGAAGCGTATCTTGGTCCCTTCCTTGACCACCTCAGACACGTCGATGAGTCCCTCGTTGACTTGGAGCCAGCGGACGAATTCCAGGTCCTGGTCTCGCAGCTCCGGGGTCTCGTCCCGATAGTGAAGGACCTTCAGCACGGCGGAATAGCGGATGATCCCTCGCCAATCAGGAGCGTCCTCCTGCTCGAAGAACACATACCCCGGCAACAACCGCCGCCGGACTCGCTCCATGCCTTTTCCCCCCGGGCGAAGCTGTACGGCCAAGGGCGCCAGCGGTCTGGCGCCTCGCTCCTCCAGCATCCGTATGACGTTTTGCTCCTGTCCGGCCTTGCAGAACAGGCAATACCAGGGCATATCCTTTCTTCCTCAGGCTTTCTATCCTTCCGGATCGTTTCTCACCGGGCAGCGCAAAGCGCGGTGTAGCCGCGCGCACGCAACTGTCGGGGGAAGAATGCGCCGCTTCAAATACGTCAAACGCAGCGACATGCGCGGTGCGTTTGACACATTGCAGGTCCCGCTGCCCGGTACGCCGCAGGCGTATAAGCGGGACCCGAAAGCGGAGCACAGCCTGTTGAATCCATAGGGTTCAACAGGCTGAGCGGCTATGCGTCGTACCCCCGGGGATTCAGCTGCTGCCAGTGCCAGGCGTCGGCGCACATATCCTGCAGCGTCCGCTTGGCGGTCCAGTGAAGGAGCTGCCGGCTCTTGGCGGGATCGGCGTAGCAGACGGCGATGTCGCCCGGCCGCCGGGGCCCTATGCGGTGGGGCAGGACCAGACCGTTGACCTCCTGGAAAGCCTTGACCATATCGAGGACGGAGTACCCCTGACCCGTGCCCAGGTTGAAGACCTCGGTGCCGGTGTGAGCCGTCAGGTAGTCGATGGCGGCGGCGTGGCCCTCGGCCAGGTCCATCACGTGGATATAATCCCGGACACAGGTGCCGTCGGGGGTGGGATAGTCGTTGCCGAAGACGACCAGCTCCTTCCGGACGCCGCAGGCGGTCTGGGTGATGAAGGGCATCAGGTTGTTGGGGATGCCGTTGGGCGCTTCGCCGATGCGGCCCGAGGGGTGGGCCCCCACGGGGTTGAAGTAGCGAAGGAGCACCGCGGACCATTCAGGATCGGCCTTGACATAGTCCCGGATAATCTCCTCGCACATGAACTTGGTCCAGCCGTAGGGATTGGTGCAGCCCATGCGCCCGGTCTCGTTGAGGGGCATGGTGTTCTCCGTGCTGTAGACCGTGGCGGAGGAGGAGAAGATGATCTTCTTCACGCCGTTTTTGCCCATGACCTTCAGCAGCGTCATGGTGGACAGCAGATTGTTTTCGTAATACGCCAGGGGGATCTGGACGCTCTCTCCCACGGCCTTGAGGCCCGCGAAGTGGATGGCGCAGCCGATGTCGTGCTCCCGGAACACCCGGTCCAGGGCCGCCTCGTCCCTGACGTCGATGCCGTAGAGAGGCACCTTCTTTCCGGTGAGCTCCTCCACCCGCTTCAGGGATTCGGGGGAGCTGTTGCAGAAGTTGTCCACGGCCACCACGTCGTAGCCCAGCTCCAGCAGGGCGAGGCAGGTGTGGGACCCGATGTATCCGGCGCCGCCGGTGACCAATACCTTCATATCTCTCTCCTTTTACCGTTATTTTGCCGGATCGCAGAGGTAGGGGAAGTAGGGAATGGGCTTGAGTTTGAAGAGATTCAGCTTGTGCAGCCGGTCGATGCGGGCCTTGGCCGCCTCGTCCTCGATGACCCCCTCCCGGATATAGCGGTCCAGGGCCGCGTAGGTGAAGCCCAAATTGTCCTCGTCGGTCTTGCCGCAGAGACCGTCGCTGGGCACCTTCTCCACCAGCACCTCAGGGAGGCCCAGGGCATGGCCGATGGCCTTGACCTCCCGGACCACCAGCCGCCCCAGGGGCGCGAAGTCCCCGGCGGCGTCGCCGTAGCGGGTGGAGTAGCCCACGTAATCCTCGGACCAGTTGCAGGTGTTGGCCACCCGGCCGTTGAGGGACTGGCTCAGGGCGTATTCGCAGCTCATGCGGATGCGGGGCGCCAGGTTCACCCGGGTCTGATTGCTGATCTCCACGCCGGTCTTCTCGATCTCCCGAAGGCACGCTTCGTAGGTGTCGTGGATGTTCAGCATGTAGTGGCGGATGCCCAATGTCTCCACCAGCAGGTGGGACATGTCGATGTCGGGCTGCTCCCCGTTGGGCATGAGCACGCCCACGACCCGATCCTTGCCCAGGGCTTCCACGCACAGGGCCGCCACCACGGAGCTGTCCTTGCCGCCGGAAATGCCGATGACGGCGTTGCAGCCCTTGCCGTTCTCCTCGAACCAGTCCCGGATCCACCGGACCAGCTCGTCCTTCACCTTATATGCATCGAATTCCATGATCGTACCTCCCTATGGGTTTTATTTATTGTACCGTGAAACGAAAAAGATTTCAACCTGTTTTCACGGGCCGCGGTCCGATAAACAGCGCTTCGTCCGCCGGGGACGGTTCAGCCGTTGCAGGGGGGGCGGTTCAACGGTTGAAGGGGGGTACTGCAACCGTTGAAGGGCATATTATAATAGCAATATTATACCGGCAAATCTATACTGACCTCCTTTCAGTCGGTCAGTCAGTGGGGACGGACTGACGGTGACCGGGACCGAACAGCATGCATAGGATACCTATGAACGGATTATCGGAAACCTAAGGGGCTTTTCCGCGCTATGCTTTGGTCAAAAGGAGGCCGTACCCATATGCCGCACACCCTCAACGAATTCATCGTCTATCTGCTCCAACAGCTGGGCCAGCCCTATCTCTGGGGCGGACAGCACACGAAGCTCACGCCGGAGAACTACGTCCGCGTCATCGAGAGGAAGGAGGCGGGCCGGGGCGGCTACCCGGACGGAACCACCTACGCCCGGGCGTGCATCGACTTCTGCAAGAAGAAGTTTGACGAGGGGGCGAAGGTCCTCTACGCCTACGATTGCTCGGGCCTGGGGTGCTACTGGCTCTGCAGCCTGACCCACCTCTACAAATGCGACGTGAACGCCAACACCATGATGGGCCGCTGCATCCTGAAGGACGAACCGCCCAAGCGGGGCTGGTGGGTGTTCCGTCTCTCAGGCAAGCGGGCCAGCCACATCGGCTATATGATCGACGACGAGTACCTCATCGAGGCCAAGGGCCGCAAATACGGGGTAGTGAAGACCAGGTTCCGGGCCAGGGACTGGTCCTGCTGGGGCATCCCCAGGGTCTTCGAGAAGGAGCTGGCGCCGGATCCCCAGCCCACCCCCGCGCCGGAGCCCCAACGGCAGGTGGAGGTCCTGGGCGGGTCCGTGAACGTGCGCGCCTCGGACAGCAAGAAGGGCCGGATCCTGTTCACCGCCCACCGGGGCGACCGCTTCCCCTTCCTGGGCACGGCCCCCTCGGGCTGGTACGAGATTGACACAAAAAAGGGGCCCGGGTTCATCACGAACCTGGCCCGGTATACGCGGCTTATCTGACGTCCGTCCTCTGGATCAGGATGCCGGTCAACAGGCCCACCAAGGCCCCGGCCACCGTGCCGGAGATCAGGAGCACAGGCAAATAGGCGAAGATATAGCCGCTGTCGAGAACGAAGGCGGCCAGGGCGATCTGGCCCAGGTTGTGGAGGACGCCCCCCGCCGCGCTGACGCCCAGAGGGGAGAAGCGGCCGGACTTCTTCAGCAGGGCGGAGCCGGTAAGGCTCAGGACGGCCCCGGCAAGGCCGTAAAAGAAGGCGGCAAAGCCCGTGAACAGGGCGGCGGACAGCAACAGCCGGATGCCCGACACGGCGGCGGCCTCCCGCCAGCCGTAGCGATATAACAGGAACAAAATGACGATGTTTGGCAGGCCCACCTTCACCCCCGGCACGGCCATAAGGGGCGGCAGCAGGCTTTCCACATAGGAGAGTATGAGGGCCAGGGCCACCGAGAGGCCCAGCGTGGTCAGCTTTTTCGTCTTCATGGGCCCGTCACAGCGTCCAGGGCGGACGCCCCTCCCACGATCCGCACCGCCAGCCTGTGGGGCAGGCACACGATGCTTTGGCCGGCGTATCGGATCTTCCCGGTCTTCACACACAGAAGGTTGGGGCAGTCGGCCTCGCTGAGCCAGGCTTCGCCCCCGCGGATCACCAGAAGGTTATAGCCCGCCCGGCCTTCTATCTTCACGGTCCGATCCTCGTTCAAGGCGTATCGGGCGGTCTCCCGGCCCTCCTGCTCCACGATCACGGTCCCGCCGTCTTTTCGAAGCCCCAGCCACAAACCGCAGCACACCAGGGCCGCCAGCAGGCACCCTACGATCAGGAATATGTCGCCCCGCTTCGGGGCGATTTTTTTGCGGCTCTGTCTCATATCCCCTTCCAAGGCCCCTTTATCGGCCCGCATATCGCCAGATGGCCCAGGGCCGCCAGTCCATCTCGCTCTCGATCTCGTACGCGCCGGAGCGCTGCAGCGCGCTGCACACGGAGGAGAAGGCCTTTGCGTCCTCCCGGACGGCAAACAGGCCCGCCTCGTTCAGGCAAAGGCCCGGCGACTGCTCCGAAATCAGGCCGTTCTCCTTGGCCTTGGTCACAATGTCATCGAACAGGCCCGCGCCCAATGGCGAATAGTACCGGCTGTCGGCGCAGACGTCGAACCCCAAAAACGTCCAGCAGCCTGGATCGGCGGGCGGCTCCGGGTCGGTATCGGAGAACAGCAGCAGATCCGTCTGCGGGTACCGGACCCTGGCGATCTCATACAGCCCCTGCAGCAGCGCGAAGGTTTCCTCCGTATACGCTGCGCTGTTCCCATCCCGGGCCAGGCGAAAAAAGGCTTCCAGCTCCCGGCTCTGGGAAAGGCAGATCAGGCTGTTGCCCCGATAGAGCCCCCTGTAGGCGGGCACGTTGGCCCCCAGCGGCCATTCGTATAAGCCGATGCAGATCATCCGCGTATCTCCTCCTGTATTCTGTAGTATACCCCATCCCCGTCCCGATGGCAACGACGCTCTTTTCCTTGGATCTGAAAAAAATCGTATATAATGCTTGACAAATGAATAGATATGGGGTAAACTGCATGCAATTACATACTAAAAAGGCAAGGAAGGGAAGAGTACCCGATCAGGTACGGGTGCGGATGGATCGGAGAACATGGTCCCGGAGCCGCGCGGGCGAGATGTAGTCCGCGACGGGGGCGCCCGTCATCGCGCAGGAGTGTGTTGGCACTCTACGAGGCGTCCGCCGTGAGGCGGGCGTGAAATCAAGGTGGTACCGCGAGTCATTTCGCCCCTGACGTATGTTTGTCAGGGGCTTTTGTGTTGATGTAGGGGCGATCCCCGGATCGCCTGAAAAAATGGAGAGAGAACAAGGACGACATGGCAAATCCGATCATAGAATTGAAAGGCATCACCAAGACCTTCGGCACGGGGGACGGGGCCGTCACCGCGCTGAAGGACGTGGACCTCACCATATATGAGGGGGAGATCTTCGGGGTCATCGGCCTGTCGGGGGCGGGCAAGAGCACCCTGGTGCGGTGCATCAACCTGCTGGAGAAGCCCACGGCGGGCACGGTGATGGTCAACGGCAAGGAGCTGACGCGGCTTTCCGAGAAGGAGCTCCGTCAGGAGCGGCGGCGCATCGGCATGATCTTCCAGGGCTTCAATCTGCTACAGCAGCGAAGCGTCCTCGACAACGTGTGCTTCCCCCTGCTGCTGGCGGGCGTGGGCAAGAAGGAAGCCCGGCAGAAGGCGGAAAAGCTCCTTGATCGGGTGGGCCTTTCCGACAAGCGAAACGCCTACCCCGCCCAGCTGTCCGGCGGCCAATGCCAGCGGGTGGCCATCGCCCGGGCCCTCAGTACGGACCCCAAGGTGCTGCTGTGCGACGAGGCCACGTCGGCCCTCGACCCCACCACCACCCTCTCCATCCTGGATCTTCTCAAGGAGCTGAACCGGGAGCTTCATGTGACCGTGGTGGTCATCACCCACGAGATGAAGGTGGTGGAGGCCATCTGCCATCGGGTGGCCATTTTGGCGGATAACCACGTGGAGGAGATGGGCACCGTGGAGGAGATCTTCCACCGACCCAAGAGCATGGCGGCCCGGCAGCTGATCGTCCCGTCCAGCCAGGTCCCCCCCAAGGAGAGCTTCGGGGAAGGGCGGTTCCTGCGCATCACCTTCGACGGGCGGGAACGGACGGATAAGCCCCTGGTGGCGGAGATGGTCCTCCATATCGGGGCCCCGGTGAGCATCGTGTTCGCCGATACGAGAAGTCTGAACGGCCGTCTCTACGGGCAGATGATCCTGCAGGTGCCCGAGGACGACGCGCTCATAAAAAGAATGTTTGGATTCCTTCGCCAGGCGGAGGTCTCCTTCGAGGAGGTGATCTGAGTGCAGTTGACCGAAATGCTTTCCCTCATCGTGAAGGGATTTTGGGAGACCCTCTATATGACCCTGGGCTCCACGCTGGTGGCCTACGCCATCGGCCTGCCCCTCGGTTTGCTGCTGATCCTCACGGACCCCCAGGGTCTTCGGCCCATGCCGGTGTTCAACCGGGTGCTGGGCGTGGTCATCAACCTCCTTCGGTCCGTGCGCCGGTGACCCGGGCCATCATGGGCACCACCATCGGATCGAAGGCCACCCTGTCGCCGCTGACCATCGCGGCGGCCCCCTTCATCGCCCGGATGGTGGAGAGTTCCGCCCGGGAGGTGGACCGAGGCGTCATCGAGGCGGCCCTGTCCATGGGCGCTTCCCCCGCCCAGGTGCTCCTGAAGGTGATCCTGCCGGAGGCCAAACCCTCCCTCATCACCGGCGGCGCCATCGCCATCACCACCATTTTGGGCTATTCGGCCATGGCGGGCATCGTGGGGGGCGGCGGCCTCGGGGCCATCGCCATCAACTACGGCTACTACCGGAGCAACAGCCAGATCATGCTCATCATGGTCGTCCTGCTGGTCCTCATCGTCCAAGTGTTCCAGGAAGCGGGCAGCCGGATCGCCCATAGGTCCGACCGCCGCATCCGTGAAAAATAAAAATATACCTATTATGTAAAGGAGATACGCCCATGAAAAAGACCATCGCCATCATCCTGACCCTCGTTCTTATCCTCTCCTTCGCCGCCTGCGGCAAGAAAAAGGACACCCTGAAGGTGGGCGCCAGTATCACCCCCCATGCGGAGATCCTGCGGGAGGCCGCCAAGCTCCTCGAGAAGGAAGGCATCACTCTGGAGGTCGTGGAGTACACCGACTATGTTCAGCCCAACCTGGCCGTGGAGGACGGGAGTCTGGACGCCAACTACTTCCAGCACACCCCCTATCTTAACACCTTCAACGCCGAGAACAACACCCACATCGTGTCCGTGGGCGCCGTGCACTATGAGCCCTTCGGCATCTACGCCGGACGGGTTAAAGCGCTGAGCGACCTGCCTGACGGCGCCAAGATCGGCGTGCCCAACGACGGCAGCAACGAGACCCGGGCTCTGCTGCTTCTCCAGCAGGTGGGATTCATCAAACTGAAGGACGGCATCGACGCCTCCTCCAACGCCACCAAGCTGGATATCTCGGAGAACCCCCACAACATCGAGATCGTGGAGATGGAGGCCGCCCAGGTCCCCAAGGCCCTCTCTGATCTGGACTTCGGCGTCATCAACGGCAACTACGCCCTGCAGGCCGGTCTCAACGCGGGCACCGACGCCCTCGCCGTGGAGGATCCCTCCGGCTCCGGCGCCCAGACCTATGCCAACGTCCTTTGCGTGAAGGAGGGCAACGAGAAGAACGAGGCCGTCCAGGCCCTCTTCAAGGCCCTGACCAGCCCCGAGGTGAAGGAATTCATCAACAACAAGTGGCAGGGCGCCGTGGTGCCTATCTTCTGAGCCGAACCAAAACGACCGGCGGCGGGAATACGCCCCGCCGCCGCTTTCGTTTTTTCAAGCCATTCTTCCGGCGATTATTCTCATGAGCGCTCCTCAGAGAACGGATTTTCCGTTTTTATCGCGAAAAAAGGCAGAAAATGGCTTGCGTCAGGCGGCGGAAAAAGATATACTATGAAACATGAAAAAACAAACAGGGAAAGAAGAATTCCATAATACATACCCGGAGTATAACGAAGCCAGCGAGGGCATGATCAAGCATAAGGCCCGCAGCGGCGCTTCCGCTGCCGCTATCCACCTTCTGCAGAGCGTCGCGCTGATCCCGGCCACGCTCATGGGCGGACTGGTGGTGGGGCTCGTGCTTATGAGCATGGTCATCCCCCGCGTCTCTTCACTGATGCCTCAGCTGATTTCCCACACCCACAATTCCGCCGTGATCCAGGTCGATTCCGACGACGTTACCTACCCGCTGCACTATGAGCTGCGCAAGGTGGAGGGCGAAGTCCCCCCTTCCCTCCGGGAGGGCGTCATGCCATCCCCGGAGGAGACGCTGCTGGAGCTGAGCGCCCCCGTGTATGAAGGCCAGATCGAGGAAGAAACCGTGCAGCTGACGTTCGAGAAGCTGAACGGGCGTCAACCCTATCTGCTTCTCTTCTGGGAGGAGGACGAGCTCACGGGAGAGCTCCATGCCCGCCAGGAGGTGCTGTTGCTGACCCTGGGCAGCGGCGGTTCCCGCCGCACGCCGAAACCCACGCGCACACCGACGCCGACGCCCACACCGACGCCGACGCCCACGGCTACTGCCACGGCTACAGCCACGGCCACAGCCACGGCCACGCCGACCCCCACACCGACGCCCACGGCCACAGCCACGGCCACAGCTACGGCCACGCCGACGCCCACGCCGACCCCAACCCCCACGCCCACGCCGGACAATCGGTATACGGTCACGGTGGTGAACGCCCATCCCAAGAACGGCACCGGGTATGTGAACGGTTCCTCCCGGTCCGCGAAGCTCAACAGCGGCGCGACCCTGCGCATCACCTGGAAAAAGGAGGAAAACTGCTGGCTGGAGCAGCTGCAGATCAAGGACGGCAACGGCACCGTTCTCGCCTCCTATGATTCGGAAGCCTTAGGCACCACGAGTCAGGTCACGTTCACCATGCCCAAGAAGAATGTTCAGGTCGTCTTCGACTTTGGACGGGACGGCCCGATGCCCTGCACCATCACCACCAAAGTCAATCCCTCCAATGCGGGCGCTCACGTGGACGTGTACGGCGGCAGCGTTTCCGGCGATGGCCCCACCTATACCTGCATCGAAGGTGACACCGTTACCTTTGAAATGGATGTCGATGATGAATCGCTTACCTTTGATCATTTTGTTGTCAACGGCACCCGGTACGACACAAATCCCCTCACCTATACGGTGGAGGACGATACGACCGTTACGCTGTATGTGAAGCAGTACGTGCCGCCCCATCTCATCACCGTCAGTGGGGAACCCAGCGGCAGCGGGTACTGTTACCTCACAGGCGATGCTGCGGAAGGCATTGACGATACCTACTTGTGTCCGGACAAGGGCGTCATCCAGGTCCATGCCGTCGAGGGCGAGTATTACAAGTTCAAATACTTCCTCATCAACGGCACAAAGCACACCAGCAACCCCTGCTCCTACACGGTGCGGAGGGACACGACCATCAAGGCGGTCTTCGTCTACGACCTGTTCGACGTGAACGTGTCCGTCACCCCTGCGGACAGCGGCTATGTGAGCGTCAGCAGGGACGCCGCCCGATCCGGCGAAACCGTGTCCGTCAGCATCTCGCCCAACTCGGGGTATATGCTGGACAGCTGGTCCGTCAGCGGCACCGGCGCCAAGAAGGTCAACGATTATTCCTTCACGATGGGCACCGCCGACGCCACCGTCAAGGTGAAGTTCAAGGTCAAGCCCACGCCCACGGATCACACCATTTCGCTCAGGATCACGCCCAGCGGCGGCGGCTCCGTGTCCGTGCCCACCACCGCCCAGGACGACGAGACCGTGCCTGTGAGCATCAGCCCGGCTCCCGGATACAAGCTCAAGAGCTGGACCGTCAGCGGCGGCGGCGCCACCAAGCTCAACGAGTCCTCGTTCAGGATGGGTACCGCCAACGTCAGGGTCAC
Organism: uncultured Eubacteriales bacterium; assembly: GCA_902802575.1. GTDB lineage: Bacteria > Bacillota > Clostridia > Christensenellales > CAG-138 > RUG472. The sequence goes on along the minus strand of CADCMN010000010.1, from coordinate 36,351 downwards.
CGTCACCTTCGAGAAGGAAAAGTATACCGTCTCCACCGGCGGCTGCACTGCAACGCCCACCAGCGGGGTCACAGGCACCAAGGTCACCGTGAAATTCTACCTGCCGTACAACTCCGGCTATGCCCTTAGCCTATCGGACAGCGACGGCGCCATTCCATATACTGTCAAGAAAGGAAGGGTGGACAGCTCCGGCGGCATGACCATCACCGTTACCTTTACGATACGCACGTCCAATGTAGGCGTATACGTTTCCATCACAACGTAACTGCTGATCGAAATTATACGGATCAGCGTGAGATAATAAGGAAGGAGAACTAACATGAACAACAACACATCCCGACGCTCCGGAGCTCTGGGCTTCATCATCGCCCTGGTGCTTCTCGCTTTCGTCATCTTCGCCGGCCAGACGGGCATCTTCGGCCAGGTCAGCGAGGGCCTTCAAGAGGAGCTATCCGCCATCTTCGCCAAGGGGCAAGGCGGCTTCCATTTGACCATTGCCAAGATCCTGGCCGCCATCGGCGTCCTGGCGCTGACCTACCTCGTCTGCTGGTTCCTGCGGCTGCTGCTGAGCGCTTTCAGCAGAGGCGCCCGGTCCCGCACCGTGAACGAGCTGCTGGGCAACATCGTCACCTATGTGGGCGTCATCCTGGGCGCTGTCTGGGCCTTGACCATTCTGGGGCTCAACCCCACGGCCGCATTCGCCAGCCTGGGCATCGTCACCCTGATCATCGGCTTCGCGGCCCAGCGGCTTATCGAGGACGTGATCTCCGGTCTGTTCATCGTGCTGGAAGGCCAGTATAACGTGGGCGACATCATCATCCTGGATGACTTCCGCGGCACGGTCAAGCGCATCGGCGTTCGGACCACCACGGTGGTGGACCCCGGCGGCAACTACAAGGTGGTGAACAACTCCGACATCCGCAACTTCCAGAACCGGTCCAAGGCCCTGTCCCTGGCCGTGTCCGAGATCGGCATCACCTACGAGGAAAGCATCCCCCGGGTAGAAGCCATTTTGAAGGAAGCCCTGCCTCAGATCTACGAGCGGAACAAGGACGTCTTCGAGGCCGTGCCCGATTACATGGGCGTGGAGGAGCTGGCGGATTCCGCCGTGGTCCTGCGCTTCACCGCGGCCTGCAAGGAGCAAAACGTGTTCATCGCCCGTCGGCGGCTGAACCGTGAGCTTCGCATCCTCTTTGCCGAGAAGAACATCGGCATCCCCTTCCCCCAGCTCACCATTTGGAAGGGCGATCAGGAGTAAGCCGATTCGGCTTGCCGACGTTTTGCCGAGGATCATCCGGCGCCATATGTTCGCCGATCTATGGGGTGCGCCCTGATCCGGCGCGGCCGGCTTCCTTTGCATACGACAACTGCCTTTTGATGATATGAGCAAGCACACAGGGAAAGAAGAATACCACGATACGTACTCGGAGTTCAACAGCGAACACGAGACTATGCTCCATCATACGGTGCGGTCGGGCGCTTCCTCTTCCGCTTCGGCTTCTGCCGCCTCCTCCGCCGCCCTCTCGCGTATCGCCGGACCGCTCAAGCGGTTCCTTCTGGCCACCACCGTGGCCACGGGGCTCAGCGCCACGGCGGTGGTCGCCGCCGCCCAGCAGAGCAGCGCGCTTTCCACCGTTCAGCCCCGCATCCTGTCCATCACCAGCGATTCCGCTGTGGTGCAGGTCTCGTCCTCCGATGTCAACTATCCCGTGTATTATGAGCTGCGTTCCACCAAGGACGATCTGTCGCTCAACGCGGCCAACGGCACGCTGCTGTCCTCCGAGGAGCTTCTGGACCACTTGAACAGCGCGGAGCAGAAGGGCAAGATTCTGGACGAGGACGAAGAGCTGCTGCTGGAAGGGCTGGATCAGCATCGAACCTGGCTGCTCCTTTTCTGGGAGCGGGATCAAAGCGGGTATCCTCGCCTGCGCAAGGAATCCTTGCTGCTGTCTCCGATGTCGAAGAAAACGCCCACGCCCACGCCGACCTCGACGCCCACGCCGACCTCGACACCCACGCCGACGCCCACGCCCACACCGACGCCCACGCCGACGCCCACGCCGACGCCCACGCCCACACCGACGCCCACGCCGACGCCCACACCGACGCCGACGCCCACGCCGACACCCCGTCGGCGGAGAACACCCAGACCCTCTTAAACCGAAAGGGACCGCAATGCGCGGTCCCTTCTCTTTTCTTTTGGTCGATCCGTCTATGGCCGGAGGACCACCTGCCCGGTACAGGGCATGACGGTGTGGTCGCGAATGATCTGGCCCACGCTGTCGGCCACGATGCGGCCCGAACGGGGATTCTTCACGGAGAGGATATGGCCCCGCACATCCGCCTCCACGTCGGAATACTCGAAGCTGAGGTCCGTGTCCTCCATGGTGCAGTTCACCAGCCTGAGGTTTTTGCAGTAGCACAGGGGCTGGGTGCCGATGATGCGGCAGTTCTTCAGGGTGAGTCCCTCGGAAAACCAGGCGAGATACTCTCCCTTGACCACGCTGTTCTCCACCGTCACGTTCTTTGCGTGCCAGAAGGCGTCCTTGGTATCCAGAACGCAGTCTCGGATGGTGAGGTTCTCCACGTACTGAAAGGAATATTTGCCCTGCATCCGCACGTTGGCGAGGGAGATGTCCCGGCTGTCCAGGAAGATGTATTCCGCCGTGATCTCCGTGTCCGTGAGGGAGACGCCCCGGCACTTCCAGCCGAACTCGGGGGAGACCACGGCGCAGCGTTCCAGGGCCACGTTCTCACACTCCCGAACGGCCTTGACGCCGCCCAAGGTGCACTCCTTGATCCGGCCGTCCCGGGCGTACCAGATGGCGGCCCGGGTCAGCTGGTCCATGGTGCAGCGGTCCATGGTGAACCCCTGCACGTGCCAAAGAGGGTATCTGAGCGAAAAGGCGCAATCGGTGAGACGGACGTCCCGCGCCTCCTTCAGCACGGATTCCCCATCCGCCGGGCCGGCGAAGGTGCAATCCGCTATATCCGTGTGCCGGGCGTTATACAGCGCCCGTTCCCGGTCAAACCGCTGTCCTCTGATCTCGGTGCGCATAGCTTTCCTCCGTTTTATGTCACAGTCGTCGTATTATACCAGATTCAACGGGGTCCTGTCCATAGCAAAAAGAGGATCCCCGCCGGGATCCCCTTTTGCCAAAGGAACCGTTATCCCCCCAAATACGCCTTCTGCACGGCGGGGCTGCGGCTCAGCTCCTCGCCGGTGCCGGCAAGGACGATGCGGCCCGTCTCCATGACGGCGGCCCGATGGGCGAGCTTCAGCGCGAGGGCCGCGTTCTGCTCCACCAGCAGGATGGTGGTGCCGTTGTCGTTGAGGCGGCGGATGATCTCGAAGATCTCCGACACCAGCAGGGGCGAGAGGCCCATGCTGGGCTCGTCCAGGAGCATGAGCTTGGGCCGGCTCATGAGGGCCCGGCCCATGGCCAGCATCTGCTGCTCGCCGCCGGAGAGGGTCCCGGCGCTCTGCTTTTTGCGCTCCTTCAGCCGGGGGAAGTAGGTGAAGACCTTCTCCATGTCGCCGGAGAAGTCGTCCTTGCGAAGGTAGGCGCCCATCTCCAGGTTTTCCAGGACCGTCAGCCCCGGAAACACCCGCCGTCCCTCGGGGGACTGGGAGATGCCCATGGCCACCCGGCTCTGGGGCGTGGTTTTGGTGATGTCCTTGTCCAAAAACTGGACGGCGCCGCTCTGGGCCTTCTTCAGACCGGAGATGGTCAGCAGCGTGGTGGTCTTGCCTGCGCCGTTGGCGCCGATGAGGGTCATGATCTCGCCCTCCGCCACGGAGAAGGACACGTCCTTCAGAGCGCGGATGTTGCCGTAATAGACGTTCAGGTTGGTGACTTGGAGCATCATTTGGCCGCCTCCTCTCCCAGATACGCCTCGATGACCACGGGATTGCTTTGGATCTCCCTGGGCGTGCCCTTGGCGATGATCTTGCCGTAGTTCAGCACGGCGATGCCCTCGGAACTGGTCCCGGAGCATGCGGATGTTGTCCATGAGCTCGTGGGTCTCGGAGGGGTTCATGCCCGCCGCCGGCTCGTCCAGGAGCAGGAGCTTGGGCTCCGACGCCAGGGCCCGCACGATCTCCAGCCGCCGCTGGTCCCCATAGGGCAGGTTCCCGGCCAGGGCATCGGCCTTGTCAGTCAGGTTGAACAGGTCCAGGAGCTCCAGGGCCCGCACATGCTGCCGCCGCTCCGTGCGCCACCAGCCGGGAAGCCGGAATATGTCGGTGAACACGCCGTCGTCATAGCCGTGGCTCATGCCCACCTTCACGTTGTCCTCCACGGTCATGCCGGCAAAGAGGCGAATGTTCTGAAAGGTCCGGGCGATGCCCAGCCGATTCAGTTCATGCATGCTCTTGCCCCGGGTGTCCTGGCCGTTCAGCAGGATGCGGCCCTGGGTAGGCTTATATACGTTGGTGAGCAAGTTGAAGACGGTGGTCTTGCCCGCGCCGTTGGGGCCGATGAGGCCCGCGATCTCCGTGCGGCCGATGAGGAGCGTGAAGTCGTCCACGGCCCTGAGGCCCCCGAAGTCCACGCACAGATGCCGGATGTCCAGGATGGGGGGGCTGCCCGCGTCCCGCTCGGGGATGATGCCCAGGCCGTCCAGGGGCACCATCTTGCTGCTGACGTTGCGTCGTGCGAACTTAGGCATGCTCTTCACCTGCCTTTCCCTTCCTGGGGAAGAGCCGGCCGTTGATGGCCTTCTCGATGATCCGGGTCAGGGAGAAATCGTATCGGCCCAAAAGGCCCGAGGGCTTGAAGATCATCACCACGATCAGCAGCAGGGCGTAGATCACCATGCGGTACTTATTGAAGCTCTGGAGGGCCAGCGGCAGGGCCGTCAGGATGCCCGCGGCGATGATGGACCCGGCCATGGACCCGAGGCCGCCCAGCACCACCATGACCAGGATGTTGACGCTGGTCATAAAGGTGAAGTTGCCGGGCGTCAAAATGCCCGTGTACCCGGCGTAGAGACCCCCGGCCACCCCCGCGAAGAAGGCGGAGACCGTGAAGGCCAGGACCTTGTAGAAGGTGGTGTTGACGCCGCTGGCCTCGGCGGCGATCTCGTTCTCCCGGATGGCCAAAATGGCCCGGCCGTGGCGGGATTTCATGAGGGTGTGGATCAGGGCGCAGGAGAGGATGACCGTTGCGTACACCACAAGGAAGCTGGAATGCTTGGGGATGTTCATCAGGCCCGGGGTGCCGCCGGTGACGCCTGGCAGATTGATGATGAGCACCCGGATGATCTCCCCGAAGCCCAGGGTGATGATCGCAAGGTAGTCGCCCTTCAAGCGCAGGGCGGGGATGCCGATGACGACGCCGAACACCGCCGCCAGCAGCCCGGCCGCCAGCAGGCCCAAAAGAATGACGCCCAGGCTCTTGCCGGGCAGGGCCTTCCAGATCAGGGCGGCCGTATACGCGCCCACGGCCATGAAGCCGGCGTGCCCCAGGGGCAGCTGGCCCAGATACCCGGTGGCCACGTTCAGGGACACCGCCAGCAGGGCGTAGATGCCGATCTGCAGGATTACGGCGCTCTGGGCCCGGTTCACCGTTCCTGAGGCGAGCAGAGCGCTGCCCGCCGCCAGCAGGATCACCAGCAAGGCGGTGTTGATGAGGTATCGGAGATAGACGGGGATCTGTCGATAGGGTCGCACAGCTTTATCCATAGGGCACCTCACACCTTCTCCGACACGCCCTTGCCCAGGAGGCCCGAGGGTTTGATCAGCAGCACCAGGATGAGGATGGCGAACACCACCGCGTCCGTCCAGGCGGAGAAGCCCAGGGCGGTGACCAGCACCTCCGCAAAGCCGATGGCAAAGCCCCCCACCACGGCCCCGGGAATGGAGCCGATGCCCCCCAGCACCGCGGCCACGAAGGCCTTAAGGCCCAGGAGGGAACCCATGGTGGGGTTGGCGATGGAATAGCGGCAGCAGTAGAGCACGGAGCCTACGCCGGCGAGGGCGGAGCCGATGGCGAAAGTGATGGAGATGACCCGGTTGATGTCGATGCCCATGAGCTGGGCCGCGCCGGTGTCCTCGGAAACGGCCCGCATGGCCTTGCCCATGCGGGTCTTTTGGATCAGCAGATGGAGCCCCACCATGGACCCCACGGAAACGACGATGGTCACCAAGGTGGACAGGCTCAGGGAGAGACCGCCCAGATCGAAGGCCTTGGCGGGGATGATGGCGGTGCTGGGGTAGGCCCGGGTGTCCGCCGAGAAGAACAGCTGCACCAGGTTTTGCAGCAGCAGCGACACGCCGATGGCGGTGATGAGCAGCGAAATCCTGGGGGCGGACCGCAGGGGCCGGTAGGCCACCTTCTCAACGAGCACGCTGACCATCACGCAACCTAAAATGGTGATAACCACAGCCAGCGCGGGGTGAACTCCCGCGCCGATGGTGAGCACTGCGATATAGGCGCCGATCATAATCACGTCCCCGTGGGCGAAGTTCAGCAGGCGGATGATGCCATACACCATGCTGTATCCCAGGGCCACCAGGGCGTAGATGCTGCCCAGCTGCAGACCGTTGATGCATTGGGATAGAAAAAGCATTTTTCTTCCGTTCCTTACAAAAGTATTTATGTCCGAAGGACATTTCATGCGCTGATAGCACGTTTCATGAGGAAAAAGACTTCGTCATGAAAGGATGCTGACGCATCGTGAACTGGCTTTGCCATGAATTGCCTGGCGCCACACGGTGACGCCAGGCATGATCTGCGCCTGCGGCGCGCTATCTTAGTAGTTGCCCCAGAACTTGGCGGCGCCATTCTGGAAGGTGATGATGGCCGCAGTCTTTTCAGGGTTGTTGTACTCGTTGAAGGTCACGTGACCGGTGACGCAGTCCATATCGGTGGCCTTCATGGCGTCGATGATGGCCTGGCGGTAGTCGTTGGAGCCGGCCTTGGCGCCGGAGGCTTCGGCCTTCTCGATGGCGGCGGCCAGGATCATGGCGGCGTCATAGCCCTGGGCGGCAAACATGGAGGGGTTGGCATTGAACTTGGCCGTGTAGTTCTTCACGAAGGCCTGGACCTCGGGACGGGTGTCCTCCACGGAGTAGCCGGAGCAGAAGTAAGCGCCTTCCACCAAAGTGAGGTCGGTGAGAGTGGTCACAACGTTCTCCCAGCCATCTCCGCCCAACATGGCGGCCTTCACGCCAGCGTTCTGGGCTTGCTGGGCCACCAGGGCGATTACGCCGTAGTAATCAGGGACGAATAGCACGTCGGGTGCTTTTGCAGCGATGTTGGTGAGCTGGGACTGGAAGTCCACGGCACCGTCAGCATAGCTCTCCTCGGCCACTATCTCCATGCCCTTCTCCGCTGCGGTCTCCTTGAACGCCTTGGTCAAACCCACGGAATAATCGGAACCCGTGTTATAGATGACCGCGGCGGTCTTAGCGTTGAGGTTCTCCACAGCGAACGCGGCCATCTTGCTGCCCTGGAAGGGATCGATGAAGCAGGAACGGAACATGTTCTTATAGACCTGCGCCACGGAGCCATCGGAATTCATCTGACAAGTGACGGTCTCTGCTGTGGCGGAGGCGGTGATCATGGGGGTGCCGTCAGCCTGGCTCTCGGCCACCACAGCCAGAGTCGGTGTCGTGGTCACGTCACCCACGATGGCCACGACGCCCTGATCCATCAGGTAGTTATAGCCCGTCACGGCCTTCACGGAGTCGCCCTCCTCGTCGTAGGTCACCAGCTCGACCTGCTTGCCGTTGATGCCGCCCTTGGCGTTCAGCTCCTCAAAATACATGACGACACCGTTGTTCACCGCGTTGCCGTACTCGGCCACGCCGCCGGTCAGGGGGGCCAGCACGCCCACTTTGATGGTGGCGCTGTCCTTTTTGCCGGAGCAGGCGGCGAAGCTCATGACGAATACCACCGCCAATACGACGGCGACAGCCTTGGATACGAAGCGTTTCATGTGTTTATCCTCCTTGGGTTTTCATACATATAAAAAGGCGGCCCCTCTTGTCCTTGGGGCCGCCGTTGCTTTCGGTACGCGATTTACGCATATACGAACGGCAGCCCCCTGCGCAGCAGCAGGACGCTGATTCGTACGATGACGATGGTGTGGATGGTCCTCATGGGTCGCCGCTCTCCTTTCCCGAATAATATACTATATTTTTGCGTTGGTGGTATACTACCACCGTTACCGGTTCCCGTCAATAGTTTTTTGCAATTTTTCGTGCATTTTGATAAAATTTCTATCTGCAAGCGGCATTCTGCCTCCGAAAGTCTCTTAATATGAGATTTTCCGTCCTCCGTTGACAGGCGATGGGCGTCGGGTGTATCCTTTCTTTGGAGGGGAACTATGTCCGAATTTGTCAAACAATTGTTGATCGTATGCCCGCTGCTGTTCCTGGCGGGAATGTGCGACGCCATCGCCGGCGGCGGCGGGACCATCAGTCTGCCCGCCTTTCTGCTGGCGGGCCTGCCCACCCACTTTGCCCTGGGCACCAACAAGATGTGCATGTCCATGGGCACCGCCGTCAGCGTCTACCGATACGGAAAGAGCGGCCGCATCCGCTGGTTCGTGTCCCTGTTCGCCGCCGCCGGGGCGGTGCTGGGGGCCATGCTGGGGGCGCGGATCGCCCTGCTCATCGACGACAGCTTCATGCGGTATGTGCTCATGGTGCTGCTGCCCGCCTCCGCCATCTTCCTGGCGTTGAACCGGAACTTCGGCCAGGAGGGCCGGGAGAAGCAGTTCCCGCCCGTCAAGACCGCCGTGATCGCCTTCCTCTGCGGGGGCGGCGTAGGCGTGTACGACGGGTTCTTCGGGCCCGGAGCCGGGACCTTCTATATCATGGCCCTGTCCGCCGCCCTGGGCCTGGGGCTCACGGAGGCGTCCGCGGACTCCAAGGTCATGAACATGGCCTCCAACATCGGTGCCCTGGTCACCTTCATCTTCGGCGGCGTGGTCCTCTGGAAGCTGGCCATTCCCGGGATCCTCTGCACCATGACCGGCAACTACGTGGGCTCCAGCCTGGCCATCAAGAACGGGTCCAAGTTCGTCCGCCCCGTCATGGCGGCCATGATCGTGCTGCTGTTCGTGAAGACGATTTATGATCTGTTGAGTTAGTTTTCTTGCCGCTTTTTCTTTTCAGCGAAAAATAAAAGCGGCGCCAAAAGAAAAGCTTAAGAAGGTAATGGGGATTACCGCTTAAGCTTTATTTCTTCATAAAGTTCTTTTGGGCGACTTTTCATGTAAGAAGAGTCGCGTATTTTATATTTAGTTCCTCTTATTCACAATGGCGCGGAGCAGGAACAGGGCACCGATCATGAGCACCAGCGCTACGGGCAGGGCGATGAGGGCGTTGGGCACAAACCCGGCAAAGAGGTAGGCGAAGAAGCTGGCCGCCGCCGCCGTCATGGCGTAGGGAAGCTGGGTGGACACGTGGGTCACATGGTCGCACTGGGCCCCGGCGCTGGCCATGATGGTGGTATCGGAGATGGGCGAGCAATGGTCGCCGCAGACCGCGCCGGCCATGCAGGCGGACACGCACACCACGCCCAGGGGCGCCGTCAGCGGGAACACCCCCAAGGTGATGGGGATCAATATGCCGAAGGTGCCCCAGCTGGTGCCGGTGGCGAAGCTAAGACCCACGGCGATGAGGAACACGATGGCGGGCAGGAAGGACTGGAAGGAGCCGGCAGACCCCTTCACCAGGACCTCCACGAACTGCTTGGCCCCCAGGCTGTCGGTCATGGCCTTCAGCGTCCAGGCGAAGGTCAAAATCAGGATGGCGGGGACCATGGATTTGAACCCCTCGGGGATGCTGGCGGCGATGTCCTTGAAGGGGATCACCCGGCGGATGAGGTAGTAGATCACGGTGATGACCAACGCCACGGCGGAGCCCAGCATCAGGCCCACGGAAGCGTCGGACTCAGAGAAGGCCTCCACGAACCCCGCGCCCTCAAAGAACCCGCCGGAGTAGATCATGCCGGTGACGCAGGCCGCGATGAGCACCACGGTGGGCAGCACCAAATCCAGCACCTTCCCCTTGGGGTTGGCGACCTCATTGGCGGAATCGGCCATGGCTTTGACGCCGGAGAAGAGGTCGCCCTTCTCCCGGGCGTTCTTCTCATGTTTGTCCATGGAGCCGAAGTCCAGGTTGGTGAGCGCCAGGAAGATCATCATGGCGATGGTGAGGATGGCGTAGAAGTTGTAGGGGATGGCCCGGATGAACAGATACAGGCCGTTGCCGTCCTCCACATAGGAGCTGACCGCCGCGGCCCAGGAGGACACGGGCGCGATGATGCACACGGGCGCGGCCGTGGCGTCGATGAGGTAGGCGAGCTTCGCCCGGCTGATGCGGCTCTTGTCGGACACGGGCCGCATGACGGAGCCCACGGTGAGGCAGTTGAAGTAGTCGTCCACGAAGATCAGCACGCCCAGGGCGATGATAGAGAGCTGGGCCCCGGCCCGGGTCTTGATGTGCTTCGCGGCCCAGCGCCCGAAGGCGGCGGAACCGCCGGCCTTGTTCATGAGCACCACCAATATGCCCAATATCACCAGGAAGATGAGGATGCCCACGTTGTAGCCGTCGGAAAGGGAGGCCACGAATCCATCGTTGAAGATATGGGTGAGGGTGCCCTCGAAGCTGAAGTTGGCATACAGAAGGCCGCCCGCCAGGATGCCCACGAACAGGGACGTGTACACCTCCTTGGTCACGAGGGCCAGGCCGATGGCGATGACGGCGGGCAGCAATGACCAGAAGGTCTGATAGAAGCGGGAGGGGGCTTCTGCGTCCGCCTCGCCCTCAGCGAAGGCCACGGCGGTGGTGATGAGCAGCAGGATCAGCAGGAGGGGCAACAGGGACAGGGCTCTTTTTGTGTTTCGCATGGGAAACTCCTTTCGCACAATGGCTGAAAATGCAATCAACTGCGGAATCATAACCGTCATGACGCCACAGTTGAAACAAAAGGAATCTCCCCATATCGTCTGACAGCTCTCCGCTTCCTCTGAAGCGACAGTGCAACGGATGTTCTCCGCTGCCCCGGACACGGGCCCGATCAGGCGCTCAGCCCCGCTCCTCGGCGGTCACCCCTTTCCCTCGCCCCCATTGCCTGTGCCGGACGAGCTACTCTTGGTTTCCGCAACCTCTATCATGAGTATTCAGTTGATTGGGGATATAATATATTCTGTTTCCCGTTCTGTCAATAGTTTTTCGCCGATTCTTCTTGCGCCGCCGCCCGACGCCTGCTATAATAGGCTGAATTTCAAGGAAAAAGGACGGAACAGGATCATGACGGAACGGGAACAGCGGCTGCTGGTGAGCCGAACGCTGGACGTGGGGGAGCGGATGCTCCTGTGCGGCGGCGAGGTGAGCCGGGTGGAGGACACCATTTCCCGCATTCTCAAAAGCTACGGCGCCCAGCGGGTGGAGGTGTTCACCATCCTCTCCTTCATCTCCCTGACGGCGGTGTTCTCCCAGGACAGGATCTTCTCGGAGAATCGGCGGGTGAGCATCGTGGCCTATTCCAACGACTTCACCCGGCTGGAGCAGCTCAACGCCCTCTCCCGGGAGGTGTGCGCCGCCAGGCCCGATCTTACGGTCCTGAGCGAGAAGCTGACGGCCATTGATCTGCCGCCCCGCAAGAAGCAGTTCCGGGAGCTGTACGCCCTGCTGGGGTACATCCTCAGCGGCTCCGGCTTTGCCCTGTTTTTCGGCGGCACCTGGCGGGATTCCCTGGGGGCGGGGCTCTGCTGCTTCGTGGTCTGGTTTCTGAACTGGTTTTTGAAGCGGGCGGCCCTGCAGCGGCTGTTCCACGCCTTCTTCGTGTCCTTCTTCGCCGGGTCCCTGTGCTATCTCATGATCCTGCTGGGCCTGGGGGAGCACCCGGGCCAGGTCATGATGGCGGTCATCATGGTGCTGATCCCCGGCATCGCCATCACCAACGCCATGCGGGAGGTGCTCATCTCCGACACCATCTCCGGCATCCTCCGGCTGGTGGAATCCCTGCTCATCGCGTCCGCCGTGGCCTTCGGCTTCGCCCTGGCCATGTTCGTCTTCAAGGACCGCTTCCCCGAGGAACACTTCCTCTCCCTGAACGCGGAGCTGCCCTGGCTCCAGATCCTGGCGGCGGCGGCGGGCACGCTGGGATTCGCCATCCTCTTCAACAGCCGGCCCCGGCGGCTGTTCCTGGGGGCGCTGGGCGGCGGGCTCACCTGGGTGGTGTACCTGCTCCTCGCTGACGTGATCGGCTCCGACTTCCTCTGCGTGGCCCTGGCAGCGGGCTTCGGCGCCGCGTACGCCGAGATCATGGCCCGGGTGTGCAAGGCCCCGGCCACGGTGTTCACCATCCTCTCCGAGATCGCCCTGATCCCCGGCGGGAGCCTGTATATCACCATGCACCACCTGGTGGGCGGACGCCAAAGCCAGGCCCTGCAGTACGGGCTGCACACGGTCATGGTGGCCCTGGCCATCGCGCTGGGCATCGTCCTCGTCACCGCCTTTACCACCAGCTTTTTCTCCAAGAAAAAGCGGGCCGCCACGGGGCATAAGCATTGAGACGCAATATTTGACGTAATCCGCAAAGGGTGGTATACTGTACTATCATTTTGCCGAGGCTTTCCTGCATGGTTTTTTCCGGACTGACATTCCTGCTGCTGTTTTTGCCCGCCCTGCTCATCCTGTACTTTCTGAGCCGGGATCTGCGCTGGCGCAACGGCGTGCTGGTGGTCTTTTCTCTGATCTTCTACGCCTGGGGCGAGCCGGTCATGGTCCTGCTGCTCATCGGCACCACCCTGTTCAACTATCTCATCGCCCGCGCCATGGACAGGGCGAACAGCGCCGCCGGAAAGCGACTGTGCCTTGTCCTGGGCGTGATCGGTTCCCTGGCGGGCTTGCTGTATTTCAAGTATGCCGGGTTCTTCCTGACCACCCTGTCGGATCTGTTCGGGTTCCGGCTGTCCTTCAACGCGCCCCGGCTGCCCATCGGCATCTCCTTCTACACCTTCCAGATCCTGACCTACACCGTGGATGTGTATCGGGGCAAAACGCCTGTTCAGAAGAGCTTCTGGCGGCTGCTGCTGTATGTGAGCTGCTTCCCACAGCTCATCGCGGGGCCCATCGTTCAGTATTCGGATGTGGCGGCGGCCCTGGACCAGCGGTCCACCGCCATGGAGGACTTCACGGACGGCATGCGGCGGTTCCTGCTGGGATTGGGCAAGAAGGTGATCCTGGCCAACACCTGCGGGAGCTTTCTGCTGTCCTTCCTGCCCGCCGGGACCGCGCCGCAGTCCGTGGGCGGCGCCTGGCTGGGCGGCTTCCTCTACGCCCTGCAGCTCTACTTTGATTTCTCCGCCTACTCCGACATGGCCATCGGCCTGGGCCGGGTGCTGGGCTTTTCCTATAAGGAGAACTTTCTCTATCCCTATCTGTCCGACTCCCCCACGGCGTTTTGGCGCCGCTGGCACATCTCCCTGGGCAGCTTCTTCCGGGACTATGTGTACATCCCCCTGGGCGGCAGCCGCCGGGGCAAGGGGCGGCGGATATTGAATCTGCTGATCGTCTGGGCGCTGACAGGCCTCTGGCACGGGGCCGCCTGGAACTTTGTCATCTGGGGCCTGTACTGGTTCGTGCTGCTGGTCATCGACAAGGATCTCTCAAAGCTCTGGGAGAAGATCCCCCGATTCCTGAGATGGCTCTTCACCCTGGTGGCGGCGGTGGTGGGCTGGGTCATCTTCTACTATACGGATTTGGCCGCCCTGGGCGCCCATCTGTCCGCCATGTTCGGCGGCGGCCTCCCCTGGATGGACGATGGGGCTCTGTCGTCCCTGCGGCAATACGCGCTGTTCCTCCCCCTGGCCTGCATAGGGGCCATGCCCATCGTGCCCCGGCTGAAACAAGCGGTGCAAAAGCATCCCGGCCTCGGCTGCCTGGGCACGGTCTTCGCGGTGGCGGTGGGGCTTGTCTCCCTCCTGTTCCTGGTGCAGCAAAGCTATAATCCCTTTATCTACTTCCGGTTCTGATGAGTATGAAACGCAAGCTTTCCTTTCTTCTTCTATACGGCACGCTGGTCCTCTTCGGAGGGCTGGGGGCGCTGCTGCTGCTCTTCGGAGAAAAAGCCCCCCATGCTTCCCTGACGGAAAACCGGATGCTGGCCGGGTTCCCCCAGCTGTCCGCCGAAACGGTACGGGACGGCGGCTTTATGTCCGGGCTGGAATCCTTTTTGAGCGACAACATGCTGGAGCGGGACAAGCTCGTTCAAGCCGCCAGCCGCCTGACAGCCCTCTTCTCCCTGGAGCAGCCCTCCGAAGCGGCGGCTGACCTGGAGGTGTTTGAGCAGGTCCAATCCTTCGCCCAAGGCACGGAGCCGGAGACGGTTCCCACCGCCGTCCCCTCTTCGCCTGCGCCTGACGCCCATACCCCCGCCCCTGCGGCGCTCGCGCCCGCCGACACCCCCGCCCCGACCGACGCGCCGGATCGGCCGGACGAGACCGCCGTCCCGGCGGATACGGAAGCTCCCGCGACCTCCGCGGCGCAAGCCCCGTCGAACGCTCCCGCCCTCACGGAAAAAGATCTCTCCACCGTATCCGACTGCATCATGACCTGCACCGAAAAGAACGGGAAGCAGCGCATGATCTACAGCTTCCCCAAAGCGAACGTCCAGCGCATGATCCGGCTGCTGAACGCCTACCGGGCGGTGCTGCCGGAGGACGGGCACATGTTCTTCGCCCAGCCCCCCTTCCCCGGCGTGGCCAACTACATACGCAGCGGCGAATATATCAGCTGGGAAAGCGACCTGGAGGCCACGATCAACGCCTACGCCAACGACGGCGTGTACATGGTCAGCGCCCTGGACGTGCTGCTGCCCCATCTGTTGAACAAAGAGTACCTCTACTTCAAGACGGACCATCACTGGACCCCTCGGGCCGCCTGCTACGTGGCCAACGAGCTCCTGCGCCAGCTGGGCATCGATCCCAAGCCCTACGACGAGTATTCCTTCACCGTCTATAAACATTTCTGGGGCAGCATCTACTGGAACCAGCCTGAACGGCGCAGCTCCATGATGCCGGACACCCTGGAAGTGCTGATCCCCGAAACCCCCGTAAAAGGCTGGGTGATCCAGTGGGACCGAAGCCGCAAGGAAGGTCCCTTCATGGTGCCCAACGGTCAATCCTATTACGCCTATCTGGGGGGCACCCTGGGGCCCTGGCGTCGGTTCGACACGGGCGTGGACTGCGGCCGCAGCTGCCTGGTCATCGGCGATTCCTACGACTGTTGCTTCATCCCCTTCCTGGCGCCTTACTACGAGACGGTCCACGCCACCGACGTGCGGGACGCCTACTATGACTTCCCCCATGTGAAGTGGAGCATCTCGGAGTACATCCAGGAGAACCAGATCGACGACGTATACTTCGTTCTCTCCACCGCCTCCGGCGTGAACACGGACTACCTGATCGGCTACCTGTACCGATTCCTGTAAAGAAAGCCTATGAAAAAGAACCTCGACCAACTCCATTTCCCCCGGATCGGCATGCTCCTAACCACGCTCCTGGTACTGGGCGGGCTGTGTGCCTTCCTCTGGTGGACCCGGAACCGAAGCGACGTATACGCGCAGCGGGCCGCCGCGGCCGCCGCACGGGGGGACTGGGACCAGGCCATGAAGCTGGGCTCCCAAGCGGACAGCGCGGATCAGGGCGACAGGATCAACGCTTTATCCTACCAGAAGGCCCTGACCCTGCTGGAGGGGGGGGATCTGACGGCCGCCCGGGAGCAGTTCCTTCAGCTGGGGGAATATGAGGACGCCGCCCTGCGGGTGCTGGAATGCACCTACGGTTTGGCGGAACAGGCGGAGCAGGCCGGCCGCTACGACGAAGCCCGAGAGGGCTTTTTGGCGGCCACCGGGTACAAGGACGCTCTGGATCGGGCTGACGCCTGTCGGTACGCCCTGGCGGAAGCCGCCTTGCTCGACGGGGACAGCCAACTGGCTTTCGAGCGATTTTTGGCCCTGGGGGACTATCGGGACGCCGCGCAGCGGGCCCGGGCCATCGCCTCAGAACTCACCGGCGAAACAGACCAGGACCTGGCGGTGATGCTGGCCCAGGGATACACCGCCGCCGACTGGGAAAAACGGGTTCGGCTCAACCACATCCATGAATCCCTGGCCAACCGCCGATTGGCGGCAGGCCATCGCCACGCCGTCTTTATCACCGACGCGGGCACGGTCCGGGCCGCCGGAGAAAACGATCAGGGCCAGTGCGACGTGGGCGAATGGACCGACATGGCGGCTGTGGACGCTGGGTACGCCCACACCCTGGGCCTCACCAAAGACGGCCGGGTGCTGGCCGCAGGCGACAACAGCCAGGGCCAGTGCGACGTGGATGGGTGGACCGATGTGGTGCAGATCTTCTGCGGCCCTTGGGACAGCTACGGCCTTCGGGCGGATGGGACCGTGCTACACTGCGGCTTCACGGAGCTGCCCACCCTGTCCGGCTGGACCGACGTGATCACTTTGGGCGCGGGGGACATGGCCCTGTTCGCCGTGCGAAAAAACGGGTCTCTGCTCAGCAGCCACGCCGACCAGGCGAAGGATTGGCAGGGGCTGTGCGCCGTGTGTGCCGCCGGCCATGTGCCCACGGGTCTGAAGGAGGACGGCACCCTGCTTTCGGACAGTCGGGACCTGTCTGGCTGGACCGATGTGGTGGCCATCGACAGCAGCACCACGCTCCTGGTAGGCCTGCGGGTGGACGGCACCCTGCTGGCAGCGCCCTTGATGCCTGTGAGCGACGGGTTCCTGGTCGACCTGCGGTCGGAAAAAAACGTGATCGGCCTGTCTCTGGCCGGCACCTACGCCCTGGTCCTTCATGAGGACGGCACCCTGACCGCTCCCGGCGCGTCGGGCTCCATCCTGGACCTTTGTGATGCAGAAAGATAGCTTCTCCCCATTGACAAACCACCGTCTCATGGCTATAATAACCATGCTGTGTTTGTGCCTGTAGCTCAGCTGGATAGAGCGTTAGACTCCGACTCTAAAGGCCGCACGTTCGAACCGTGTCAGGCACGCCAAACAAAAACCCCACCCTTGCGGTGGGGCTTTTTGTTTGATGCGCTTTATGAGCGCAGTTCGAACGTAGTTCGCATACGGGGCGGAACACCGCCCCGTTCCGGAATCGTTTCCTTACGAAGCTTCCATTCAAAACGATTCCGTACCGTGTCAGGCACGCCAAAAACCCCCGAAAACACTGCGTTTTCGGGGTTTTTGTTTTCCTGTTTCTTTTACTACGCAAAACACTGAACACTTATTGTTCAAAACGCATATTTATCTCTAATATACATCACTGTTGAGCCGCAATTGACCCTGATTCAACAAGATTTACTACATTTTACTACATTTTTCTTATTATCCATTGTTTCCGACATCATTTATTTGCTCTTTTGACCATGTGCTTGACGCTGATAAAAGGAGGTCTTAGTGCTCTGCCAGGGAATAGGTCGAAACAGTAATTAACGCTGTTACATTTTTGAGGTATGGGATTACATTTTCTCAAAAGCAGTAGCAATATGTATTTGCCTTGCTACAATAGTAGAGAGATCAGATACTATATGCCTGCATTTTCGGAGGGATCAATATGGAAAAGGCAAAAACAACGGAAAACGGATCTCGGCGGAAACTATACTCAGTTGTCGAATCAGAGCAGTCTCTCATAGACGGGCAAGAACAATATAATACTTTGCTTAGGTCCCGCCGGTTGGATTTAGGGCTCACCATGCAGCAAGTCGCAAAACTCGCAGGAATCTCTTTAGCTCAATATCAGAAGTTTGAGTATGGGAAGAGACAGTTATCATCCTGGTCATGATCTCCCTTCTCGTCCAGGAACCGATGCGGGCGTCTTCCATTGCCTCGCGGATCCCGCAGTCCGGGCAGATCTTCGTCCGGTTGTCCACACGGGACAGAGCCGGATAGCCTTGATAGGTGTGCCCGCATTTCGGGCAGGTGTTGGTTTTCATTTCGTGACCTCCATTCCATTTTTGAAGCGGAATATCTTTCGCTGTCAGCATGCGAAAAAGAACGTCGTTTTCAACGCGCACAGGCAGCCATGGAACCAATGAAAAACCTCTTGCGGGGAAATCCTCTGTCATGCTATAATATGAAAAGTGGAAGAGGCCTGTGGTGTTTTGTGCACCGCGAATTCCGGATATGATTGGTGACAACAGCAAAAAGCGACTCATATAAAAAGATAAGATGGAGGAAAAACAATGAAACGTATTCTGGCATGGTTTCTGGCGCTGATCATGGTTTTCGGCATGGTCTCACTGCCCAAGATGACCAAGGCAGAGGGCGAAGAGGTTTCCGATCAGCCGGAATCCGTTGATGAGATCGTCAATGATGCGGAAGGCGAGCCCAAAGCCCCGGGGACCAAGGATGGTCAATACTGGGACATAGGCTCCTTCATTTTGGCTGTTGGCGATACGACGCATCTCGAAACGACGCTGACGGGTGCTGTGTGGGGTTCCGATGATGAGACCGTTGTAACCGTGGACGAAAACCACGTCGTGACCGCTCGCAGTGTGGGCCATGCTTACATTTGGGCATACGGTACTGATGAGGAGCTTGGATTCGACGTTACGCACCAATGGGAGATCACCGTCACCCAGCTGACCCTGTCCACGGACGCCCTGGAACTGCCTCTTGGCGGCAGCGGCGCCTTGACCGCGTCGTATCACTGCATAGACAACCTATATAACGTCATCAGCGTGGACGTGACCGACGCCTGCACCTGGTCCTGGACCGACAACGATCCCGAGATCGCTTCCTTTGACAAGACCACCGGCACCATCACCGCCGGCAATGAGCAGGGCGGTACCGCCGCTCTCTCCGCCTCCTACACGCCGGAGGGATTGAATCATCCCTTGCTGGCATCTTGCACCGTGACGGTCAACAATGATCCTTTGCCCACTATCACCGTTCAGCCTAAGGATGTTACGGTGAAGAGCGGCGTGAAAGCTAAGTTTGCCGTGAAGGTTAAGGAGAAGAATGTCCGCTACCAGTGGTATACTCTCGCGGCCGAGACTGATGAATGGGCGGCTGTCAACGGAGAAACGAAGGCAGAGCTGAATGTGATCGGCACAAAGGGAAACATGAACTCTCAGTATCGCTGCCTGGTCAGTGCCGTTGAGGGAGGGGCGATATACACGGATATCGCCACTTTGACGGTGATCCTCCAGCCGCCGGTTATCCGGGTCCAGCCAAAGGATATCACGGTGAAGAGCGGCACAACGGCCAAGATCAGGGTCAGTGCCAGCGGCAGGGGGCTCACGTATCTGTGGTTCACCCGGTCCTCGGAAACCGACCCTTGGACGGAGATCCCGGGAGCCACCAATGCCAAGTACAGTTTTGCGACATCCAAGTCGGACAGCGGCAGGCAGTATTACTGCCGTGTGGAGAACGCAGATGGCTTTGTGGATTCTGCGATTGCCACATTGACAGTCACGCCCCAGCCGGCCGCCATCAAAGCCCAGCCTAAGAGCATCACCGTCAAGAGCGGCGCGAAAGTGAAGCTTTCCGTCAGAGTTATCGGGCCGAATCTCAGCTACCAGTGGTACGAACGCCCCTCCGCAGAGGCAGATTGGGCCGAGATCCAAGGCGCCGCCAAGGCTGACTACAGCTTCACGGCCACTCTGGCGCAGGATGGAACCCAGTTCTACTGCAAGGTCTGGAGCGACGGCGAACCGTTGACGTCCGATACAGCCACGCTGACGGTGACGTCGCAGCCCATCGTCATCAAGACCAACCCCAAGGATATGGCTGTGAAGTCCGGCGCCAAAGCTTCGTTTGTTGTTCTGGCCAGCGGCCCGAATCTCCGCTACCAGTGGTTTGTCAGGACCTCTGAAGATGCGGAGTGGGAGTCAATCAACGGGGCTACAAAGCGTTATTACGCCGTCAAGGCTTCTGATGCAAACAATGGTTGGCAGTTCTACTGCTTAGTCTATAACGCGGATGGGCATGAATCTTCCAGCATAGTCACGCTTACGTTGAAGTAACTATATCAGATTGGAGAGGCTGTACTTCATACCAAAAGACTCAGTTCAACCAACTGAGTCTTTTGTTTTACGCACGCTTGCGTGCGGGTTCGAACGTGCGTTCGCATACAGGGCGGCCGAAGCCGCTCCGTTCCGGGATTCCTTCTTTGTCTGTTCAAAGGAATGTACTGCGGAGTTTTGCCTGTGCAAAACTTCGTGCGGTCGCCGGGCCTGCCCGGCATTGCAGCGTCAGAGCGCGCATATCGTTCGAATGCCGTGTCCATAGACGGCGCAGCCGCCTCTTTGACCCAAACGTGACGAAACTGGGAAAAAACGGCCCATCGTTTGACACGACGGGCAAGATGTGATATACAAGTAGATGTAAAGATATCGCATGAAGAAGGCGGGGGACCATCGTTCCCACGCCGTTTGGAGGTAAAGCTATGAAAGGAAAGAAACTACGGCTTGGGCTGGTGCTGCTGGCGCTGGCACTGCTGTTGGGCGCGCTGCCGGGCTGCGGAAAGAACAACCCCTCCGTGCTGCAGCTGCCGGACGACACGTCATCCGCGAAGAGCCAACCTCAGGAGACCTCGGCGCCGCTGACGCCCCTGGGGGACCGGACCTGCAAGGTGGGTCAGGAGACCATTCCGGAAAGCACTCTGTTTTCCTTCCTCCTGTACGAGGCCAACTTCGACCCCACCGTCGGCCTGACGTTGAAATTCAGGTCCACCAACAAGACGTCCAACCGTGACTTTTTGGTGTCCCTTCCGTTTCTGTCCATCAACGGGTATATGCAGGACGCCGTTTACGAGGCCCAGGTAGGGGCGGGAAAAACGGAGGAGGGCGAGGTCCTGATCTCCGCGGCGAACCTGCGCTCCGCCGGCGTGTCCTCCGTGGATGAGCTGATCCTCTACCCCCTCGTCTCCGACGAGTCCATGCCCATGGGCCAGGGAAATGTGGTGGACGGCGCCTTCAGCTTCTATCCTTCGGGCCAGAGCGCGGGGAACGTGGTCTATCCCGTCCGCCAAAAGACCAGCACGGAGCAGACGTTCTTTGACAACGGCTCCATCATCTGCCTCATCCTGGATGCTCAGGCAGGCGAGGAGGACGATCTGAACGTTCACTGCTATCTGGAAAATAAAACCAATCGGTTTTTGAGCTTCACCTGGTCCGATGTGGCGGTGAATGCCGTTCCCCTGTCCTACAACGGGGACGCTGTCGTGGCGCCGGGCATGCGTCGCTATGTGACGGTGCCCCTGACCGCCAGCAATTTGAACGCCGGCGAGAACGATCTGGCCTTCAAGCTCACAGCCACGCCCCTCTCCAGCACAGGCGAAACCGTTTCGCCGGCCATGGAACAGCGGGGCACCTATCGATTCGGCAGCACGCCCGGCGGCCCCACCGGGACCACCGGCACGGAAACCGGGGACGACCCCGCCGCTGTGGCCGTCACAGCCTCCCCCGCGCCCACGGCCACGATCTATACCAGCCCTACCAACGCCCAGAAGCGAAACGCCAAGAACGGGTATGTGAACAAGGATCAGGTGAATATGCGCACCGGCCCCGGCACCAAATATAAGACCGTGGGAAAGAAGGTCAGTCAGAACACTACCGTGATCCTGTATGAGCTTCAGGACGGCTGGTGGTTCCTCAAGTGCAACAACAAATACGGATATATCAAGGCCGACTACATCTCCCAGGGCAAGCCCAAGACCACCCCGAAGCCCGAGGAAGGCGATAACGGCACCTTCTCCGGCGTGGTGAGCGCTTCCAAGGCCGCCCTGCGCAAGAGCGCCGATCCGGAATCGAAGTGTCTCAAGGAGCTTTCCAACGGCGCCAAGGTGACCGTTTACTACAAGACCAAGGGCACGGATGGCAACATCTGGTACTCTGTGGCCTACGGCAAGACCAAGGGCTATATCCGCTCCGATCTGTTGAAGGTCACGGGGAAGGTGCCGACGAGGTAGTCGTCCGCAGGCGAAGCGCAACGCAGGCCCGAAGGACCCAGCATACGTCGAAAGAGATCAATCTTGCGCCGACCGCAGATTTCGCGGTTGGCGCAACTCATATGGATGAGACGCTTCGCGTCACGCAGAAAGGGCCGATCATGCAGCAACAGATCCGCTCCGCCCTGGTCCCTGTCGCCCGGGTGGGAAAAGAGCTCACATACCTTTCCACCTGCTCCTCCACCAACGATGTCCTCAAGGCCATGGCGGAGGCAGGGGCGGCGGATGGCGCCGTCCTGGTCGCAGGGGAACAGACCCGGGGCAAGGGCCGTTTGGGGCGGAGCTTTACCTCCGCCGCCGGAAAAGGCGTCTATCTTTCCGTCCTGCTGCGGCCCGATCTGCCTCCGGAAGCCCTGCTGCCCCTGACGGGCTTCACTGCCGAGGCCATGCGCCGGGCGATTTGCCGCGTCACCGGCGCCGAGGTGGGGATCAAATGGGTCAACGATCTGCTGCTGAACGGGCGAAAGCTGTGCGGCATCCTGACCGAGAGCGCCTTTTCCGCCGGCGGACGGCTCAACTATGTGGTGGTGGGCGTGGGCCTGAACGTGAACTATGACTCTGGAGATTTTCCCGCGGAGCTCCGGGATATCGCCGGGTCCCTGCAGACGGAACTGGGCCGCCCCTTCGACCGCATCCCCCTGATCGCCGCCATGATCCAGGCCTTGGACGACCTGTACGACGCTCTGCTGCGGGGCGAAACCGAAGCATATCTGACCGCTTACCGGCAGCACTGCCTGACCCTTCGCCGGGACGTGCTGCTGGTGCAAAACGGTGCCTCCACCCCGGCCTATGCGCTGGACGTGGACCAGGATTTGGGCCTGCGGGTCCGTTTCCCCGACGGCCGGGAAGCCCTCATACGCTCGGGGGAAGCCTCCGTCCGGGGCCTCACGGGGTACGGAACATAAAGCGCCGGTCTGCGGCGCTTCTTTTTTTGTGCTTTTGAATGGCAGAACAGGGAGGCGGGCTCCTCATTTGGGAGACGGCCGTCCCCGGCAGCGGTGTGCCTGAAGGATCATTCCCGCCGCAGGGCGTCGATGGGATTGAGACGGGCGGCCTGGATGGCCGGGACGGCGCCGAAGAAGAGGCCCACCACAAAGGAGAAGACCACGGTGGCGGCCACGATGTACCAGCTGATGAAGATAGGCACGCCGGAGACCCGGGACACCATGTAGGCCAGGCCAACCCCCACCAATATCCCCAGGATGCCGCCGATGCAGGTGAGCACGCCGGCTTCCGTGAGAAACTGACCGGAGATGCGGCGCTTGCGGGCGCCCAGGGCCTTCTTGAGGCCGATCTCCGGGGTCCGCTCGGTGACGGACACCAGCATGATGTTCATGACGCCGATGCCGCCCACCAGCAGGGAGATGCTGGCGATCCAGATGAGCTGCCGATTGGTGGCGGAGCTCAACTCCTGCAGCTTCTTGGCCTGCTCCAAAAGATCCTTGCTCTTGTAGATCACGTCGCCTTCGCCGGTCAGGGTCTTGTTGAGGATGGCGGCGGTCTGCTTGCCGGCCTCGGTCATGGCGTCGGTGCTGGTGGCCCGGACCACCACGGAGCTGGGCTGATCGTAGGCAAAGATGGTGGGCCAGGTTTCAGCGGGGACCAGCACCTTGCCGCCGGAATGGTCGGTGTAGGTGAAATAGTCCTCGATGGAGGTGATGGTGGGGGTAAAGGCGCTGCTTTGGGTGAACTCGCCCACCACCACATAGGGCTCCGACATGATCTCGATGGTCTTGTTGATGGGATTCTGCCCCATGAACAGGGTCTCGGACACGGTGCGGTCGATCAGCGCCACCTTTTTGAACTGGGCGAAATCCTCCGGCAGGAAGGCCCGGCCGCTGCGGATCACATATCCGTTCACCGACAAAAACCGATCGTCTACGCCGTAGACGGACCCCTGGTTGAGCCCCTCCGTGCCGTACCAGATCATGCCATAGGCGTCCCGACGGAAGAAGAGGCTGGCGTCCTCCACCTCCTTGATCTTGATGATCTCGGGCAGGATGGCCGCGTCCAGAGGCGTCACATACTCCGGCACCTGCTGATAGCTGGGTTCCAGCACGTAGTCGCCCTGATAGAGGGCCACCTCCACGGTGTTGTTGCCGGCGCCCACCAGATTCTGCTTGATCTGCTCGTTGGTGCCCATGATGGTGGAGGAGATGGCGATGATGGAGGCGATGCCGATGATGATGCCCAACATGGTCAGGGCGCTCCTGAGCTTATGGGACCAGATGCCGTCGAAAGCTTCCCGAATGTTTTCAAGCATTGCAAATCACATACCTTTCACGGTAGTTTTCCCGGTTGTATCGCCAGGCCGTTCTGCAGCAAGGGTTCAGGGGTTTCACGCGCTCCTCCCTTACCACATGCTGTCCACGACTTCGACGGGGGCGCCGTCCCGGATGTTCTTTCCGTAGGGGAAGGCGATGAGATCGTCCCCCGTGAGATCGCTTCCCACCAGCTCGATATACTCCATGGTCCTCCGGCCCGTGTGGACCTGGACCTTTTTCAAAAATCCATCCCGCACGATGAAGATGCAGTCCTGACCGTCGATCTCCCGCACGAAGGCCTCATAGAGATAGATCGCGCCGGTCTTGGAAAGGCGCTCGAAGGAGGTGAACTCCACGTAGCTGTAGAGGGGCAGCTCCACGTCTCCCACGGCCTCCAGCAGCATGATATAGCCGGAGGAGTTGGGGTTGCCGCCGTTGGTATAGGATTCCGTGATGGGCATGTTGCCCACATAGGTCACCCGGGCGATGATGTTGTCTCCTATGTCGTAGCTGTAGCCCGTGAGTTCCGTGCCCACGGGATATTTGGTGAGCTCCGTTTCCCCCAACAGGCAGCGGATCACGTTTTGGCCGCTGCCGCCCCGGACCTCCAGCAGCTTCTCGCCGGGACGGGCCTGGGGGTTCAGGACGGACACCACGCCGTTAAAGGTGCTGTAGACGACGCCGTTCTGGGCGGTGGTGGCCAACAGCTGTTCGATGTCGTGGCACAGCTGTCGATAGCTCAGCTCATCGTCCCGGATCTCCTGCGCCAGCTGCTCCAAATAGGCCACCCGCTCCGCCCGGGACATACCGCTCCGCGGGGGAACATAGTAAGGCGTTTCCTCCGGATCGGGCGTTCCCTGCTCCGGCGTCGCCTTCGGCTTCCAGCGAGCGTACAGGATCTGAGATCGCAAGACCGGCTGATTGGTCACGACCTTCTCGCCGCCGGTCTTGGCCGTCCACCATCCGTCAAAATCATACTCCTCCCGGACAGGGGTGGGCAGATTCCCATATGTGCTTCCATACACCAGGGTAACGGTGGTGGACCCGGTCCCGCCGTTGGCGTCAAAATACACGGTGCAAGAGGGCGTTTGACTCAGCCGAATATAGTAGGTCCCCATGCTGGTGAAGCCCAGGGAGATCATCGGATCGTTGACCTCATCCCCGACCAGCCGCACGTAATAGAATCGCCCCATAGTGTCCGCCTTCTGGCAGTAGTGGCGGATAAACTCCGTGGTGACCTGGGTCTTCTCCTCATACGAATAGAGATAGGGGCTGTTCATCGTTCCCTCTCCGAGAGGTTCGACGGACAGCAGCGACGTGGCGCTTGTGGCGGCGCGAGGCCCTGTCCACGGCTCAGAGAACGCGGTGAAGCTGGCGCCGCCCTGGGGAGCGTCGTCATCGGGGGGCGTGAAGCGCATGTCTATGCTCCCTGTCGTTGAGGAAAAGACGGCATAGATCGTTCGGCGCTGGTTGTTCGCCATGGTCTGCAGCGACGCCAACACGGTCTCGGGGATGGGATCGTCGTTGGCGACGCTATACCGAAAGGGTTTCTCCTCGCTGCCGTCGCCGTCGGTGTCGATTCGCACCAAGTCTCGCCGGATCGAAGCCGACAGACGGGCCGCGTTCAGCGTGCCGCCGTCAACGGGATCGCTCTGCGCCGCCTTGGGCGTGGGGGTGAAGGTGGGCGTGGCCGTGGGGATGGTGCGCTCGTAGTCCTTGTAGGCGTAGCGCCGATACTCCTTGTACAGCGCTTCCAGGCTGTCGTACAGCTTCTGCCGAGACAGCAGTTTTTCATCCAGTTCCAGCGTGTCCTTGGTAGTGTCGTACCTGAGAAGGGGGGTCCCTATGTTCACCTGCTGGCCTTCCTCCACATAGATGTCCACGGGCTTGCGGTCCCGCTGGCCATAGAGGATCAGGTTGTCGCCGGAAATGACGCTGCCGCCGAGATAGGTCTGGTTGGGAGAATAGTCCAGGAGCCAGTTCGCCACCGGCTGCACCTGCACCGGCTGGCTCATGGTGTAGCGGCTGTAGCCATAGACGCCGCCCGCCGCCAGGCCGCCCACGATGAACAGGATCAACAGGGTCTTGAGCAGCTTTTTCATACCCCTTCCTCCTCCCGAAGATATCCGTCGTAAATGAAGAGCATGCGTTTAGCCCGAGCGGCCACGGCGTGCTCGTGGGTGATCATGACGATGGTCATGCCCTGGTCGTGAAGCTCGTCGAAGATGTCCATGATCTGCTGCCCGGATCTGGAGTCGAGAGCGCCCGTGGGCTCGTCGGCCAACAGAAGCTTGGGCCGGGTGCAGATGGCTCGGGCGATCGCCACCCGCTGGCTCTGGCCGCCGGAAAGCTGATTGGGATAGAAGCTCATGCGGTCTGCCAGGCCCACCTGACGCAAGGCCTCCTCCGCCCGCTTTCTGCGCTCGCCCCGGCGCACGTTCCCATACATGAGGGGCAAGGCCACGTTCTCCCAGGCCCGCCGCCGCTGCATCAGATGGAAGCTCTGGAACACGAACCCGATCTTTTCATTGCGGATACGGGCCATGCGGGCGTCCCCGGCGCGAGCGTTGTCCTGGCCGTCAAAGCGGTAAACGCCGGAGGTGGGCGTGTCCAGATACCCCAAGATGTTCATGAGCGTGCTTTTGCCGGAGCCGGAGGGGCCCATGATGGCGATATATTCCCCTTCCTCCACCTGCATGTTCACGTCATGCAGCACGGGCACCTTGTTGGCCCCCGTGCCGTAAGTCTTTTCGATATGCTCCAGCTGGATGATCATCCCCGGGGCCCTCCTGCGGGCGGCATTTGCGGGCTTTCATCCTCCGCCGGCCGGCCCATGTCCTCCACAGGCGCTGTCTCGGGCTCCCAGTCGTCGTGGTCCATGACGCCGAAGCCGCTCATCCCCTGGTCGTTCCCGGGCACGTAGGCGGTCTCGGACACGGTCATGCCCACCTGAACGGTCTCATCGGGGAAGGCGATGCGGTCCAGATAGCTGAGGCCCTCCGCAATGGCCACCATGCCCAGATCCTCGTTCCGCTCGCCCAGGACGACGCGCCGCTTCTCGATGCGCCCCTGATCATCGGCGGCATAGACGAAGGGGTCTTCCTCATCCTCCACCACATAGTAGTCGGGAAGCCACAGCTGATCGGAGCCTTCGTCATCATCGTTGCCCAGCTCGATGTACACATGCTGGCCCATGAGCAGCCCTTCGTTGGTCTCCAGCTCCACAAAGAACTCATACTTGCTGGCCTGCTCCCCGTCGCCGCCGTAGTAATAGCGGCTGTTGCTCTGCTTGGCTTTTTCGGTGTTGATCTTATAGATGTAGCCGTTCCACTTGCTGCTGTTCACCCGGCTCAGGATCCGCACCTCCATGCCCTCCTGAAGCGTATGGATGGTCTGCTCGGACACGGTGCCCTTCACGCAGTAGTCGTTGCCGGCCACGATGGTGATATAGGCTTTGTCGGAGGAGCCGTCATAGTCCATGTTCTCGCCGTCGGGCGTCCTGACGGAGCGCACCGTGCCGTCGACGGGGGAGAAGACCACGCTGTTTTCCAGCGCGTGTTTCATGTCCTCCGCCTGCTTGCGCTTGCCGGTGAGCTCATACTCCTTCTTGCGGATCTCCAGTTCTTCGGTCTGGATGTCCATCTCGATATCGTATTTCTTGTTCTGCTTGGCCCGCTGCAGCTGTTTCTTGAGGTTCTCCACCTTCTCCCGGCCGGTTTTGATGCCGTTCTCCAGGCCCTGGATGTCCAGCAGCAGCTGGTCATAGTTGATCTGCATGCTGTCCACATCATAGCAAAAGAGGGGATCGTCCTTCTTCACCTTGTCCCCGGAGGAAACAAAACATTCCTTCACGGTCAGCTCGGCGTCCGGATCCAGCTCGATCACGTTCTTCGCCTCCACCACGCCGGCGTAGCGGTTGCGGCGGCCCGCAGGCCCCACCCCCGTGATGGCGGCCACGGACTGCACGTACACCGTACCCTCCTTGGGGGCGTCCGCGAAGTATCTCTGATAGGCAAACCAGCCGCCATATCCCAGGCCGCCGAGGATGAGCAGCGTCAGCAATATCTTTCCAAAGGTTTTCATAGCACTCTCTCCCTAAAACTGTATCTTAGCCGGAATAGGGCAGAAACTCAAAGAATTCCGCCTCCGGCGCTCCGTCGATCCGCCACATGACCATGCCGTCCTCATCCGGCGTGAGCAGCAGCACGCCGGTTTTCCCGCCGCCGGTTTTGAACCACATGCGGGCGCAGCCGTCGCTGGCCAGGGGATACACCTTCTCCCCCGCCGTCAGGGTGAAGGCTTCGCCCGGGTCCCTGGCGACTTTGGCCCCATAGGCCGTCAATTCCTGGGCGACGGTCAGGTATCTGTCGTCCTCCTCGAAGCTCCACACGGAACTGACCGGGCCGATGATCCCATCGTCGCCGATGGCAAAGGTGCGGACGCCCCAGTGGGTGCCCAGCATGTCCACCACGCCTTCGATGACGATATGCCCGTCCTCGAAGCCCTCTATATACCCGCTGAAGACGGGGCTTTTGCCGTCGCTGCCGCCCTCGTCCGGGTCGGTGCGGACCAGCCGATCATCCGGCTCGAAGAGGATGGGGGTAAGGTCGCTGCGCCAGGCGTAGACGATATAGTCGTCCGATGCTTCGTCCCCATGGAAGAAGATCTCGGCGCTGCCGTCCTCGTCCAGATCCCCCACCCACAGATCAAAGGGCATGTCCTCCGGGATATCCGTCTGGAACGTCTTCTCCTGCGCGCCTTTTTTGACCGACACGGTCCAGCGGGGACAGCCGTCCAGCGCTCCGGGCTGGGTGATCATGTCCACGGTCTCCGGTTCCCCGTCCCCATCCAGGTCTATCGAGCAGGGCAGGTTGTCCCGGATGCTGATGCAGTATCCCAGCGGGAGATCCTCCTCCTGCTCCGTAGACGTGAGCGGCCAAGAAGCCTCCGACCCCGGCGAAGGGACCGGCGCAAGGGTCCCTGCGGCGTCCGCCTCGGGCCGGATCTGCATTTCCCTGGCCGTTTGGTCCGAAAGTACAGGCGCGGCTTCGTTGGCCGCCGCTCCCTGGCAGCCGCCCAGCAGGAGCAACAGACAAAGGCTTATGAACGATAGGGTGGATCTCTGCATGCAATCGTCTCCTAATGGGTTATGTTCTCGATACAACACCGTCTGACCGGCCCGAAGGTTGCGCCCGGAGCCCCTCCTACTTCACGTACTTGGCCAGCTTCTGGGCCAGAAAATACGCCAAGCCCATCTTGATCAAGTCCGGCACGATGAAGGGGATCACGCACACGCTCAGGATCTCGCCGAAGCCGTAGGCCGTGCCGCGAAAATGCATCACATAGTAAAACCAGACCGTGCCGATAAGATAGCAGGCCAGGAGCCCGGCGGCCATGCCCAGGGGCAGGGCCAGCTTTCTCTTCGGGAACAGCTTCTCCGAGGCGGCGGTCAGCATGCCCAGTGGCAAAAATCCCAGCACATAGCCGAACGTCAAAGGATTCAGTGTCTTGAACCCGGAGAACACCGGCAGGCCCGCCACCCCCAGCAGGATGTACACGCCCACGGCCATCGTCCCTCGACGATTGCCCAGAAGGGCCGCCGTCAAAAAGATGGCGAAGGTTTGCAGCGTCACCGGCACCGGTCCCAGGGGGATGGATATCCAGGCGCAGATGGTGATGAGCGCGGCGAACAGCCCGATCAACGCCACGTCCCGGGTCTTCAGCTTCATCATGACAACAACCTCATATTTCTCCAATTTAGTTGTATGATAGCCCCCTTTCGGGCCCGGTGTCAATTGGATCGCTTCAAGATTAACAGAGGCTTTACAACAGGTTAAGAATTTGGTACAGTACCCCCAGAAAACGAAAGAAAACGAGGTACACGCCATGCGCTTCGACCAGGCCGCTATTCTGACCGATCTCGACGGGACGCTGTTCAACAGTCAAGGGGAGGTCACCCGGGCCGACCGGGCCGCCATCCGCGCCTTCATCGCCGGCGGCGGGCTCTTCGCCGTCGCCACGGGCCGGGAGCCCCACAACGCCCGGCGGCATCTGCCGGACGTGCCCCTCAACGGCCCCTCCATCGTCCTCAACGGGGCGGCGGTCTATGATTTCGTCCGCCGCCGCTACCTCAGCACCATCCCCATGGACAAGGCCGCCGCCGAGGACGTGCTTTCCCACTGCCTCAAAATGGATTGGCCATTGGACCTCCAGGTGTATACCACCGACGGGATCTACTATGCCTCGCCCCTGGACGTGGCGGACCCGGGGTTTCTGCGCATCCACCAGCCCACCACCTATGAGCCCATGGCGGCGCTCCTCGAAAAGACCTGGATCAAGACGGTCCTGCTGGAGCGGGCGGCGGACGCCCTGGCCCCCATGCGGGCGTATCTGGCCGAAAAGGGGTACGATCAGCGGCTGGCCCTGGTGGAGGGGACCACGGACGTGGTGAAGATCGGCAAGTATCAGGAGCTGTTGCCCCGGAACGTGAACAAGGGCACCGGCGTGGCGGCCGTTCGCGCGCTGCCCGTTTACGCCGGACGGACCCTCGTGGCCGTGGGCGACTACTGGAACGACATGGAGCTCCTGGCGGCGGCGGACGTGGCCTGCTGCCCCGACAACGCCATCCCCGAGGTGAAGGCCGTCTGCGCCCATGTGCTGCCCTCCCACAACGACGACGCCCTGGCCGCCCTCATCCGGGACGTGATCCCCAATCTGTGAGGTGAGCCCATGGCGGTGGACGTGGTGGCGGCCCTGGTGGTCGAAGACGGCAAGTTCATGATCTGCCAGCGCCCGGCCCACAAGGCCAGGGGGCTCCTGTGGGAGTTCGTGGGCGGGAAGGTGGAGCCAGGCGAAACGAAGGCCCAGGCCCTGATCCGGGAGTGCCGGGAGGAGCTGGGCGTCACGATGGCTCCCGGCGACGTATATATGGAGGTGGACCACGTATACCCGGACATCACCATCCATCTGACCCTGTTTCGCGCCGCCATCGTGGCCGGTCGGCCCCAAAAGCTGGAGCACGCGGACATCCGCTTCATTGCGCCCGCCGACATTCCCCGCTACGATTTCTGCCCCGCCGACGCCGCCATCCTGGCGCGGATCACGGAAAAAGGCGTCGGATCGTCCGCCTCCAAATGAATTGCAAACCGGCGCGAAATATAGTACACTAAGGGTGCGGAAGATGAGGGAGGAAAGAGAATCCATGACCATTCAGAAGATCGTCATCACCGGCGGCCCCTGCGGCGGCAAAACCACCGCGCTGAGCTGGATCGCCAACAACCTGCCCAACAAAGGCTATAAGGTGCTGTTCGTCCCCGAGACCGCCACGGAGCTCATCGGCGGGGGCCTCACCCCCTGGGGCTGCGGCACCAATCTCGATTACCAGCGCTGCCAGATGGAGCTGCAGCTCACCAAGGAGCGGCTCTTCGAACGGGGCGCCCGGACCATGCCCGCGGACAAGGTGCTGCTGGTCTGCGACCGGGGCGCCATGGACAACAAGGCGTATATGACCGACGGGGAGTTCAACCAGCTCTGTGCGGAGCTGAACACCAGCGAGGTGGAGCTCAGGGACCGATACGACGCCGTGTTCCATCTGGTCACCGCCGCCAAAGGCGCTGTGGAAGCATACACCTTCGCCAACAACGCCGCCCGCTATGAGAACGTGGAGCAAGCCGCGGCCCTGGACGACAGGATCATCGCCGCCTGGACGGGTCATCCCCATCTGCGGGTCATCGACAACGCCACAGATTTCGAAGACAAGCTCATCCGCCTTCTCCACGAGATCCTGACCTTCCTGGGCGAGCCCAAGCCCCTGGGGATCGAGCATCGGTTCCTCATCGAGTATCCGGACGTGAATTGGCTGGAGAGCCTGCCCAACTGCCGCCGGGTGGAGATCCGGGAGACCTACCTGCTCTCCAACCCCGACGAGGAGGTGCGCATCCGGCAGCGGGGCGCTGACGGCCATTATTTCTACTATGAGACCGTGAACAAGCTCGTGGACGGCCTGAACCGCGGGGATCTGGAGCGCAAACTCACGCAGAAGGAGTATCTCAAGCGGCTGGCGGATGCGAACCCCGCCCGGCGTCCCATCCACAAGATCCGTTACTGCCTGGTGTACAAGGGCCAGTATTATGAGATCGACCTCCTCCCCTTCTGGCAGGACAAGGCTTTGCTGGAGGTGGCGCTCTCCGACGAAAACGCCGCCGTGGACCTGCCCCAGCCGCTGAAGGTCATTCGGGAGATCACCGACGACCCGGCCTACCGGAACGCGGAATTGGCGGAGCTGAGCATGTGAAGCTCGCCTGCCCACATCAACGAAAAAGGGACCGCAGCTGCGGTCCTTTTTCAAATGAAACGGTCACTGCCGCGCCCGCTCCACCAGCCAGCGGAACAGGGGGTCCATATCGGTGAGGCTTTTCGGGGTCAGATAGGCCCGCTCGGGATGCCACTGGACGGCCAGCAGGGGATAACCGGGTTGCTCGAAGGCCTCGATCATGGTGACGCCGCAGCCGGTCCAGGCGGCGGTGGGCACGAAAACCGGCGCCAGGCCGTCCTCGGGGATGCACTGATGGTGATAGCTGTTGACCATGAGCCGGTTTTTTCCCGTCAGCTCGTTCAGCAGGCTCCCCTGGGCCACGGTCACCGGATGCTCCACCCCGGCGGCGTGGGAGGCCCCGCACCAGGTGGGGATGTCCTGCACGAGCCGACCGCCGAAGGCCACGTTCAGCACCTGCAGCCCCCGGCAGATGCCCAAAACGGGCTTGCCGGTCCGCCAATATCGCTCGATGAGGGACAGCTCCAGAGCGTCCCGGGCCCGGTCGATCTCAACGGTATCGTTCAATATCTCCTGGCCGTAGCGGACCGGGTCCACATCCACGCCGCCGGAGAGCAGGAGCCCGTCCGCCAGGTCGATGAGCTCGTTCAGCCCGAAGGGGGACACCAGGGGCAGGGGCACGCCGCCGGCCCTCACCACGGCGTTCACATAGTCGTGGTTCAGCCGGACCACGTTCATATTCTCCACCACGTTGTTGCTGGCGGTGACCAGGATCAGCGGTTTCTTCATGCGCATTCCCCCCTGAACAGTCTATTCCACGATCCGATGCTTCTCCCAATGGGCGAAGCGGAAGTAAAGGTAAGTGATGGTGCTGCACACCAGCCAGCCGGCGGGGTAGCCCATGGCCACGGGGACGATGGTGTTGGACACGAACCGGGTCATCAAAAACAGATAGATCTGCCGGAAGACCACGAAGCTCCCCAGCATGATGAACATGGGCGTGCGGCTGTCCCCCGCGCCGCGCAAAGACCCGGCCAGGATCTGGTTCACGCAGCAGAGCACATAGAAGGGGGACATCATCCGAAGGAACAGGGTCCCGAGGCGAACCACCTCCGGCGTATCGTTGAAGAAACGCACAAGATACGGCGCAAAGGCGATGACCGGCAGCATGAGCCCCACCGTGATCAGCATGGAGATCCGAAGCGCCGCGCTGACCCCCTGTCGGGCCCGGGGCACGTCGTTTACGCCCAGATTCTGGCCCACAAAGGTGGTGGCGCCCATGGACACGCTCTGCATGGGCAGAAACAGGAAGGCGTCGATCTTGGTGTACGCGGTCCAGCCCCCCATGCAATCGGCCCCGAAATAGTTGATATAGGACTGGACGAACACGTTGGAGAAGGAGGTGATGGCCATTTGGATGGCGGCGGGGATGCCAACCTTCACGATCTTTTTGAGCACGTTCCAGTGCATCTTCAGCTTCTTCACCTGCACCCGGCAGCAGTTGTCCGACCTGAGCAGCACCGCCAGGACCAGCAGGGCCGAGATCCCCTGGGAAAGGATGGTGGCGTAAGCCACCCCCGCCACGCCCATGTGAAACGCCAGCACGAAGACGAGATCCAGCACGATGTTCAGGCTGGCCGACAGGACCAGGAAGTAGAAGGGCCGCTGGGAATCCCCCACCGCCCGGAGGATGCCGGCGCCGATGTTGTAGAGCATGAGGCCGAAGATGCCGGAAAAGTAGATGGTCAGATATCGCTGCGCCTCGGGGAACACCTCCGGCGGCGTCTTCATGAATCTGAGCATCAAGGGCGTCATGGATACGCCGATGCCGGTGAACAGGACGCCCAGCACGGCGGTCATGGCCAGGGCCGTATGGACCGTATCGCTGACCTTGTCGGGCTGCTTCGCCCCGTAGTATTGGGAGATGACCACCCCCGCGCCCACGGACAGGCCCATGAAGAAGCCGATGAGCATGTTGATGATGGGATTCACGGTGCCCACGGCGCTGAATGCTTCCTTGCCCACGTAGTTGCCCACCACCCAGGTGTCCACCGTGTTATAGAGCTGCTGGAACAGGTTCCCCAAAAGCAGGGGCACGGCGAAGCGGATCAGGAGCCCGTACACGTTGCCCCTGGTCATGTCCACATCCCGGCGGGAGAGGAAGGATTTGAATTTATCGGCGATGGCTTTCATTGGAATGTATCGGAAGCATGCGGCTTTTCCTGAAAGAAAAGCCGCCTAAAAGCACTTTGTCAGGGAAATACAGCTTGCGCTGCGATCCCCAGTATCCCATGTAGGCTTTTCTTTTTCCGCCGCTTTTACCCATGGGCAAAACATAGTCGAAACCTGCACGCTGTTTGGTTTCTCGTTGTTTTGCCCGTGCTCCGCCTCGCTGCGTCTGCCACCGGCAGCGCTCGGCTTCGCACCCTTTCGCCTGAAAAGAAAAAGCGGCAAATACATGCAACTTATTCTCCCTCCGCGATCCGGCGCGCCACGAAGACGCCCGAGGCGGAGGCGTGAGAGAGGGAGTGGGTGATGCCGCTGCCGTCGCCGATGATGTACAGGCCCGGGTAGCGGGTCATGAGATTGTCGTCCAGAGAGACCTCCATATTGTAGAACTTCACCTCCACGCCATAGAGAAGGGTGTCGTCGTTGGCGGTGCCCGGCGCGATCTTGTCGAGGGCGTAGATCATCTCGATGATCCCGTCCAGGATGCGCTTGGGGAGCACCAAGGAGAGGTCCCCGGGGGTGGCGGCCAGCGTGGGGGTGACGAGCCCCTTTTCGATCCGCTTCACCGTGCTCCGCCGGCCCCGGACCAGGTCCCCGAACCGCTGGACCATGACGCCCCCCGCCAGCATATTGCTGAGGCGGGCGATGCTCTCGCCGTAGAGGTTGCTGTCGTTGAAGGGCTCGGTGAAGTGCTTGGAGACCAGGAGCGCGAAGTTGGTGTTCGTAGCTGTGGCCGTTGACGGTGACGATGCCGTTGGTGTTCTCCGTGACCACGATGCCGTTGGGGTTCATGCAGAAGGTGCGCACGTTGTCCTCGAACTTCTCCGTCCGGTACACGATCTTGCTCTCGTAGAGCTCGTCGGTGAGGTGCGAGAACACCACCGCGGGCAGCTCCACCCGGACGCCCAGGTCCACCCGGTTGCTGCGGGTGGGGATGTCCAATCGCTTGCAGATGGTCTCCATCCACTTGCTGCCGCTGCGGCCCACGGAGATGATGAGCCTGTCGCAGGTGTAGTCGCCCTTCTCGGTGCAGACGGCGTAGCCGCTCTCCTCCGCGGTCACGTCCAGGACCGGCGTGTCGAAGAAGAAGTCCACTGTGTCCCGCAGGTGCGCGAAGAGGTTCTTCAAGACCACGTAGTTGATGTCCGTGCCCAGATGCCGGACGGAGGCGTCCAGCAGATTCAGCTTGTTCTCGATGCACAGCTTCTTGAAGCGGGTCCCGGCGGTGGAGTAGAGCTTGGTGCCCTCGCCGCCGAAGGCCATGTTCACGTCGTCCACGTACTTCATAAGCTCCAGGGCCGCCCGCTTGCCGATGTGCTCGTAGAGGGTGCCGCCGAAGTCGTTGGTGATGTTGTATTTCCCGTCGGAGAAGGCGCCCGCGCCGCCGAAGCCAGACATGATGGAGCAGGTCTTGCACTTGACGCAGCTCTTGATCTTCACCCCGTCGATGGGGCAGCGCCGCTGCTCCAGAGGGTGCCCCTGCTCGAACACGGCCACCCGCATCCCGGGCGCCAGCTTTTTCAATTCGTAGGCGGAGTAGATGCCCCCCGGCCCGCCGCCCACGATGATGACATCATAGTTTTTCAT
>CADCMN010000009.1 GCA_902802575.1 uncultured Eubacteriales bacterium | reverse complement strand
TCACCGCCGGTGAGCAGGAATTCTACGCCGAGAAGGGCTTCCAGAACGAGCCCGTCCGCTGCAGGGAGTGCAGGAACAACCGCAAGAACGCTTCTCGCAGCGAGAACCGCGAAATGCATGACGCTATCTGCGCGGACTGCGGCGCGCCCACCAAGGTGCCCTTCCTGCCCCGGAACGACAAGCCCATCTACTGCTCCGCCTGCTTCGCCAAGCATCGGGCCCAGAGATAAGCGACCAGTCTTAAAAAGCGGCCATCCCGTCGGGATGGCCGCTTTTTTCATGGGGTTTCAGGCGTCCAGGGTTGGTTGAAAGCGGAATACGTGTTGATGCTTACGTTGTCGTAACTGAGCTGTTTGCGCAGCAGCGTATACCGTCCGCCGGGTTTGCGCCAGGTGCCGCCCGTGGGATTGCTCAAAACGGAATCCACATCGCAGTTGGGGAAGCGCTTCCGGAAAGCCTCGATCTGCTCCTTGGGAATGGGGTTGCGGGACAGGAACAGCCGTTCCAGATTCAGCTCGAACAGGGGCGTGATATCGCTGATCTTGTTGTTGGCCATGTTAAGATGCTTCAGATTCTTCAGCTCCGCCAAAACGGAGATATCTGTCAGATGGCCGGTAAATATCTCCAAGTATTCCAACTTGGGGCAGTTCTTCAGGGCGGAGATGTCGGTGATCTCCCCCACGGCCAGGATGAGCACCTCCAGCTCCGGCATATAGGCGGTGAAGTAGGCGTCGGTGATCTTATCGTGGCCCAGGTCCACGTACTTCAGTTCATTGCAATAGATCAGGGGATGGGTGTCCTTATCATACAGCCGCTCCCCATCCGAGTCGTTGGAGAAGCGGATCATGATGGCGTCGGTCCGGCAGTGATACCGGCCCTTGAGGAACACCCGCCAGACGATCTTGGGGGCGGGAAAGTCGCTCCTGAGTTCTGCCATCCTCTCGTCGGGGATGTTGCAGTATTCCATATCCAGCCGCCCAACATGGGCCATATAGGGCAGGATGCGCCGCAGCTCCGCCTCCTGATCCTTCAGATCGATCCTGTTGAAGCTGACCACCTCATCCGTCAAGGAGAAGGTTACCCCAAAGACCGTGGCGGTGTACTGCACCAAAAGGTCCGGATACTGGACCACCAGGGACCCGGCCTCCTCCAGCGTCCAGGGGGACTCCCCCTCCGCCGGGTCCAACTCCACCTGCTTCAGCTGCGGCAGCAGGGCCACGGCCCGCCGGCAGTCATCCACGTCCTCAGGGGCTACCGCCGACAGATCCAGGGCCTCCGCGTCCAGGGGCACGGTCAACCCCGCAAAAGTCAGCTCGCCGCCAAGGCTGGCCTGGGGGGCGGCCGCATGCAGCGCTTCCGCCTCCGCCAGGGGCAGGGGGGCGCTCATCGTCACCGATTTCAGCCGGGGCAGATAGGTCAGAAGCCCCGGATCCGTCAGGGCGGACAGCGTCAGTTCCTCCGCATCAGAGGGAACGGCCTGTCCCTCCACGTCCACGGTGTAGACCACGCGCACCTGGGGGTGAGCCTGTGCATAAGCCAAGATCTGGGCATAGCAGGCGCTGCCGGAAAGGTCCAGCGTCTCAAGACGGGAAAACCGATCCAGCAGAGGCATTTCCTCCGCCGTCAGGACCAGGGACAGGGCCGTTTCATCCCCGCGATAGGCCTGCCCGGCCAGCACGATGGGCTCGGAAGTGGGTTTAGCCGTGGACGCGGCGGCAGCCGCCGGGGCGGCGGTCGGAGCAGCCGGTTCCGATGTGCGAGGGATCGATTCTGATTGAGCCGGTTTCTGTTGGGAATCAACGCAGCACGCGTTTCCCAGCACGACGGCCAGGATCAGCCATAGCCAAAGCATTCGTTTCATCAGTAGTTTGTCCCCACTCCTCTATGATGTATGGGATCCTTGGGCTGGGGCACCAGCTGGGAGTACCCCCACGCCAATCCGTCGGCCCAGGTCCGCTGGGTCCCCACGGAATGCCAGTTCACATGCTCGCCCATGAACACCATGCCCGCAGAATTGCCGCCGTCCAGATTGTAGGCGATCTGCACCCCTTCGTTGACGAACAGCTGAGCAAAGCTGCTGAGGGTGTATCCATAGGCGCGCGCCTCATCCCGACCGTCCGTCACGATGGCCACGAAATGGCCCGGCTTCACCATGCCTACGCCGCAGCGGGGGTTGGGCTTGAAGACCCGGTGCTTGTCGGCGTCCGGGTTCACCTGTCCGTTTTCCACCAGGATGGGACCGAAGCTGTAGGAATCCAGCACGCCGCTGTCCAGCAGATCCAGGCCGGATATCTCCCCGGGGCGGAAGACGCGCATGGTCATATCGTCGTCGATGACCATGGTGCTTTCTCCCGATCGTTCGGCATACAGGATGCCGTTTCGGATCAGGATCCCCTTCATATCCACGTCCGCTTCGTTGATGTTGTCTCCCGTGATGACCAGGACCGCCCTATAGTTCCGAGCCAGCCGCCAGGGGGCTTCGTTGGCGCTGGCCGTCTGATGGCGGGAGGTCACGATGGAGCGGAAGCTGTTGATCTGGCGCATGCGCACGTGAGCGATATACTTGCAGTAGGGACGATCATTCTCCCGGGTGGTATACCGATCGATGATGACGGACAGGATGTCGGAACGGTATTCCCAGTGACCGGCGTCATAATCCTGGATCACCACTTCCGCCGGATCGCCGGGCTGCCGGAAATACTGATCGTCCGTTTCCGGCGTCTCTGTGGGCTCCGCTGAGGCGAGGGGCGTCTCCGCGGCGACAGGCGTTTCGGTGACGGCAGGGGCCTCGGCCGGGGTGGGAGAGGGGATCAAGGTGGCCGCTGGCGTGTGGGCGGGCGCCGCCTCGATCGTGGCCGCGGCTTGCGCGGAGGGATCGTCGCCGGCTTGACGGGGCTTGCCCAGGGCATACCCCACAAACGCCAGCAGGCTCCCTATCGCCAGCAGCACCAAAGCGATGGACCGCTTCTTCTTCAACAGGCACAGGCCGATCACCACGAGGACGGCGGCCGCCCCATACAGGGCCAAGGCCAAGGGAAGCGGTCCCCACCGGGGCGCGGGCGCCTTGGATCCGGCTTCTTCGCCCGGGTCTTCAACGATCGGTGTGGCCGTGGGCAAAAGCGTGGGCGCGGCGGTGGGCGCTTCTGTCGGCGCAACCGTCGCCGTGGGGGTGGCGGTGGGCGTGGCGGTGGGCGCTTCTGTCGGCGCAGGCGTGGCCGTCGGCGCCGGCGTAGGCGCCTGATACCGGATCAGGTCCTCCGTGTTCAAATGTTCGAAGAGATCGTTGGCCGCCTCGTCATCCCCCACCTTGGTATACGCCAGCGTGAAGCGGAGGCTTTCCGGGATCACCGTGCGGTAGGAGACCTCCGACCGGTAGCTGGCGTACGCCTCTCGGGCCACGTCCACGGCCGCGCGGCCCCCATAGACCGCCAGAGACTGGGTCCCGTCCACTTCGGTCTGCCCCTCCGGGGACAGAAGATAGAGCTTCTGCACCTCCAGTTTTTTGGCCCCCGACAGTTTGACGATCACGTCCCTGACCAGCGTTGCCGTATACCTGGCCCGCGCCGCCGTCTTAGTGTCCTTAGGATCGAGGGTCACGACCACCTTGGGCCGGTAGGCTTTGAACAGCTCCACCAGCTGGTCCTTGAGCTTGGCCTCCTTCCAAAGGGAGGAAAGCCGGCCTTGATTGTAGGTCCTATGGTCCTCCCGCTGCAGGAACAGGGGGATCACGTCCAGCCCCATGGCATCCAGGGCCCGAAAAGCCTCCTGGACCTGGTTGCCGTCGTCCCGACCCACATACACCACCGCCGTCTCGATGCCATGCTCTCCCGCATACAGGGGCAGCAAACCGCCCAGCATGTCCAGCTCGTCGCTGACGGCGGACAGGACCAGCATCAGATCCACTTTCTCTTCCCTGGCCAGGTTGGGCGGCTCATAGCCGGGCGCGCATACCTTCACTTCGCACAGGCTGATGGTGGCGTCCCGGCGATTCGGACAGAGGATATCTATTCGCTGAACGCCCTGCGCCGGCAGGAACATGCGATAGGACAGCGGGACGTTGGACATCTCCTTCACCCGCCGTCCTTTCCCGTCAAAGAAACGGATCGTGGCATAGCAGGTATGGTTGTACCACACCTTCTCGTCGAACCACTGCAGCAGCACCCCGCCGGCCTCCTCCGTCCAGGAGATGGACAGGGATTGGCCCTGGGCCAAGGTGAACCGCGTGCGGTAATCGTTATCCTTCAGATGGTCGGCGGCCGCCTCCCGTCCCTTGGGCACGGTAAGCTCATACGGCAGCTCCCACGAGGTTTCCGCCGCCGCTGCCGGGAGCGCGACGCTCAGCGTCATGGCCAGCAGCAGGATAAAAATGATCGTTCGTTTTATCATATCGTTCGTTCCTTATCTGCGCCGGGTCCGTATCCTGCGCACCAGGACACAGCTCAGCGCCGCCGCCAGCAGCAACAGCCCCCCGACGATGACCGCCGCCGTCCAGCCGCCGCCAGCCGCCTGATCCGCCGCGGTCTCGATGGGTGCCGGCATGTCCGTTGGCGCCGTCGTCAAAGTCGGCGCCGCGGTGGGGGCCTGGGTCGGCGTGGGCTCCGGCGTCTCCGTGGGCGCCTGGGTCGGCGTGGGTGTGGGCGTGGGTTCCGGCGTGGGCGTGGGCGTCGGGGTGGGTTCCGGCGTGGGCTCCGGCGTGGGCGTGGCGTTCAGGATCACCTCCGCCAACTCATCGTGTTCGATATGCTCGAACATATCGCTGCCCGTGTCCGGCCCAACCGAAGTGTAGGTCAAACCGAAGCGACGCATATCGTAGAAGCCGTGGTCTTTCTTGGTGGGGCGATAGGAATACTGCTGCTGGGACTTATGCTCGGCGAAGGCTCGTTTGGCCACCTCGAAGGCCGTCATACCGTCATACGCCGTCAAAGGAGCGTAGACGTCCAGCAGGATACGGCCGTTCTCGGCCAGATGCTGATACACCTTCTTCACCGTCCAGGTGCCCCACTCCGCCGCCGATTCCGGATCGTATGTGGGATCCTGAGCCAGGGTGGCCGCCTCCAGGGCGGACCGGGCGGAGATAATGTGCTGCCAGTGGCCGTACTCGCCGGACTCCGGGTCCTGGGTCACCACCACCAGGGGTT
Organism: uncultured Eubacteriales bacterium; assembly: GCA_902802575.1. Taxonomy (GTDB): domain Bacteria; phylum Bacillota; class Clostridia; order Christensenellales; family CAG-138; genus RUG472. The sequence continues at coordinate 59,403 of CADCMN010000009.1, read as the reverse complement.
TGATCCTTCGGTACAGCCGAACCAGGGCCAGCGTGACCTCCTCCGCCTTGAAAGCGGCCTTTTTGCTGGCAGACTGGGACCCGGAGACGTCCGGAAACCCCAGGAAAAAGGGAAGGGTGCGCATGCCTGCGGACCAAACGCTGTTGATGGCCTCGTGGGCTCGCCCCATTTTGGAGGTGGTCACATAGGCGAAGGTGCCGGTATAGCCGCGCTCCGCGGCATAGATGGGATACACGCCCCCCAAAAAGATCCATTCATCGTCGGGATGGGTGGTGACGATGAGAAAGTCCGTTCGCGTCACGGAGGGCTCGGGCTGGGGCATATTGTCAGGGATCCGGCCGGGCCCCAGTATGGTCAATTCACACAGGTCGAAGGGCTCCTCCCGGGCGGTGAGCTCCATCCGGCTGCATCCCTCCGCCAGTTTGACGATACAGAAAAGCCCGTCCGCGTCCAGATCGGAGGTCTGAAGCAGCTTTCCGTGCCGGTCAAACTGCCGCAGCGTCATCCGGGCGTTCTGGGTCCCCAGACGAAAGTACAGGGAGCCCAGGGTCTGTTCGCCCTTGGGCTGGATCAGCAGCACGTCATGGGGTCCGTAGGTGTTGTAGGACAGATACTTTCCGTCATGAGAATACAGAGCGCTGGTCTCCGAGCTGTTCTTGATGAAGGTGAAACCCTTGGTGATGTCTTCCGCTTCTGGCTCCGTTTCCTCCGCCCGGACCGATAAACCGCATAGAAGCATCAGGGCCGAGAGGCACAGGATCCAGGGAAACAGACGTCTTTTGTTCATGGAGCGCACAATCTCCTACTATAATATGTATGAAAGTATACCGTATTTTCCCTGTCGAATCAAGAGCGTATTGTCATTTGCGGCGGACGGCCCAAGGGACAGGTCCCCGATCCTTTTCCCTTGACATTCCGACCGTATGGGGATAGAGTAGGACCACCGCGACAGGCGGCTTGCGCCGCGGCAAGGCCACAGGCCGTCCCCGTATCTGCCGCCGCCCTGTCTGTTTGGAGGAAATGACCGTGAACCGTAAGATAAAGCGCACCCTGATTCTGGCGGGCCTTGCTTTTGCCCTGCTGTGCCTGGTCGGCGGGATCTATTTTGGGACCTTCTGCCACGCTTCCCCTGAAGCGAAAGCTCTCGTCCGTGGGAGCGAAACCGTGCAGGTGAAGACCACGGATGCCGGCTGGCTTCTGGACGGGCCGGGGGCCAAAGACGCCCTGATCTTTTACCCCGGCGGCAAGGTGGAACCCACGGCCTATCTGCCCCTGCTCACGGCCCTGGCGGAGGACGGGGTGGACTGCTTTTTGGTGCGCATGCCCCTCAACATGGCCTTTCTGAATGTGAACGCCGCCGCGGATCTCCGGGCCGCATACGCGTATGAGCATTGGTATATCGGCGGTCACTCCCTGGGCGGCGCCATGGCCGCCGTCTATGCCGCCGAGCACGGGGACGGCCTCGACGGTCTCATCCTGCTGGCCGCCTACGCCACCAAGCCTCTCGGTGAGCATTTGGCGGTGCTGGAGCTCCACGGCAGCGAGGACGGGGTCCTGAACCGTAAAAAGCTGAAAGCGGGCGAACAATACCTGCCGGCCTCCGCCCTCTCCTTCGAGCTTCCCGGCGGCAACCACGCCCAGTTCGGCGACTACGGCCCCCAAAAGGGCGACGGCCTGGCCGCCGTCTCCCGGGCGGAACAGACCGCCTGGGCGGTAAAAAGGATCGAATCTCTCATTCTGGGGGAATGACCTCTCCCCACGGCATTTACAAAACGGCGAAGGATCGGTTTTCCGCCTTCGCCGTTTCTTTTACTTGCAATCGTCTCAAAGAGCGGCGCGAAGGCGAAGTTCACCGTCCAGGCCGGGGAGGACAACTTCGGCTGGCAGTTCCGTTGCACGGCTACCGCAGAGGGTCTCACCGCCGATTCCAAAATCGTCACCCTGAAGAAGAAATAAACGAACCAACCACCGCGAGCCGCCGGGAAACCGGCGGCTCGTTTTGTGCTATGCGACGGGCCGGAAAACCGGCTAATTTGCGGCGCTTATTCATAAGAAATGGCGCTTTCCAGCGCCATTTCTACCTGCCGGCAGCATTCCGATAGTATTCGCCGCAAATGGTCTGCCGCCTTTTTCGACAGCCTGCCGTCCCTGTTTTTCTTTTTCCCTCTTGCGCAGGGATGCGGAAAGAGGGTATAGTAGGGAGGAATGAACCAGGAGGAAAAGCCATGGCGGAGGATGAACGGGCATATCAGCGTCAACGAAAGGCGTACAAAGCTCTGTATCCGGCGGCGAAGCTGCTGATGAAGGGGCTGCTGAATTATTCCTTTGAGCTGGGCCCCAAGGCGGAGGGCCCCTGCCTCATTCTGAGCAATCACGTGACGGATTTCGATCCCATCCTGGTGGGGCTTAGCTTCCCCGAGCACATGTACTATGTGGCCGGCGAAAATGTGATGCGCATGGGCTTCCTGTCCAAGATCGTCACCCGCTACGCCTCCGTCATCCAACGCGTCAAAGGCACCACCGACGCGGAGGCAGCCCTGCAGATCCTGCGAACGCTCAGAAAAGGGCGAAACGTGTGCATGTTCGCCGAAGGAAATCGGACCTTCACCGGGGAGACCCTGCCCATCGCCCCAGCCACCGCCAAGCTGGTGAAGCTGTCCAGGAGCACCCTCATCACCTATCGGCTCACGGGCGGGTATCTCTCCACGCCTCGCTGGAGCACCCATCGGCGCAAAGGCCGCATGACCGGCGCGCCTGTGGGGGTGTATCCGCCGGAAGACCTGAAAAGGATGAGCGAGGACGAGGTGCTGGCCCTTCTCACCCGGGATCTGTACGAAAACGCCTACGAGACCCAGGCCCGAGAGCCCGTACCTTACAAGGGGAAAGCCCTGGCCGAGACGCTGGAAACCGCCCTGTATCTGTGCCCCAAGTGCCACAGGATCGACACCCTCCGCAGCCGGGGGGACCGGTTCTTCTGCGACTGCGGGCTTTCCATGACCCTGGACGAATACGGCTTCTTCCGAGGCCGGGACCTGCCCTTTGAAACGCCCCTTGCCTGGGACAAATGGCAGACCGGAGAGATGGAACAGCTGGCGGAGACCCTGGAAGAGGAAGCCGCCTTCTCGGACGAGGGCCAGACCTTGAACCGGAAGGAGGACGATCACCGTCTCACGCCCCTGACCACCGGGCCCATGGCCCTCTACCGGGACCGGCTGACCATCGGCGATATGACCTTCCCCCTGAAGGACCTGCGCGGCATCGGCCTCATCCAGCGCCAGGGCATGGTCTTCTCCACCGCCGAGGAGGATTATGCCGTCACGGCGCAAAAGCTCCGCTGCGTGCGCAAGTATCAGACTCTGTTTGAATTCTTGAAGCGGAAGTGTTGAAAGCGACCTCGCTTATTCTCCTGAAAAAAGCGGCGGCCTGCGCCTCTAATTGATCCTTAGCCCCTTGGGCAGATGATTTTTCAATATGCCGCCCGCGCCCTTGCCCAGTCCCAGCGCCAGGCCCTGATACGTCACGGCGCACCAGCCCGAGAAATCCGCGGGCAGGGTCTCGCCGCGAAGATAGCGTCGAGCGTCGTCCTCCGACAGCTCCAGGCGCCGGCGCAGAGGGCAGCCTGCCGCCATTGCCAAGGCGTGAGCGGGCACGAACCGGCCCTTCACCGCCTCGCCCAAAAGGAGACCGGCCCGCAGGAGCCTGAAACCGTCAAGGCCGCAGGGAAGGGGCGGCAGCAGCAGCACCCGCCCGTCGGGCAGCCCACGGATGGCGCCCGAAAGACCGATCGTTTCCTCCCTCAAAAACCCTTCCGCCAGAGGCGCTCTGTCGCTTTTGGGCGGGAGATATGTCCTTTCCTGAGCTGGGCCCCGGCGGCGCAGCTTGGCGGCATATTGCCCCTCTCCCAAAGAGGTGTGCGGGTAGAAGCGAACCTCCTCCATGAGTTCGAAGTCCGAAAATTCCGACAGGAACCAGCGCACGTTCTCCTCGTTCTCCGCGGGGGAGAAGGAACAGGTGGAATAGACCAGCTGGCCCCCCGCCTTGACCGCCTTTTGAGCCGAGGCAAGGATGGCCCGCTGCCGCCGGGCGCAGGCCGCCACATGCTCCAAAGACCATTCGGCGATAGCCGTAGCGTCCTTGCGAAACATGCCCTCCCCGGCGCACGGCGCGTCCACCAGTACGGCGTCGAAGACCGGACCGGCGAGAGACGCCAGCTTCTCCGGATCCATGGACGTGACCACGGCGTTCTTCGCCCCCATGCGCTCCAGGTTGCCCAGCAGCACGTTGGCCCGATGGGGAACGATCTCGTTGGAGAACAGCACGCCCTCCGGCACCTTGGCCGCCAGTTGGGCGGATTTGCCTCCCGGGGCGGCGCACAGATCCAATACCGCCATGGTCGGCGTCAGCCTAAAGAGCGCCACGGGCGCCTGGGCGGAAAGCTCCTGCACATAATACGCCCCCGCCGCATGCAGGGGGTCCTTCCCGGGCGCGAACGCGGGCGGGAGCAGAAAGCCTTCGCCGCCCGCGCCGATAAAATCAGGCCGCAGGACAGAGAGGGCTTCCGGCGTCGTTTTAAGCCCGTTGCTGCGGGCCGCCCGTTTCTCCGGCTCGTCCATGGCGGCCAAATAGGCCGGGAAAGTCTCGCCCAGCTGGGTTCTCATTCGATCCAAATAGGCTTGGGGCAGATTCATAGGCGTACGCAGGCCCTCCCGTTCAAGAACACAACATATTTTTCACTCACTCGCCGCCCGGTCAGGGTCTCCAGGGCCCGGGCGTACAGCTCCACTTGCCGCCGATGCCGCTCCGCCCACCGGACGGGGTCGCCCTCCACCCGGTCGGTCTTATAATCCGCCAACACGAAGCCGTCCCCCTCTTGGAAGCACAGATCGATAACGCCCTGGAGCAGCACCCGTTCCTCCGAGGGCACGCCGAGAAGCTCGCCGGTGTCCATGGCCAGGGTGAAGGGCAGCTCCCGATAGGACCGGGGACTTTGACACAGGCGCCGAAACAGGTCTGTCCCCATGAAGTATTCTGTTTCCGCTCTGTAGCCTTCCCCGTTTTGAACGGTCAAAAAAGCTTCCAGCTCTGCCGAGGTCATCGGCTTCAGCGGCAGACGCCGCAGCAGCTCATGAACGTCCGTGCCCCGCCGCAGCGATCCCGCCGTCTCAACAAAGGCGGGCTCGGCGAAGGTCAGCGTGTGCCGCTTCGCCAAGGCCGTCACGGAAGTCTTGTTGGGCACCCCCAACGCCCGATCAAAGGGATATTCATAGGCATAGCGGCGGGCGAGGGATTCCACCAACACGGGATCGGCTTTGGGCAAGGGCGGTCGATCCTCTCTTGCCGGCAGCGAAAACTCCTCCCGCGCATGAACAACGGCGGGGATATCCCTCTTCACCGTCATCAACAGCCAGGCAAGGAAGGAACGGGCCCGCAGCACAGCATAGGGCGTCAGGAATTCCGGCCGGTCCAACGCCTCCCGGGCGTTCTTCACCGTGCCCACCAGGACGAGGCGCCGCCTGGGCCGGGTCATCGCCACGTAGAGGACCCGCATCTCCTCCTCCGCCTGCTGCTGCCGATTCCGGAGCAGGACGCCCCGGCGCGACAGGGGTTCCCGTTTGATGCCCGTCTCGTCCACAAAGTTGAGCCCCATGCCCAGCTCCCGATGCAGCAGCAGCGGCGCGTTCTCTCCCTCCCGGCTGAACTGGCGATTCAGCTCGCAGAGAAATACCACAGGAAATTCCAGGCCCTTGGATTTATGCACGGACAGGATGCGGACCACGTCGCTTTGCGCCGTCTGGGAGGCGCCCAGCCGGGCGGAGTCCCGGGCGTCGTCCATATATTTCAAAAAGCCGTGGAGGCCAAAGCCGCCGGTCTCGTCATAGCTCCGCGCCTTGCTGACCAAAGCGTCCAAATTGGCCTGGCGCTGGGCGCCGCCGGGCATCGCCCCCATCTCCACATACAGCTCGGTTTCGTCCAGCAGCCGAGACACCAGCTCCTCCACGGAGCAGATCATGCTCTCCCGCCGCCAATCCGCCACGCGCCCCAGAAACCGGGCCGCCTTGCCCACCGGGTCCTCCGCGGCCGCGAAAAGCAGGCAGTCCAAGAGCTCTCCCTTGGGACATTTTGTGCGCAGAGCGATCAATTCTTCGTGAGAAAACGCTCCCACGTCGGAACGCAGCACGGATAAGAGCGGTATGTCCTGCCGCCGATTGTCGATGACGCGCAGGAGGTTCAGCATCACCATGACCTCCACGGACTCAAAGTAGCCGCCCGTGAGCTGGGCGTAGCAGGGTATCCCGTTCAGGGCCAGGGTCCGGGCAAAGATGCGCGCGTTGGGCATGCTGCGCAGCAGAATGGTAAAATCGCCATACCGATAGGGCCGGGGCGCCTTGTCCACGCCCTCCTGATAGGTCTCCGTTTCCATCAGCTCCCGGATGCGTCGGGCGCAGAAGCGCGCCTCCGCCTCGGCTGTCTCCATGTCCTCGCCTTCCTCGGCCTCTTCATCGGGCTTGCGCTCGATGAGATGGAGCTCCACATGCCCTCGTGGCTGGTCCATGCCGGGCCGCAGGGCCGCCTTCCCGTCGTATTCGATAGGGCTTTGGCCCGGCCGCATGAGCTTTTCAAAGACTCGGTTCACCGCCTCCAGTATTTCCGGGCTGCTGCGAAAGTTATGGCTTAGATCGATGCGCTGGCCGACGGCGCCGGTGAACGTCCGCAGCTTCTCCAAAAACAGGCCCGGTTCCGCCATGCGGAAGCCGTAGATGCTCTGCTTCACATCCCCCACAAAAAAGAGATTGTCGGCGCGTCGGATGCGATTCAATATGGCCTCCTGGACGGCATTGCTGTCCTGATACTCGTCCACGATGATCGCCGCGAACCGCTCCCGATACTCCGCAGCGGCCTCTTCGTTCTCCAGTATTCGGGCGCAAAAATGTTCGAGATCGTTAAAGTCGATCCGATCCCGGTCCCGCTTCATGCGGTCGTATACCGTTTGCTGCCGCCGCCAGAGGTTCGTCAGGGCCAGCAGCACCTGAGCGCTTTTGAGATGGATCTCCCAGAGCTTCTCCCCGTCCTGGCCATAGGTCTCGGCCTGGCCGGCGGCCTCCTCCTTCACCTTCTTGCGGGCCTTGTCCAGAGCGTCCCGATCCCGCTGCTCCATGTCCTTGGGCCAGCTGATCCGGCCGAAGGTCACGGCGGACAGGGCCTGGGCATATTCTTCCGGCGTCTTCTGCAGCAGGGCGCCCCGGGCATGGGGGATCGTCTCGTCCAGATACGCGATCAGCTTTCCCCAGGCGGGCGGATAGCTGTCCCGGAGACGGATCAGATCCGTCAAAGCGGCTTCAAAGGTGGCTTTATCCTCCTGAAAACAAACGTCCACGGCCTTCTCATAGGCCGTCCGGCGCATCAAATCCCGTTCCACCCGCTCCAACCATCCCGGATGATCCGGTTGAGCCATCAAAAAACCGGTCAGGGCATCCAGCGCCTTCTTCACCGCATCCTCCCGCTCAAAGGCGCGGATCAGCAGCCGATAGGCCGGGGCGTCCTCCGTGGCGAGGGTGGTCAGCGCCTCGTTCACCGCCTGGTCCCGCAGCACGGCGCTCTCCGTTTCGTCCAGGGTGGACGCGGAGGGAGACAGGCCCACCAGGTGAAAATACCGATTCACCACCCGGGCGCAAAAGGCGTGGATGGTGGATATGCTGGCGTTGGGACACCGGGCGCTCTGGCGGTAAAGCCTTGCCTTCAGCGCTTCGTCCCCGGCTTCGGCGGCCCGCTCCTGCAGGGTATTCTGGATACGCTCCTTCATTTCGGCGGCGGCGGCTCGGGTGAAGGTGAGGATCAACAGCCCGTCGATATCCATCCCTTCCTCCACCAGGCGTACCACCCGCGCCGTGAGCACGGCGGTTTTGCCCGCGCCGGCGGCAGCGGACACAATGAGATTTCCCGGCGCCTCTATGGCCCGTTCTTGTTCCTTGGTCCAGATCATTTTGCATCCTCCCGCCGTTCCGCCTGTTGCAGCAGTTCCGAAATGGTCATCTTTCCCGCATCCCGCTCATAACAGCCCTTTTGCTGTTTGTCGAAGCGGCAGACCGCCTGATAGGGGCACCAGGCGCAGGCCCCCTTATAGGGCGTGACCTGAGCCTCTCCCCGGCGCATATGGCCAAGGGTCCGCTCCGCCACGGCCACAGCCTCCCGGGTGAGGACCCCCATGTCCTCCTCCCGGCACACGTTGCCGCTGAGCTTCCCATCCTTGTTGCGCCGCAGGCCCTGGACGATCTCAGACGCCCCGTCCAAATGCCGTTCCAAAGCCGCCACGGCCTCCTCGCTGCCCGCGGTGACGCCGCGGAGCACATGGCGCCGCGTCTCGCCCTCCTTGGCGGCGGGCAGGGACAGAGGCATATAGTACATGCCCCCCATCTGTCCCTCCAGCCCCTGCACCGCGGCCAGATACAGAGGCAGCTGAAGGCTCAGCCCCGCCTCGATCTTGGCCGGCTCGAACTTCCGATCCCCCATCTTATAGTCGATGACCCGATAGAAGCCGTCTTGGCTCTTGTCCACCCGGTCGATGCGGCCGTAGAGCTTCACCGTCCGTCCGTCGCCGATCTTCAGCAGCAAGGGCGGGAACGGACAGTCGGGGCCGAACCCCAGCTCCGTTTCATAGGGCAGGTAGGACCCCGCCTGTATCTGTTTCACGATGGACCGGGCGCACTTCTTCACCGATTCGATGCGAAGGAACAGGGCCTCCCGAAGCCGCACGTCCCGCAGAAAGATGCCGTCGTTGTGGGCGGCGACAAGGTTTGGCATGACCTCGTCCACCAGCCCGTCCGCGTCCGCGTCCGTCAGGGTCGCCCAATTGAGGTTCCGCTCCTTCACGAGCTTCAAAAACCCGTCCAAAGCATCATGGAGGAAGGTGCCCGCGTCGGCGGCCTCCTCCTTGCTCTCGGGGCGCTCCTTGGCTTTGAGCCCGTACTTCACATAGTGGGCGAAGGGACACCGGTTGAACTGCTCCAGCCGGCTGGCGCTCATGCTGGGCGCCGCGCCGTACATCCGCTCCGCCAATTCTTTGCCAAAGGGCGCCGGCGAGATGCCCCCCGCGATGGCCGCTTCGACCCGCGCCAGCCGTGGTCCGTATGCCTCGTCCGCGGCGAAGTACGCCCGCTGAGCCGGCAGCTGATCGCTGGAAAAGCCCTCCCGCTCGTATAGGGCCAGCTCCCGAACGAGACGCCGGAAGCTCCCCTCCCGATCCGGGGGATAGGCGGCCATACCTCGGGCGTCCATCGGCAGGACCTGGGGCAGCAACCGGCGTATGCGCCCCACCAGCGGCGCGGGGGACAGCTCCTCGCCGTCGGCGGAAAAGCTGTAACTGAAGAAAATCTTTTGCTGCGCCTTGTTGAAGGCGGTATACAGCTCCAGCCGTTCCATCTCGGTCAGGGCCTGGACGCCGTTCCAAAGCTCCAACCCCTGCGCCTTGAGCCATTCCAGCTCCCCGTCGGAAATCAGCTCATCATCGGTCCGCACCGGTGGCAGCAATCCTTCGTTGCAGCCCAGCACAAACAGGATCGGCACAGCCGGCGTTCGCGTGCGCACAAAATCGCCGAGCATGACCTGATCCGCCGTGCCGGGCAGCACGCCCATGGTGGAGCTCATGGCTCCTTCCTCCAGCAGACATAGGAATTCCTTTTGGCTCAACGGGTCCCTTCCCCAGATAGCGGCGATGTCGGAGAGCAGCCCGCTCAGGATGGAATACACCTGGCTGAACAGCTCCCCGGCGTTGGGTTGGCCGTTGGCGATCCATGCTTCCCCCTGGGCTTGCAGCTTTTCCCGCAGGCCCGTTTCCGCCATGAAGGCATAGACCGCCCTGGCTTTCTCTTCCCCGGTGGTGCCCCGGCCCAGGCCCTCCCTCAGGCTTGCCAGCGGGGGGTAGAGGGCGGAGCGGACCCGTTCGGCTTCCTGGGGCACCTCTCCAAAGGTAAAGGGCTTGGCGAGGCTGCTGCCGAAAAGACCATACCGCAGGATGTAGTTCTCGAAAATCTCCCCCTCGTCAACGGTACAGGGAGCGTAACCGCTCTTGAGGATGTGCAGCACGTCCTCCATGCTGCCCGACTGGACAAAGCGCACGGCGGACAGGACCATGTCCATGGCGCTGTGGCCCGTGACGGGGCGCGTGGCGTCATAGAAGAGGGGGATGTTTTTCCGCGCGAACGCCCGCCGGATCCGGGAAACATAGCCGCTCCCATCCGTGACCAAAAGGGCCATATCCCGATATCGATACCCCTGCCGCACCAGCTGCAGCACGGTCTGGGCGCATCGCTCCGCCTCCTCCTCCCGATCCGCCGACGCCCACAGGGCAACCGCCGGCGCCGGATAGGGGAAGATCTCCTCATCCTGAGCAAAAAGGTGCTTTTCCAGATGCTTCAGCTCGGGCGGCCGAGGCTTATCCCGGCGGCAGCCCTCCGTGAAAAAGGGACTGCCGGCCTCCTGGGCTGTTTGCTGCAGCCGATAATACGTGCGGATATCCGGCGAAAACAGCTCGGCGTCGTTCCCGTCCGGGTCCATACGCAGCGTCACCGTCACCGACCGGCACACCTTGAGCAGCCGTCCCAACAGCCGAAAGAGCTGGCGGCTGGGAATGTCGATGCCGTCCACATACAGATCCGTTCCCGTCAGGAAGGAGCCCGCAAGCGCCGCCCCGGCTCGGTCCCATAGGTCGCTTTCCGTCAGGTATCTATCCCGCAGGAAGGCTTCGCTTTCCCCATACAGCAGGGCGATGTCCGCCATCTTCCCCCGAAGCTGGCTCCCCTCGGGCAGGGTTTCGGCCACGCGGACCAGGTCCTCCGGCGCGGCGCCGCTCTGCTTGCAGCGGGTGATGATATCGTCCATGCGCTGGACAAATCCCCGGCTTTCGGCCACCCGGGAGAAGAGGATCAGCTCCTGCTTATGGTTCAGCGCCGCCTTCTTCAGGATCATGCGCCGTCCAGGCCCGCTTATGACGGGAAGAAGGCTGCCCCGTTCCTGCAGGACCCGTTCGCACAGACGGGAGAAGGACGTGACCTGCACGCCCAAAAGGCCCCCCAGGCGATTGCACAGGGCCTTCTCCGCCTCAAAGGTGTACTGCTCCGCCACCACGAGCGTGGCCCGTTCCCCCCTCTGGGCATGCTCAGAAAGCCGATCATACAGGCGGGTGCTCTTCCCGCTGCCCGATCGGCCGATCCAGACGGTGAGAGGCGCGGCCATCAGAACCGGGCGGTGTGCACCGGCGTGTACACCATCCTGCCTTTCTCGTTGGCGCTTTCATATAGGACGATGGAATTGACCCGAAAGCTGGCGTTCTCCGGAGGGACCAGGTGGGAGATGTCCCCGTGCTCCACGGCCCGGCCCAAGGTCACGTGGGGGATCAGCCGCCCCTTGCCCTTGCAGAAGCCTCGCTCCCACAGGCTCGTTTCCAGCATCTCATGGATGCGGCAGAGCTCGTCCAGCTCCCCCTCCGCCTTCAAAAAGCTGGTGCGGGCGCCGCCGTGGTCGAACCAGCCGTAGCCCCCCAGCTTCAGGGTGAAGGGCCTGGCGTCGGACACCGCCTGGTCCATGGCGAAGGCGATGTCGGCCAGATCGTTGCTCTCCCCGATGAACCGCAGGGTGATATGGTGATTTCCCGGCGGCACAAACCGGCCCCCGGTGGAAACTTCCCGCAGCGATTGTTCGAAGGCGTACACCTTCTTCTGCACATCTTTGGGCAACGGTATGGCGATAAACAGTCTCATGTCCCTGCTCCCCCATCATAGTCTTGCTTATAGTTTACTTGATTTTGGCAGGGTTGTACAGAGCTTTTCCAAGGGGTACAATAAATAGGGAACTTTTTAGGACTCTCACGCGTCTTTTAGGTAGAACGATCGTTCAAGACGAACAAAGAGAGGAAGGAACATGATCTCAGACAATGCCTTTGCCCAGGAGGTACGCGCGCTGACCGACACGGCTTTCGCCGTATCCTACCTTATCCTGGGAAACAGCGCCGACACAGAGGACGCCATGAGCGAAGCGATCCTCCGGGCTTACGAAAACCGAGGAAAACTCAAAAAGCGGGACAGCTTTCGGGCCTGGTTCCTGCAGATCCTGCGGCGCGAAGCCTACAACGTGCTGCGGCGGCGAAAGCGGGTGCAGCCCGTGGAGGAGCTGCCGGACGGGCCCGCCCCGAGCCAGGACCCGGAGGGCCGGATGGACCTTCGATCGGCCCTGATGGAGCTTTCCGAAGACCAACGGACCGCCCTGCTCCTGCAGCAGTCGGGATACGACCTCGCCGAGATCGGCCAGGCGTTGGACGTGCCCGTGGGCACGGTAAAATCCCGCGTCTCCCGGGCGAAGAAATCATTGAGAGCCATCCTGGAGGAGAAATAATATGGAAAAGAAAACCTACGACGTGCGGGACGCCATCCCCGACACCCCCGATACCTTCTACGACGCGGTGGAGCGGAGTCTAAGGGCCTGCCGGGAGACCAAACAGGAACGGACCTGGGGCGGTCTTCGGCTGAACCGGCGGCTGCTGATCCCTCTGGCGGCGGCGCTGGTGCTGCTCATCGCCGGCACGGCGGTGGCCGCGGGAGTGCTGCTTCGGGACAACTATTCCCCCACCAACTACATGGAGACCACCAAGGAACAGCGGGAGGAGCAGGGCAAGACCATCCCCGACGTGGAGCAGGCCATCGAATCCGCCGCGCCCCGGACCGGGGAGTACAAGATCGTCATGCTGCCGGAGCTGCCGGAGGCGGAGATGCTCAACGGCCAGCGCCTGTCCAAGGGCCAGCCCGCCTACAGTGAGACGGATTGGGGCTGGATGCGGAACATTCGGCCGGAGGTGCGGGAGGTGCTGATCGACGGGCGCAGCCTGGTGGCCAACATTTGGCTGTACACGGACCACGGCGCCGCCTTCGACCTGAGCTGGGAGGGAGACGGCCAATGGGTGGAGGGCATGGTGGACAAGGTCCTTTACCGATTTCCCGGGGAGACGGAGGCCCACGAGACGCCATACGGCGGCTCCGGCGGCACCACCGGCTTCGACGAGACGGGAGCGAACCTGAAGCTGGAGGTCATCCTGCCGGAGGACGGCAGCTTCCCCTCCAAAGGCCGGGTGGAGCTGACCCTTGAAGTGGGCCTCAGAGACGACCGGGTGGAGGACCTGAACCCCATTGGCAACGTGGGGAAGCTCTATTACACCTTCTCCTTCGACGCCGGGGCAGCCAGGGAGGCGTCGAAACCCGTGGTGACCCTTCGACCCCTTTCCGGCAGCATCGTGCTGACCGTGGACGACTGGTCCGATCTCGATCACCCCAGGCTCTACAACCAGCGGGTGAGCCTGGACGGGGTGGTGCTCCGGGAGGAGGTCCGCTACCAGCAGACCGGCGTCTACGTGACCTATACCGTGAAGGAGGCCCCCGCGGACTGGACCGAGGCCATGAAAAGCTCCCTGCTGTACCCCAACCGGGAGGGCAAGTGGTACGGTCTGTTCGTGGACTACCGGCTGGGCCGGGAGGGGGCGTGGCTGCCCGTGGGTCATGAGAACCACAACAACTTCGGTGAAAACACGATCATCCTGCCCATCTTTCCCTCGGACTACGAGCAGGTGAAGAAGGAGGGCTGCACGCTGCGGCTGATGGAATACTACGGCACCGGCTTCAACGGCCAGCCCATCGGCGAGGACTGGCGCTACGACATCCCCTTCGGCGCCTCGTCTATGAACTTCGATCTGGCGCCCCAGGAGCTGGGCACCTTTGAGATTCCCCTGCCGTAAGGCCGGCATAGACAGAAAAAAGCGCTTGCACGAAAGCAAGCGCTTTTTCTGTCAGCAAATAGTTACTCTGCCTTGGGGGCTCCCACGGGGCAGACATTGGCGCAGTTGCCGCACTCGATGCAGGCGTCGGCGTCGATGACGTAGATGCCGTCACCCTCGGTGATGGCTTCCACGGGGCACTCACTGGCGCAGGTGCCGCAAGCGATGCACTCATCGGTGATTTTGTATGCCATACTGATTACCTCCTTACAGATTTTCAATTCATTATACCATACGAAGCTCAAATTGCAATGGGCAGTTTTGGGACGAATCTGTAAATTAGTCGAAATGGAAGGAAGGAAGTCTACCTTTGGGATAAGTCTTTCTTTCGACAAGAAGCCGGTGATAGAGTGAAGAAAAAAAGGGAGAACGGATATGAGCCTGCATGCCATGCCCCTGGGGCATCCCGCCGTCCCGCCCAAGCGGGACATGGAGCGAAGTCTGTTCCTGCTGCCCGTCGACAGCATTCGCCCCAATCCGGATCAGCCAAGGCGCGTCTTCAGCCGGGAGGAGCTTCAGGAACTGACCATCAGCATCGCCCAGGTTGGCCTTATCCAGCCCCTGACCGTGCGCTCGGCCCGGGAGGGATATGAGCTTATCTCCGGGGAACGGCGGCTTAGGGCCTGCCAGCTGTTGGGGCTGAAGGAGGTGCCCTGCATCGTGGAACAGGTGAGCCCGGAGAAAAGCGCCCTTATGGCCATGATCGAAAACGTGCAGCGCGCAGACCTCAGCTTCTGGGAGGAGGCGGAGGGGTATCGACGGCTGCTGACGGTTTACGGCCTTTCCCGGGAAGAGCTGTGCCGAAGGATCGGCAAAAGCCCCGCCTTCCTGTCCAACAAGCTGCGGCTGCTGAAGCTCAGCCCCGCGGTGCGGCAGACGGCGGAGCAGGGAAACCTCAGCGAGCGTCACGCCCGATGCCTTCTGTCCCTGGACAGCGAAGAGGAACAGCTCAAGCTCATTGACCGCATCGTTCGGGAGGGCTGGAGCGTGCGCCAGGCGGAAGCCTTCGTCGCCAAAGCCGCCCCGCGGCCCAAGCCCCTTCGGGTGCTGCGGCTCACCAAGGACTGCCGCCTGTTCCTCAACGGCCTCAGCACCCTCCTCGATCAGCTCCGCCAGGCGGGCATGGGGGCCGAGATGATGACAGAAAAACACCCGGACGGTCTCGACGTGACCATCCGGGTGCGATATAGCTGAAAATCAGCTTGCCAAAGGGTGTTTGACGGCCTGCAGTCACAGGCTCCGGACCTTCTCGTTGAGCCGCTTGATCCGGCGCTTCCAGGCCAGATATTGGCAGAGCCAGATAAGGGCGAAGATCAGGGTGAACACGGCGAAGTAGAGCAGAAAGCCCTTTACGGTATGCTCCATCCAGTCGGTCACATAGGCCACCGGCAGCATGGACAGGGTCAACAGCAGGAAGCTGACGATGGTCCGCTTGAGCAGGCTCCAGTCCGCCGCCCACACCACGGAGGAAGCGGCGCTGGCAGCCCCCAGGACGCCGCATAGCAGGGTCTGCAGCGCCACGGCGGCCAATTCGGAGCCCATGGCCGTAACGAAGGAAGGCATGCAGGCTTCGAAGGTGCCTTGGCCCAGGATGGCGGAGACGAGAAGGGAGATGCACTGGCCGATGGCGATACCGGCGGGGAAGCCCATGAGGGCGCGAGAGATGATGGCTTTTTTCATGTTTTCCTCCTTTACAGTCCCAAGAGGGTTTTGATCTTTGCCACGTAGCGGCGGGAAGCGTAGGTCACCGTGCCGTCGGTCAGCCGGACCAGGACCGTGCCCGCCAGATTCAAATCGAAGGCCTTCACCTTCTTCAGATGGATGATCTCCGACTGGGAGACGCGGACGAAGGCGCGAGGGTCCAGCCGCTGCTCCCACTCATAAAGCGGGCCTTTCAAGGCGAAGACCCCCTGCTCCGTGTGGGCGAAGGTTCGCCCGTTCTCCACATAGACGCGCAGCAGCGCTTCCGGCGAGAGCACCGTGGCCGTGCCCTCTGAGAAGCCCACCAGGGGCTTGTTTTCGGCTGCCTCCAGCCGGACGAGCAGAGCGCTGACCTCGTCGGTCATGCGATCGGTATGGATCACCACCCGGGGCTCCCGGCAGTCGGCCTCGATCCTGACTTCGATCTTCATGGCTTCGACCTCCTTTCGATGGCCATAGCATAGCGGGAAAGAGCAAGTTTGTCCACTGATTTTCGATATGCGGTCGATTTACGGGGCTAAGCGGTCGCCGGGAAAGATATATGTTGTTTCTTTCCGGACAAAGTGGTATCATAGGAACGTGAACGAATCCGAATTCTACAAGGCCACCCAGGGTCGCTCCCTGAAGGGCCCATATCTTCTCCACGGCGAAGAGGAACTGACCAAGGCGGCGGCCGTCGCCCGAGTGAAAAAGCTGCTGGACCCCGGGGTGCTGGATCTGAACTGTCAGACCCTTCGGGACCCCGACGCGGAGACGCTCCTGTCCGCCGCGGACCAGTTGCCCTTCTTCGACGAGCTCAGGCTCATCCTGGTGGAGAGTTGGGACGCCGCCCTGGTGGAAGCTCTGGAGCAACGGAACCGGCTGCTTCGGATGGCGGACACCACCGTGGTCCTGTTCGTCCAGCGGGGGGAGTGCCCCAAAACCAATCGGCTCTTCAAGGCCCTAGCCCCGGAGAATCGGGTGGTGGCCTTCGAGAAGCTGACCATGGAGCGGGCCGTGAACATGCTGATGCGGGAATCGGCTCTGAAAAACGTGGATCTCAGCAAAGCCGTGGCCCAGACCCTGGTGGATCGGGTGGGTTTCGACGCCTACCGGCTGAAGAACGAGTTCTCCAAGGCCGCGGACTACGCGGGCCCCGGGGGTACGGTCACGGTGGCCGTGCTCAACGAGACGGTCACGCCTTCCCCGGAATACGACGCCTTTGAGATGCTGGACGCTCTGCTGGACGGAAAACGGAAGAAGGGCTACGCCATGCTCCTGAACGCTCTGGACCGGGGGGAAAGCCCCATGAGCCTCAGCGGTTTTTTAGAGGGACGGATGAAGCTGATCCTGACCGCCCGGGAGCATCTGGACAGGGGGCTGGACCCACGCAGCGCCGCCCGGCAGCTTCCCGGCAGCCCCTACGCCGCCCAAATCGCCGTGAAGAACGCCCGGAAGCAGACCGCAGATCAGCTTCGGCGAGCCGTGGCGGCCTTCGCCGCTGTGGACGGGCAGATCAAACAGGGGATCTTCCGGGACCGGGACGCCCTGCTGCTGGCTGTTATGAATACCTTTGAAAAGAAAGAGGAGGTCAAAAAATGAAGTTTGCCATCATCGGCTGCAACTCCGAAGACGCCATCACCTTTCCCCACACTTCCGAGGTGGTCACCACCCCCTATGGCAACGCCCGGGTCATCCATGCGACGCTTCCCAGCGGCAAGGAAGTAGATTTCCTCACGCGGCATAGCATCTGCATTCAGGAGGACGCCTACGAGACCAATTTCAGGGCCAACATCTTCGCCCTGTACCTGTGCGGCGTGACTCACGTCATCAGCATTTCCGTCATGGGCACCTGCGACTACTCCTTCCGCCTGGGGAGCTTTTGCCTGATCACCGACTTCATCGACTTCACCCGGTTCCGGGACAGCTCCTTCCGCCTGGAGCACCGGCTGGTCAAGCATGCGGGCATGGACGATGTGTTCGATTCCCGCATGACGGACACCCTGGAGCAGATCATCCTGGCGGAGAAGATCCCCTACGAGGGCCGGGTGATCTACGCCGCCCAGGATGGGCCCCGGTACGAGACCGCCGCCGAGGCACGGATGATGCGGGCCCTGGACGCGCAGGTCATCGGCAGCACCCTGGTGCCCGAGGCGCCGCTGTGCCGGGAGGTGTGCATGAAGTACGCGTCCATCGGCATCATCGCCCGGTACGCCACAGGCATGGACCAGGACGTGACCGACGAGGATCTGCTGCGCATCTCCGCTCAGCACAAGGGCCGGGCGTTGGACGTGGCGCTGAAGATGATCGAGAAGTATTCGGAGTGACCCTTTCTCTTTTGCGGCTTTTTCTTTTCAGGTAAAAAGAAAAGCCTATGGGTGAGCATAGGCTTCGCAAGGGTCCGTCTTATTCAAAATACAGTTCGTTTGACCGCACCTTTTCTTCGAAAAGAAAAGGTGCGCAGCTTTTACGCTATACCTTTACGTATAAAAGATATTCCAGTACACCGGCCCCCACATGTTCAGGAGCATGCACAGGAGGATCAGCGCCGCCTTCCAGCCCCGCAGAGGGGTTCGTGTCAGGCCCATGGCGGCCAGGATCCCCACATAGGGAAGGAAGTCCATGGCGTAGCGCATGCCGAACTGGGCGAACCCGTTCCCGTAGTTCATGAGGAAGGGCACGGCGCAGGCCACCGTCGTGGCCAGGAGGAACCAGGTGAGCCTGTCCCGCCGGTACGGGGCTCGGATCGCCATATAGAGCGCCGGGGACAGGTGGGTCAGCGACACCCCCGCCAGCGTGGGGATCACGTAGGGGTATTCCCGGGTGAACTCCGGCCCCAGCAGGAAGATGGAATAGAGGTTATGCTTCACGTGCTTGAGCTGCAGCGGGCCGCCCACCTCCTGCTCCGCCGCCTTCAGAAACGCCATTTGCTCCCCTTTGGGCAGCTCCTGCATTTCATCATACCGGCTCCGGAACAGATCCTTCAGGTGGGTCAGATTGTAGCCCTTGTCCATGATGGTGCCGAAGCGCGCATAGTTATAGAGCATATACAGGCCTCCGGGCACCGCCGCCCCCAGGCAGAAGAACAGCAGGGATCGGATCCAGGTCTCCCGCTTGTACCGGGTCAGGATGTACCCCCCGTAGAACAGCGCCCCCAGCAGATTCGGCATCCGGCAGGTCACCGCGCAGCCGTAGAACACCCCCGCCAGAAACAGATGCACGTCCTTTCGCTTATCCTCCGGTACGGTAAGGAACACCATGCCGACGAACAGGAAGAACCAGCTGGACACATGCCCCAGGAACCAGCCGTGGCCCAGGGCCGCCAAAAAGCAGTGGACCGTGCCGAAGGTGAGCAGCGCCGCGCACCAGATCCGCTCCCGTCGATCACGACCGATGCCCATCTGCCGAAGCACCCGATAGGCGAGGGCCGTGTTGGCCGCGCCCAGCGCCATGGACAGCCATGCGATGTTGAACCCGTACACGCCGAATACGGCCACAAAGGGCAGGCACAGGATGGCCGGGCCGGGGGCGAAGTGCATGTAGGAATGGCCGCCAAATTCCACCGACTCCAAATACGCCGGCATACCGTCCACATACAGCCGCCCGTGGAGCAGAGCGTCCGCCAGGTAGCTGTAGTTGTTATAGAAGACAAATTTATGGTTGTTGAGCACGTACAGCACCAAAAAGCTCGCCAAAAACAGCAGAAAGCCCACGGCCGCCTCGTTCTCGGGCCAAGGTTTTTCCGGCGCCGTCCCACGGACCCACAGCCGATCCAGGCAAAAGAGGGCGACAAGAAACAGCGCCAGGGCGCCCATAGTGCCGAAATACCCATAGTCTGGTGCCATTTTGCCGTTCCTCCCTTCTCATCCTGCAGGATCCCTCGCTGCGCTCATTGTACCCCAAGGCGCGTCCTCTGTCAACGCGTCATGAGGACTTGTCCAAAAATGCCCATTCTGCGGGATTTTCCGTTTGTTCGGATTTGCCCCCATTTATCCACAGCCTCCTCGGGAAAATTATCCACATTGTCCACCATCTTATCCACCAAACCTTGGATTTACGGCACTTTTGGCTGTGGATAAAGCCGTGGACATGCGTGCGAAAGGCTGCCGCCGGTCCCATGGGCAAAGGACCGTTGCGGCAGCCTCCCGCGGATCATGAGGTTAGGGGCACCCTGCAGGACAGGGGGGACCGTCCTGCAAGAGTTGTAAGTGAACCTTTTTGATATGCCGCTTTTTCTCTTTCGAAAAAGAGCAAAAGCAGCGCAAACAGAGAAACCGAATGGGATAACGGGAACGGCAGACGACAGTTTGGAACAAGTAAGGCTCTTTGGAATCCCCCTTTCTTTCAAGAAGGGAGGCAGGATCTCAACAGATTCCTCGCTTACCCCGCCTTTTTCCCCTGCTCCTCCATCAACAGCTTGTCCGCCACGAGGGCGATGAACTCGCCGTTCGTCGGCTTGTCGTTCTTGCCATAGATGTTGTAGCCGAAGAGGGCGTTGAGGTTTTCGATCTTGCCCCGGGTCCAGGCCACCTCGATGGCGTGGCGGATGGCCCGCTCCACCTTGCTGGGGGAGGTGTCGAAGCGCTTGGCGATGCCCGGGTACAGCTCCTTGGTGATCCGGTTGATGAGGTCCGGGTCGTTGTACACCAGGCGGATGCCCTCCCGAAGGTAGTGATAGCCCTTGATGTGGGCCGGGATCCCCGCCACCAGAAAGATGGCCGTGACCTTCTCTTCGAAGGACCGGTGGGTGGGGGCGTAGGGCATGACGCCCCCTTTCACCGGCTCTCCTTCCAGCGTCTCCAGCAAGCGTTTGCTGATGGTATCCGGGTCCACCGGCTTTACCATATAATATCGAGCGCCCAGCGCGCAGCAGCGGCGGACCATGGCCTCGTTCTTCAACGCGGAGATCACCACCACCGCCGGAGCCGGATCCAGCGTCAGGAGCGAGAGTTGCTCCAGCACCGCCAGGCCGTCCGCATTGGGCATGATGAGGTCCAGGGTCATCACGTCGTAGGTCTTCTCCCGCAGCTTATTCAGCGCTTCCCGCCCGTCCTGGGCCGTGTCCACCTCGCTGAACCGATCCTGGCTCAGCAGATATCCTTTCACGCTTTCGGTGAACTGGGTGTTATCATCGATCAATAGTGCTTTGTACTTTGCCATGTTGCCTCCTCCTTCGCTGTGCTTCGATTGTACCATCCCCCTTTCCAACTGGTTAGAGTGCAAATTCAGCGACCGTTGGCGAATGGATAGCGAATAAAGGAAGGTATTATATGCCTGTTTTCTTTGCGTCTTTTTATTTTCAGTGAGTGCGAAGCCGAGCGCCCGCAGCGGGGGATTCAGCGAGACGCAGCACGGGCAAAACAAGCAGAAAGCAAGCTGCGCGATGCTTTCGACTATGGTTTGCCCCCAGCAAAGGAAAAAGTCGCCCAAATAGAAAAGCACAAATGGGGTATATATATTGGTTTACAAAACCGTTTCGCGCTATGGCCCTTTTCGGGCGATTCGCGGATCGCCCCTGCGGGATAGCATCCCGAGCGTTGCCAGGCAGGAGGCGATATTATTGGTTCCGGGTGAGCTTTTCCCCTCTTTGCTGAGGAGCAAGAGCGGCAAAAGAAACCCCTAAGATTTGAATTTGGGCAGCCAGTAGTCTTTCCCGTAGACCAGCGCTTCGGCCAGCAGGCACACGGGCAGGGCGGCCAAGACGTCCAGCGCGGAGTGCTGCTTCACGAAGCAGACCGCCAGACACACCATGAACACAAAGAAGGACAGGGCCGCCTTGGCCCAGGGGGGCAGGGTTTCGTTTTTCAAGCCCACGGACAGGATCCCCAGTGAATAGGCCACATGGAGGCTGGGGCAGACGCCGGTGCTGGTGTCGAAAGCGTAGATGAAGGCCATGACCGACGTGAGGAAGTTCTCCCGGGGAAAGACCTCGGGCCGAAGATCCTGGCGGCTGGGCCAAAGGAGGTAGCAGACCATGGCCACGGCCTGGGTGATCATGATGAAGGTCTGGACCTTTTTGAATCGGGGCACGTCGAAGAGCAGCGTGTACTGCAGCGTCCCAAACACCAGGGCGTACCAGCCCACGTAGAAGACGGCGAACCACTCGTTGAAAGGGATCAGATCGTCCAGCGCGCAGTGGATGGGCGCGCATTTTTCCGCAGGGATCAGGTTCTCCGTGATGAAGTACAGACAGAAATAAACGATCCAGCCCCCCAGCAATTTCAGATGGCTGAATCGCGGTTCATGCAGCTTTTTCAGAGAAAAGCCCCGATAGTCATACAGCTGTTTTTTCATTTGGAATACACTTGGAGGGGGATATTCTTGGGATAGTCCTTCTTGGGGATATTGGGATAGGGCACCACGGTGTGCTCCGGCAGGGCCACGGCCAGATCGGTGACGGCGTCCATCAGGGCGTCCGCGATGCGCCGGCGCTCCTGCTCCACCGACGCCGCCGGATCGAAGAGGATGGGTTCCCCGAAAAACAGCACGCCTAAAGCCGGCGCCACATACAGGGGCACGAAGGGCAGGGCTTTGCCGGTCTGCTTATAATACATGCGCCCCAGGTCGATGAACCGGTCCTGAAAGGCGTGGACGATGTTGTTGTGCTCGTCATAGCACTCGGGGAAGATCACCAGCCGATCCCCCTCCTTCAGCTTCTGCGCCGATTCCCGGAAGGTGGACAACAGCCGCGCGTCGTGATACACCCCCACGGTGTGGGCGTTGTTGAACACGCACACGCTCAGCGGCACGATCAGATGGCTCAGCAGCCGATAGAACCAGCGGACAGCCTTGGGCTTTCCCGACCAGAAGTCCTGATAGGCATAGGCGGCCACCTCCTCCCGGTGCATCATCTCCCCGGCGCACCAGACCCAGTGACGGCCGGGCGTATACAGCTCCATGGCGATGGGACCGTACATCTGAGAATGGTTTCCCACGATGATGGCGGGACCGTCCGGCAGCTTTTCCGCACCCGACAGCCGCCACTTGGGAGAGAAGAGCCACACGCCGTATCGAATCACCCGATACGCCAAAGAGGTGGGCTTATCGCCCACCTCCGCTTTTCTCAAAGACGGTGCTCTCATTTTACACCCACGCTTGCGTAGTTGTCCTCATAGAACACGGCCGCATTCCGCGCTTCGCTGAGCCAGTCCGCCTGGACGGCTTCCCATTCCTTGGTCTGCTTTTCAGCCAGTGCTGCAGCGGTGTAGACAGCCGCATCCTGATCGAAGGAAACGACGCCTTCCGGCAGGTCCGCCAAGCGCTTGATAAGGTAGAAGGAATCTCCCACCTGAAGCAGCTCCGAGATCTCGCCGTCCTTCATATCCTTAGCCATATTCCAGACCTGGTCCGGCCACTCCGCATCCTTCTCCTTGGTGTAGAAGATGACGGTGCCGTCCCGCTTCGGATTGTCTTCGTCGTAGCCGAAGAATCCCATGCCGCCCTCCATGTTGGAGTAGGTTTTGAAGATATCGACGAAGCTCATGCCGTTGAGCGCGTCAGCTCTGGCCTTCGCCGCCTTGTCGCTGGTCTTGCTCAGCAGCGCCTGGTTGGCTTCCTGCAGCTCTGCATACCGGGCCGCGATCTCGGTTTGCCGATCCTCGTCCTGGCCCCGCAGGACCAGCTTTCCATATTCCGCCTCCAGGTTAGTCATCTCCACCTCATTGGCAGCATAGACGGCGTAGTCGTTGGCGTCGATGTCAAAGGTGATGACCTGCATCTGAGCGAAGCCTTCCGGCGTGTACAGGGCCGGCACGTTGGATTCGCCCAGACGATACGCCTCCACCTGGCTCTTGTAGGCGGTATAGTCCGACGTGAAGCTCTCCTTCTGGGTTTCCGCTTCCGTGTTGAACCAATCGCGGACCTGTTCGTCGGTGACGGTGACGCCCTCGTTGAACTTCTCCTGCAACAGCTCCGTGAGCGCACTCTCCATATAGGAGGTCTTCACCTCGTCCAGCCACTGGCTGAAGGGATAGCCGAAGTAGTCCTCCACATCCTTTTCCAGAAACTCCCGCGCCTTCTTGGCCAGATCCGCGGCGCTGGCCGTATCGCCCAACTCCGCTTTGGCGTCCTCCAGATAGTCTGCGGCGTACTCCGCCAGCTCCGCCTCCACCTGCCGGTTCACCTCTTCCACCTTTTCCGGCGTGAGTTCAATGCCCATCTGCTGGGCCTTCCAGGGCAGGACCTTGGCGTTGAGCATATCCTCGATGATCATATCCTTATACTGTTTGATCTCGTCGGCCGTGCTCGGCGCCTGCATGCCATAGTAGCCCATCTGCTCCACCACGGTGTTATAGATGCTCCTGATTTCGCCCACGGTGACCGTGATGTCTCCCAGCGTGAAGGCCGGCAGCTCGTCCTCCAGGCTGGTGTCCGCCGGCTCGCTTGTCGCCGTCGTGACAGGGGCCTCTTCGCTTTGTTTCGTCTCCTCCAGACATCCCGCCAGGCCCAGCATCAGCAGCACGCACAGCAGCAGCGCCAAAAGTTTCTTGCTCACGATTGTATTTCCTTTCTGCTTTATATGTTTCGTTTCATTATATCCTCTCCTCCGGTCGGTTGCAATCCGCCAGAATGGAAAGAAATTGTGGCAGTTTTTTTACGAATTCATCCGGGCTGCGTCCTTTGACGGTTATTTCCACCGCCGCAGGATCCCCGGCAAGGAGTCTGGCCCCCTGTTCGCCCGATAAGGCCAGCAGCAGCCGTCCCCCCTCGGGTCGGGCGCTTCGATCATATTTCAGCGTGGCCTTTCCCGGCTTCACCGTCACCGAAAGGAACCCGGCGGCGGCGGCAAGATGCTTGATGAGCGACAGCCGCATAAGTCGCTCCACAGCCTCCGGCAAATCTCCATACCGGTCGGTGAACTCGTCGTACATATCCTCGAACATGCTTTCGTCCTCGATCTCGGCGATGCGCTTGTACATGGCCATCCGCTGCAGCTCCCCGTTCACGTAGTTCTTGGGTACGAAAGCGTCCCCGGGGGCGTCCACCGCCGTGTCGATAAGAGGCGGCGCCTCTCGGCCCGTTTCCTCGTCCACCGCCTGACGGATCAGCTTGCAGTAGTATTCATAGCCCACATCCGAAAGATGCCCGTGCTGCTCCGCCCCTAAGAGGCTCCCGGCGCCCCGGATCTCCAGATCCCGCATGGCCAGCCGATACCCGGCCCCGAACTGGGTGAACTCCCGCACGGCCAGCAGACGCTTCTGGGCCGCCTCGGGCAGGGATCGGCTCTGGGGCACGGTGAAGTAGGCATAGGCGATGCGGTTCGACCGCCCCACCCGGCCCCGCAGCTGATAGAGCTGCGCAAGGCCCAGCTTGTCCGCGTCCAGGACCACCAGGGTATTGCAGTTCGGAATGTCCACGCCGCTCTCCACGATGGTGGAGCACAAAAGCACGTCCGCCTCCCGCTGGATGAAGGACAGCATGGCCTGTTCCAGGGCGTGCTCGTTCATCTGCCCGTGGGCCATGAGGAACCGGGCTTCGGGCACCAGCTCCTGGAAGTGGCTGAGGGTGCTCTCCATGCCCATGACCTTGTTGCTGACCAGGAAGCACTGGCCGCCCCGGGCGAGCTCCCGGCGGATGGCGGCGGCGATCTGGGCGTCGGTGTACTCCACCACGAAGGTTTGGACCGGGAACCGGTTCTCCGGCGGCGTCTCGATGACGGACACGTCCCTGACCCCGGTCATGGCCATGTTCAGCGTCCGGGGGATGGGCGTGGCGGTCATGGTCAGCACGTCCACCTGGCTGCGCATGGCCTTGATCTGCTCCTTGTGGTTCACGCCGAAGCACCTGGCTGCGCATGGCCTTGATCTGCTCCTTGTGGTTCACGCCGAAGCGGTGCTCCTCGTCGATGATGAGCAGGCCCAGATCCTTGAATTTCACGTCCTTAGCCAGCAGCGCGTGGGTGCCGACGACCATGTCCAGCTCTCCGGCGGCCAGCGCCTTCTTCACAGCCTCCCGCTCCTTGGGCGTCTGGAACCGGGAGAGGCAGCCCACGGTCACCGGGAAGGCGGCGAACCGCTCGGAGATGGTGGCATAGTGCTGCTGGGCCAGGATGGTGGTGGGCGCCAAGATGGCCGCCTGCTTTCCGTCCTGGATGGCCTTGAAGGCCGCCCGGATGGCCACCTCGGTCTTTCCGTAGCCCACGTCGCCGCACAGCAGCCGATCCATGGGCCGGCGGCTCTCCATGTCCGCCTTCACCTCCCGGATGCACCGAAGCTGGTCCCGGGTCTCCTCGTAGGGGAAGGACGCTTCCAGCTTCCGCTGCCAGGCGGTGTCCGGCGAAAAAGCGAAGCCTTGTAGGGAAGCTCGTTTGGCGTATAGGGCCGCCAGGTCCACCGCCAGCTTCTTCGCCGCCGTCCGAGCCTTTTGGACCTTCTGCTGCCACTCGCCGCCCCCCAATTTGCTCAAGGTTGGGGCCGCGTCCTCGCCGGACGAGCCCATATACTTCTGGATGCGGTCCAGCTGATCCGTGGGGATATACAGCTTATCGCCGCCCTTGTAGAGCAGGAGCAGATAATCCCGGGTGCTGTTCTGCACGGTGAGCTGCTCCACGCCCACGAACCGACCGATGCCGTGGGCCTCGTGGACCACGTAATCCCCCACGGACAGATCGGAAAACTTCAGCCCGCTCTTCTTCTTCCGGGGCCGGGACATGCGTTTGCCGAACAGCTCCGCCCCCGTCAGCACCATCAGCTTTTGGGCCGGACACAGGAAGCCCCGGGGCAGGCTCTCCCGGAGGATCAGCACCTCGCCGGGCTCAGGATCCCGGTTCAGTTCGTCCGCTATGGCGCACCGAAGCTCGTCCTGAAGGCTGTCCAGCAGGCTGTCGGCGCTTTCGCCGCCGTACAGCAGGGCGCTGCCGCCGGATTGACGGAATCGCTTCAGCTCCCGGGCAAGCTCCCCCATGTCTCCGAGATACATGGGCGCCCCCTCTAAGGTGCACTTCACCCGCATCCGATGCTCCAAGCTCCGGCTGGTACGGAACAGAGCGTAGACCGCTCCCGTCCGCGCTGTGTTCAGCGCAGAGACAAGATGACCGTCCTCCCGCAGGAGCTTTGCCTGCTGGGGATGGCCCTCGCCCCGCTCCAACATGGCGGTGACGGACTCCAAAAACAGCATCCGGCCCGTCCGGCCCTCCTCCAGCACCCGGTCCGGCTCCACCACGAGCCGCAGACAGTCCCGGGGCAGATAGTCGTCCAGGGAGGCCTCCTCCTCATACAGCAGGGGCAGCAGCACGTCCGCGCCCAAGGTGGGCCGCTCATCCGCCCAGTCCTCCCGCTCCCGGTCGAAGCCCTCCCGCTCCCCCAGGGCTTTCAGGGCTTTGCGGACCCTGGTCCCGGGCTGAGGCGTCTCAAAGGCGGGGGGCAGCAGCACCCGATCCGTCTGGCGGATGGACCGCTGGGTCGCCACGTCAAACCAACGAAGCTGATCCACCTCGTCGTCGAAAAACTCGATCCGGCAGGGGTCCTCCCCCTGGGGCGGGAACACGTCCAAAATATCGCCGCGCAGGGCCGCCTGACCGGGACCCTCCAGCATGTCCACCCGCTCGTAGCCCGCCGATACCAGATCGGCAAGGAGCGTCCGGGGCGGCAGCACGTCCCCCCGCTTCACCACTTTCACCTGGGACACGAAGGCCTCCGGAGGGGCCAGACGCTCCATGAGCGCCGCCGCGCAGGTAACGATGAGGGTGGGCACGCCCAGCACCAGCCGGGAGAGGACCCCCAGCCGCTGGCTCCGGCGCTCCGGGGCCGCCGCCTGGACGTGGACGAGAGGGAGTTCCCGGGGCAGGAAGGGCAGGGCGTCAGGCCGGTAAATCCTGATCTCGTTGAAAAGCTCGATGGCCGCCGCCTCGGTGTCCAGGACCACCATAGTGGTCCCTTCCCCGGAAAGGGTCGCGAACACCGGCGCACGGGCAGCGTCCGGCAGGGAAAAGACCGCCGCCGGGCCCCTTCCCTTCCTGAGTCCCGACAGCAGTTCGCTGACCGCCGGGTCCTTCTTCAGTTGTGACAGGAGACGATCCGTCATTCTTCCGTCGGGGTCTGCCGGGGATTCTTCTCGTGGCGCTTATTGAAGCGGCTCTGGGCCCCCTCCACGTCCCCCTTGACGATGAGCGCCGCCGCGTCCGCCGCCTTTTCATAGGCCTCCTGCAGCAGGGCCGCCTCCTCCTTGCCGGGGCGCTTCAACACGTAATCCCGAAGCTGCAGGGAGATATCCTGGCCCGCGCCGATGCGGATCCGGGGGAAGTTCTCGGAATTGAGGCAGGCGATGATACTCCTGAGGCCGTTGTGGGTGCCCGCGGAGCCCTTGGCGCGGATGCGCAGGCTCCCGCAGGGCAGATCCACGTCGTCGCAGAGGACGATGAGCTTCTCCGGGGGGAGCTTATAGAAGTGCATGACCTGCTGCAGGCAGTCGCCGCTCAGGTTCATGTAGGTCTGAGGCTTCACCAAAATGACCCGCTCCCCGGCCAGCTCGCCCTCGCCCAGAAGGCCGGAAAACTTTTTATCCTTGATCTTGACGCCGATTCGCTCAGCGATCACGTCCAGGGCCATGAAGCCGATATTGTGCCGGGTCTTCCGGTAGCTCAAGCCCGGGTTGCCCAGGCCCGCGATCACATACATATCCATTCCCTCCTTACAGGGGCTTTTTGTTGGGGGTCCCGGCCTTCCGGGGATACTGTTTCGGCGTGGGGGCGGTTTTGTCCGCGAAAATCAAACACCGCTTGCCCAGGGGGGAATCGAGCTCCACGCTCCTGAGCTGCACATGGAGCAAAAAGGCCGCCGATTTGGCGTTTTTCAGCTCCTCGGCCCCGTCGCCTTTGTAGGCGATGGCCGTCCCGCCCGCCTTCACGAAGGGGGTGGTGAGCTCCAGCAGCACCGGCAGGTTCGCCACCGCCCGGGACAGCGCAACGTCATACCGCTCCCGATACAGCTTGTTCTGCCCCAGATCCTCCGCCCGGCCGTGGACCAGGGCGGCTTTCAATCCCAGTTCTTTAAGCAGGGCGTCCAAAAAGGTCAGCCGCTTTTGGAGGCTGTCGGCCAGGGTCAGCTCCAATCCGGGCTCCATGATGAGCAGCGGCACCCCGGGGAACCCGGCCCCCGTGCCCACGTCGATGACCTTCATGCCCGCCTTCAGGTAGGGCAAGGCCGCCAGGGAGTCCGCAAAGTGCTTTTCGGCCACCTCCACCGGGTCCGTGATGGCGGTCAGGTTCATCCTTTCGTTCCATTCCGCCAGCAGCCGGTGGTAGATCTCGAATCGCTCCAGGGCCTGCTCATCCGCTTGGGGCAGGGCCTGTTTCAGTATATCCCGCATATCGCTCACAGCATCCCCCGTTTCTGGGCCACCAGCAGCACGGACACGTCCGCCGGGGACACCCCCGAGATGCGGGACGCCTGGCCGATGTTCGCCGGCTTGACCCCGTTCAGCTTCTGCCGGGCTTCCAGACGGAGCCCCGACAGGGTGTTGTAGTCAAAGTCTATCGGCAGGGTCAGGTTTTCCAAACTGCGCATCCGCGCCACCTCCCGCCGCTCTTTGTCGATGTACCCGTCGTACCGGGCCATGACGTCGATCTGTTCCAGGGTCTCCCGGTCCAGGGGGTCGAGATCGTCCCCGTAGAGGCCCAGGAGCCCCGTGTAAGTGACCCCGGGGCGCTTCAATAGCTCGAACAACCGGGCGCCGTCGTGGGGCACGCTCTCACCCACGCTCTCCAGATACGCCCGCAGCTTCTCGTCCGCCGGGACACGTTTATCCAGCTTCGCCCGGGCGGCGGCCACCTTTTCCCGCTTGCGCAGGAGTTTTTCGTATCGTTGGTCGGAAATAAGCCCCGTGCGCCGGGCCTTTTCGGTCAAGCGCTCGTCGGCGTTGTCCTGGCGAAGGAGCAGCCGGTACTCGCAGCGGGAGGTCATCATCCGGTAGGGCTCCGGCGTGCCCTTGGTGACCAGATCGTCCACCAGCACGCCCAGATACCCCTCGTCCCGGCCGATGATGAAGGGCGCCTCGCCCTTCACGTACAGGGCGGCGTTGACCCCGGCATAGAAGCCCTGGGCCGCCGCCTCCTCATAGCCGGAGCTGCCGTTGATCTGACCGCCGGAGAAAAGACCGGGGACGGCCTTCACCATGAAGCTCAGGTCCAGGGCCTGGGGGTCCAGGCAATCGTACTCGATAGCATACCCGTAGCGCATGATCTGGGCCTTCTCCAAGCCCGGGATGGTGTGGAGCATGGCTTCCTGCACGTCGGCGGGCAGGCTGGTGCTCAGGCCCTGGACGTACATCTCCTGGGTGGTCCGGCCCTCGGGCTCGATGAAGAGCTGATGCCGGTCCTTGTCGGCGAACTTCACCACCTTGTCCTCGATGGAGGGACAGTAGCGGGTGCCCGTGGCGTGGATGCGGCCCGCGTACAGAGGGGACCTGTCCAGATTGTCCAGGATGATCCTATGGGTGTCCGAATTCGTATAGGTGAGCCAGCATTTGTCCTGCTGAAGGTGCAGCTCTCCGTGGAGGAAGGAGAAGGCGGGGGTGGGCTCGTCCCCCTCCTGGATGGTCATCTTTCCAAAGTCCAGGGTGTCCCGCTTGACCCGGGGCGGCGTGCCGGTCTTGAACCGCCGCAGGGGAATACCCAGGCGGCTGAGGTTCCCCGAAAGGCCCTCGCTCCGCAGCATGCCTGCCGGGCCGCTTTCCCGAACGAATTCACCGATGAGGATGCGGCTCTTCAG
The DNA here is from genome assembly GCA_902802575.1 of uncultured Eubacteriales bacterium. Taxonomy (GTDB): domain Bacteria; phylum Bacillota; class Clostridia; order Christensenellales; family CAG-138; genus RUG472. The sequence continues at coordinate 29,205 of CADCMN010000009.1, read as the reverse complement.
ATACACGCCCGTGCACAGGACCGCCGCCCGGCAAGGGTAACAGAAGCCCTCCGCCGTGACGACGCCCGAAAGGCGGCCGCCTTCGGTGACAAAGTCCACGGCCTCGCTCTGGATCAGGGTCAGGTTGTCCTCCGCTTCCAGGGCTGCCTTCATGCGCTCGTGGTAGCGACGCTTGTCCATCTGGGCCCGAAGGGAGTGGACCGCGGGGCCCTTGCCTGTGTTCAGCATGCGCATTTGGATCAGAGTGTCGTCAGCCGCGAGACCCATCTCCCCGCCCATGGCGTCCAGCTCCCGGACCAGGTGCCCCTTGCCGGTGCCGCCGATGGAGGGGTTGCAGGGCATCATGCCGATGCTGTCCAGGTTCAACGTGAGCAGAGCCGTCTTGAGGCCCATGCGCGCCGCAGCCAGGGCCGCCTCGCAGCCCCCGTGACCCGCGCCGATCACCACGCAGTCGAAGCGCTCCCCTCTGAGGGGCTTGGTTGTCAGTACATTGCTCATATGCGCATACTCCTATGTATAGCAGTATAGCATAGCTTTTGGGTTTCTACAATCTTCCTGTTTGCTATCGAAAAAAAATCTGCTATACTATGTGTATCTATTGGTAAAGAATGGAGATCTTATATGAGCAGAATGAGCATCCTGAACGCCCCCGGCCAGCAGACGGAGGGCTTCTGCATGGTGAAGAGCGCGTCTCTTCGCACCGACAGCAAGGGCGGATCCTATATGGATATGGTGCTGGCGGACGCCGGCGGCGAGTGTGTGGCCAAGATCTGGAACTACGGCCCCTCCATGGGCATGTTCGAGCCCGAGGACATCGTGAAGGTCCGGGGCACGGTCACCATCTGGAAGGACAGCGAGCAGCTGAAGATCGAGCGCATCCGTCAGGCCACCGAAGCGGACGACGTGGATATGTCCAAGATCGTTCCCTGCTCCCCCCAGGACCCCGGCGCGGCCTATGAGATCCTCTGGCGGGAGACCGAGGCTTTCCGGGATCAGGACCTGAAGCGCCTGGTCCAGTATCTGATGCGGGAGCACAAGAAGGAGATGCTGTACTATCCTGCCGCCGTCAAGCTCCACCACGCCACCCGGGGCGGCTTTTTGGAGCATACGCTGAACGTGGTCTCCATGGGCAAGGCCGTGGCTGCTCGGTACGACCAGTTGGACGGGGAGCTCATCGTGGCCGGCGCCATCCTCCACGATCTCGGCAAGCTCACGGAGCTGGACACGGGCAAGCTGGGCTTGGCCTCCGCCTACACCGCCGAGGGACAGCTTCTGGGGCACATCAATATCGGCATGGCCGAGGTCCGCTCTGCGGCGGAGCTGCTGCAGGTCCCCGAGGAGACGGCCATCCTGTTGGAACACATGCTCCTCTCCCATCACGGACAGCCGGAGTTCGGCTCGCCCAAGCTCCCCATGTTCCCCGAGGCCGAGGTCCTCTCCACCCTGGATCGGCTGGACGCCCAGCTCTTCGAGATGTTCACGGCCCTGGACGGCGTGGTGAAGGGCGGCTTTTCCGAGCGCCAGTGGGCGCTGGACAATCGTCAGCTGTACCAGCATGGGAGAAAAGGAACGAATTGAAGCCTCCCCATCTTTTCTTGAAAGAAAAGGTTGGACTAAAAGAACTTTATGAAGAAAAAAAGCTTAAGCGGTAATTCCTATTACCTTCTTACGCTTTTCTTTTTCCGCCGCTTTTTCTTTTCACTGGAAAAAAGCGGCAAAATTATTATTTCCTTTTCTTGCTTTTCGTCAATTCAAAACTCTGGTGCAGCAGGAACTTCAGCCGGTCGTCGTCTGCGGAGCCGTCCAGCAGAACGGTGATCCAATGGACCTTGCTCATATGCCAGGCCGGCAGGATCCCCGGCTCGCCCCGGAGCATGCCGGAGAGCACCGGGTCGCACTTCAGATTCACGGCGTCCACCTCGCCCGGCTCGTCTGGATAGGCGTACCGCCGCGGGATCGGCATGGACAGAGCGAACCACTTCCGGTTGTCGACATGGCGGAACACCGCCCCCTCCGGCGAGTCCAGCCAGGGATAGTCCGGCGTCACGCCGTATTCCTTCCCGATATAGGCGAACAGCTCTTCCTTCGTCATGGTTTCACGTGAAACATCATTCCTCTACGCCCAGGATGGCGTCGCAGATGTTCATCAAATCATCCTTGGAAAAGTAAGAGATGATGATCTTCCCCTTCTCCTGGTCCCCCTCGATGGCCACCTTGGCCCGGAGCTTGCTGCGGATGGCGCTGGCCGTCCGGCGGATCTCCGGGTCCATGCGTCTGGAGACCTTCCTCCGAGGCAGGGCGTCCAGCCGCACCGCCTCTTCCAGCTGCCGCACGCTCCAGCCCTCTTTCATCGCCTTTTGCGCCAGCTTCTCCGCCTTCTCCGGATCTTCGAGGCCCGCCAGCATCTTTCCGTGACCGGCGGACAGGGCCCCTTCCTTCAGCATCCCCTGAACGCTCTCGGGCAGGTTCAACAACCGCAGGGCGTTGGTCACCGCCGGGCGGCTGCGGCCGATGCGGCTGCTGACCTCCTCCTGGGTCAGGTTATGCTGGACCATGAGAAACCGGATGGCCGCTGCTTCCTCCACGGGGTTCAGGTCCTCCCGCTGCAGGTTCTCGATGAGGGACACCTCCTGGAGTTCGTGTTCCTCCTTGTCCGTGATGACGGCGGGCACCGTCTTCAGCCCCGCCAGCCGGGCCGCCCGATACCGGCGCTCCCCGGCCACGATGGTATATCTGTTTCCCTGCTGATAGAGGATCAGGGGCTGGACGATGCCATGGGTTTTGATGGACCCCGCCAGCTCCTGCAGCTTCTCTTCGTCGAAGGTCTTCCGAGGTTGATCTGGATTGGTGTCGATATCGTAGACGGATACCTCCTGCAGGGTGGCCGGGCCCCTTCCGGGCTCATAGCTTTCCAACAGAGCGTCCAAACCGCGCCCCAAGCCTTTCTTGATGGCCATTTTCTTCCCTCCTTACGCTTTCTCCACCAATTCCGCCGCCAAGGTCCCATAGGCCGCCGCCCCGGTGCTCTTAGGCGCATACAGGCTGATGGGCAAACCAAAGCTGGGAGCCTCTCCCAGCCGAACGGACCGGGGAATGATGGTGTCGTAGACCTTGTTTTTGAAAAACCGCTTCACCTCACCCACCACTTGTTGGCTCAGATTGGTCCTTCCATCATACATGGTCAGGACCACGCCCTCCACTTCCAGCTGGGGATTCAGGCTCCGACGAATGAGCTTCACCGTGTTCATCAGCTGAGAAAGCCCCTCCAACGCGTAGTATTCGCATTGAATGGGTACCAAAAGAGCATCCGCCATGGTCAGGGCGTTCAACGTCAACAGGCCCAAGGACGGCGGGCAGTCCACAAAAATATACTCATACTGATCCCGAATCGGCGCGATGGCGTTCTTCAGCCGATGCTCTCGGGCCAATAAATTCACCAGCTCCACCTCGGCCCCGGCCAGTTCCACCCGCGCCGGCAACAGTTTCAGGGTGTCGATCATGGTATCTCGCACGGCGTCCGCTGCGTCCACATCATTGATGAGCACGTCGTAGACGGAATAGTCCAACCGGTTTTTGTTCACACCCAGGCCGCTGGTGGTGTTTCCTTGGGGGTCAATGTCGATGAGCAACACCCGTTTGCCCAACTGAGCCACGCAGGCAGACAGGTTCACTGCGGTGGTGGTTTTGCCCACCCCGCCCTTTTGATTGGCGATACAAATGATTTTTGCCAAGGATCATTCTCCTTTTTTTATTTCGTTGCCGTATCAGTATATCGTACCCCGACGCAAAAAGCAATGTTTCACGTGAAACATATAAAAAGAAGGCGGCAAAGGCCGCCCTCCCGATGGTTGTATCTACTGGTCGCCGCCGTCCCCCGGGCCACCATCGGCTTCGGCGGCCCCGGCGCCGGAACTCCCTTCGCTGCTTAGCTCAGCGGAAGCGCCGGCAACCTCCTCTTCAGGCACGCTGACCTCGGAAGCCTCGATTTCGGTCCCCGTATCCTCGTTGACCGCTTCCAAGGGGTCCGCCGGCAGAGGCGCTGTTTCCGGCCGTTCCGCCGGTGCGGGCTTGGGTTCCTTCGGCTCCGCCGCTTCAAAATCATTCACCGCCTGCCGGCTGCAGTACAGCAAATAGATGCCGAAGGCAAATATGAACAGGGAGATGAACTGACTGGTGGACAAAGCGCCCACTGTGCCCCGTTCGTCCGCCCGGAAAAACTCTATGATGAACCGCCATACGGCGTAGAGGACCATATACCAGCCCGTGACCGTGCCCCGACGCGGCTTTTTCAAAAAAATTTTTATCAGAACCACGGAAAGGATCACCAGAAAAATCGCTTCCATGGGCTGCGTGGGCAGCCGGGACACGCCGTCCAACACCACGGCGCAGGGTCCGGAATAGGGCATGCCGTAGCAACAGCCTGCCATGAGGCAGCCGATACGCCCGCCGGCGTGAGCCAGACAGAAGCAGGGCGCCATAAGGTCCGTGAAGGAAAGAAAGCTTTTACCGGTCTTGCGGCTCGCGAACACAAGGCCAAGCAGACCGCCCAACAATCCGCCATAGAACACCAGCCCCGTGGAGATCAGTTCCCATACCTCCGCCCAGCTGTGCGGCATCTGGGGCGGCTCCACGATGAAATACAGGAGCTTCGAGCATATGAATCCCAGCAAAATGGCCCAAATCAAGGCGTCCAGCAGGTTGTCCTCGGAGATGGGCGAACCTTTTTTTCTGAGCCGAAACACAGCGAGCAGGGCAAAGATGGTCCCTACCATAGCGCACAGCCCATACATGGGCAGGGAGAGGGCGCCTATATGGATGAACGGATGCATGGATGGTTTGTCCTCCCGGCAGTTTTTCTGCATCTTATCACACTTATCTCCCCTTGTAAAGTTTGTTGACAAAAGCTCACAAAGGTAATACATTTATAGATTAGTAAAACCGTTTAATTCATCCTTTTTCAGGAGGCAATCATGGCGACGACCTACGATCCAAAAGTCATCGAACCCAAGTGGCAGGCCCGTTGGGCGGCTGAAAAGGCCTTTGTGGCCACAGACGACTATACCAAGCCCAAGTTTTACGGCCTGGTAGAGTTTCCCTATCCTTCCGGGGCGGGCATGCATGTGGGACACATCAAAGCCTACACCAGTCTGGAGGTCATTTCCCGCAAGCGGCGCATGGAGGGCTATAACGTCCTGTTCCCCATGGGCTTCGATTCTTTCGGCTTGCCTGCGGAAAACTATGCCATCAAGACCAACACCCATCCCCACATCATCACCACCCGGAACGTGGAGCATTTCAAAGATCAGATGAAGCGGGTGGGCTATTCCTTCGACTGGACCCATGAGATCTCCACCTCCCTGCCCGACTACTACAAGTGGACCCAGTGGATCTTTTTGAAGCTCTTCGAGCATGGATTGGTGTTCCGCGCCAAAACTCAGGTGAACTACTGCCCCCACTGCAAGGTGGTCCTGTCCAACGAGGACTCCCAGGGCGGAAAATGCGACGTCTGCCACAGCGACGTCATTCAGCTCCCCAAGGATGTGTGGTATCTGAGGATCACCCAGTATGCCGATCGGCTCCTTTCGGGCCTCGACACAGTGGACTACCCCGACTCCATCAAGCAGCAGGAGATCGAGTGGATCGGCAGATCCACAGGCGCTTTCGTCAATTTTGCCATCAAAAACGTTCCGGAAAGTCTGGAGATCTACACCACCCGCTGCGACACCCTCTTCGGCGTGACCTTCATGGTCATGGCTCCCGAGCATCCGCTGCTGGACAAGTATAAGGATCGGATCGAGAACTGGGACGAGGTGGAGGCCTACCGGGCCGCCTGCGCCAAGAAGACAGAATTCGAGCGGACCCAGCTGGTGAAGGATAAGACCGGCGTTCGGCTTTCCGGCTTCACCGCCGTCAACCCGGTCAACGGCAAGGAGATCCCCATCTTCATCGCGGACTATGTGATGATGGGCTACGGCACCGGCGCCATCATGGCCGTCCCCGGCCATGATGAGCGGGACTGGGCCTTTGCCAAAAAATTCGGCGTGGACATCATTCCCGTGATCCAGGGCGGCGACATCGAACAGGGCGCCTACACCGGCAACGGACCTATGATCAACTCCGACTTTCTGAACGTCTACAACAATAAGAAGGACTCCATCGCGGCCATGCTCAACTATCTGGAAGAGAAGGGCATCGGTCACAAGGGCGTGCAGTATAAGATGAAGGACTGGGCCTTCAACCGCCAGCGGTACTGGGGCGAACCCATCCCCCTCATCCACTGCCCCACCTGCGGCACCGTGGGCGTGCCCTATGACCAGCTGCCGTTGACATTGCCCGACGTGGAGAACTTCGAGCCCGGCACCGACGGCCAGAGCCCCCTTGCCCGAATCCCCTCCTTCGTCAACTGCACCTGCCCCAAGTGCGGCGGCCCTGCCAAGCGGGAGACCGACACCATGCCCCAGTGGGCCGGTTCCAGCTGGTATTATCTGCGGTTCATCGACCCCCACAACGACCAGGTCTTTTGCGACAAGGAGAAGATGAAGTATTGGATGCCCGTGGACTGGTACAACGGCGGCATGGAGCATGTGACCCGCCATCTGCTCTACTCCCGGTTCTGGCATCAGTTCCTCTACGACATTCACGAGGTCAACACCCCCGAGCCCTACGCCAAGCGCACCTATCAAGGATTGATTCTGGGCCCCGACGGCGACAAGATGAGCAAATCCAAGGGCAACGTGGTGGACCCCATCGAAGTCATTGAACGCTACGGTGCGGACACCCTTCGTACCTACGTTATGTTCATGGGCGACTATACGGCGGCCACCCCCTGGAGCGAGCAGAGCGCCAATGGCTGCAAGCGGTTCCTGGATCGAGTGTGGCGGCTCCAGGACATGGTCAATGGCGAAGGCGAGACCAAGGATATGCGCGGCAAGGTCCATGGCTGCGTCAAGAAGGTCACCGACGACATCGAGCATATGAAGTTCAACACCGCCATCGCGGCCATGATGAGCCTGGTCAACGACTTCTATTCGAAGGGCAGTATCACCCGGGACGAGCTTCACACGCTGTTGATGCTCCTCAATCCCTTTGCGCCTCATATCACCGAAGAGATGAACGAGGCCATGGCCTTCGACACGCCCCTATACCGTACCCCCTGGCCCACCTATGAAGAGAGCGCTCTCGTGGCCGACTCCGTGGAATATGGCATCCAGATCAACGGCAAAGTCCGTACCCGGATCTCTCTGCCTGCCGACCTCGATAAAAGCGCCGTGGAACAGGCGGCTCTCGCTGCCGAGGCGGTCCAGCCCTTCCTCAGCGGCAAGTCCATCCGCAAGGTCATCGTGGTGAAGAACATCGTCAACGTTGTCGTGGGATGATGTTTCGATTGCTCCGGCAAGCGGATCATCGCGCTGAAAATATACTTCAATACACAATAAGCCGCTTCTCCTGTATCGGAAAAGCGGCTTGCTTTTATTTATCTTATTGTGCTTTGTCGGGTTCCGTCACGGTGCCGATAAAGAGCACCGTGCCATCATAGCTTTCTATGGCGTAGAGGAAGGGGCGGGTCAAGTGAAAATCTATCTTGTCCCGTTTTTCGATGGACATGGAGCTCTTGGCCAAAGCGATCATGGTGTAAGCCGCCGCCTCCACTCCGTCCTCATTCACACCAATATGACTTTCCTGCAGCACGCGGCTGATATGGGCGGGGGTGTCCGTTATGCCGGAAAAGTCCGCGCCGCCCGTGAAACTGATGCGAACGCCCAGGTCCATCAACGTTTTTTCCAGATCCGTCCGATCTTGGAAGGTAAATTTGGGCACCTTGAGATCCACATCGGCGTTGACCTCCTCGCCTCCCCGCAGCAGCTCATTGATCTTCTCAGGGCTGCCCAACAGGCTCTCGAGGGATACTTCCTCGTTGGGCAGCACGAACACCATCCGTCCTACGTCTCTGAGCGGCAGGGCATAGCGGAGGTATCCTTCCCCGCGGACGACGGCGGCGTTGCTGTCTGTACGGCGCATATATTTCACTATTATTTCTTTCCCCTGCAATCCAGAGAAAGTATCTTGTTCCGTCCTTTCCGGATCAAAGGGCTTTTGCCAACTGTCCTTAAGATAGATGGTGTTGATGAGCACAGCCAAAGTGTCCGCATTGAAGGTCATGGCGTCTTCTGAGGGCTGGATCTTATCACGGGTCTTTTCTTTGATCCATGCGGCGATTTTTTCTCCGGCTTCCGCCGCGCCGAAGCGGACCGCGCCGGCCTCCGCGCCATAACTTTTCGCCAAGGTTTTTATGTATGCCTCATGGAACGCAACGGATTCATCCTGCCTGCCGAGCCAGATGGAATTGGCTAAAACGAGTTCGCCGCCCGTTCCCTCCGTTTTCAGATCTTTCAGCATCTGTTCGACGCTTTTTCTCAGATCCTTCAGCTTTTTTTCTCCCAAAATAGCCAGCAGTTCCTCCTGCGTGTCTCCCTTGGCTCCCTCTGCAGCCATGGCAAGTGCGATATACACGCTGACAGGGGACAGATTTTTATTGCTATGCCCATCCATCAGCGCGGCGGACAGAACGCTCATAAAGTCATTATAGCCATCGATGGGAGGAATAGTCGGCGTCGGCTCGTCATTTTCCACGGCCGGCGGCGCGATGTCGCTCCCCTGTGGCGCCGGTTCGCTTTGCAGAATCGGATTCTCCCCTGCCGTTTTTTCCACTGCTTTGCCGGTGCATCCGGCCAGCAGCATCACAAGAAGCAGCAGCCAACAGATCGTTTTCTTCATCTTGTTTCACCTTCCTTCTGTACCAATAACACCATGAAAAGAGCCCTTTGGTTGCATACTATAAAAAAAGGACCGTATAGGTCCCGCTATCGATAGAATCGGAGGGAGGGCATCAACCGAATGTGCATGACGCCCACGATATCGTTGATCGAGACGCACCCGATGCCGTCTTCTCGGCTGTCCTCCATATACTGTCGATCATCCGACAAAACGAATACATACCCTTCCGGCACCTCGATCCGATCGAAGTCAGCCGTGTTCACCACGCCGTATCCATCCTCATTCAGCCGGTATTTCTCGTCGATCCACACGGCTCCGTTCAGACCGCTGACGGATTCGCCGCCTGTAGCCACCACTCGTTTGATGAGCAGCTCTTTCGTGCCGGGCCGATAAAAAGCCACCATATCCGTGCGCTCGATCCGATAACAATACTTATACAGCCGATCCACCAGCACCAGATTTCCCTGACGAAGGGAAGGGGCCATGGAATCGTTGCCGATCTTCACCCAGCCGAACCAAACAAAGCAAACAAAGGACATGAATAAAGCGGCCAACAGCGTGCTGAACAGCCATCGCCACAGATTGTGCCGACGATGAAGTTTTTTGAAGGTTTCCCGCCGCAACGGCGCGCCTTCCGTGTTCATACGCCGTATTGTACCCCCTGCATCCGCTTAGACCGGGAAAACGGGAACAGCACCCGATCCACTCGTCCGATGACCCGCGCCACAGGTATGCTTCCTACCATGCCGTCCGTGCTGTCCCGAGATACCAGACGGTTATCACCCATGACGAACACACAGCCTTGCTCCACGATATAGGTCCCGTCATGTCTGGGCGTCAGGCCCGTAGTCACATAGTCCTCCCGAAGCTGAACGCCGTTCACGCTGACAAGACCATTATCGATGGTGATGGTGTCTCCCTCCAGGCCGATGATCCGCTTGACGCAGGTATAATCGTCGTTATTCGGATAATAACAGATCACCACATCGCCCCGCTTCATGGGTTTGAGAATATAACTCAGTTTTTCCACAGCCATATAATCTCCGGGCAGCAGGGTGTTCTCCATGGACGATCCCTTTACCCGCATGGGCTCAAATATCACGGAACGAATGGAAAAAGCCAGCACGATCATCAGAAGAAACGTAATACAGTATTCAATGACATCCCAGGAACGGCTTCCCTTGAGATGCTCGTTGCGATGATCCACCAGTTTCAGTATTTCTCTTTTGTCCTGTTTTGTCAGCATGTTTCGTCCTTCCCCGATGGCGCGAGCTTTTTGGCCCGCTTTAGAAACTCCAGCCGATCCAGCATAATCACCCGGCCGCAGGCGACGCATTTTAATTTCACGTCCGCCCCTACGCGCACAATCTCCCAAAGATTTTCACCGCAGGCATGGGGTTTCTTCAGAATCACCCTGTCTTTAAGGGAGAAGGTGTCGATCATACAATCTCCTCCCCGTAAAGGATATATTTGTCAATCATATCCGACAGAACATCCGCCTTCTCCTCCTGGAAGAAGTGACCTGCGTTCCGCACGGAGAAAAATTCCCCATTCTTCAATATTTTCTGGACCTTTCCCAAATTTTCAAAGGGCTGCACCCTGTCCTCCTCGCCCCAGAGCACAAACACCGGGTGGTCGGAAGTTTTTAGTCCATCCCATACCAGCTCTTCATCGAAATTGCGAAGACAATACATCAGCGCCTGTCGAGAGGCATAGCTGTCCAATGTTTCAAAGTATTCGTCCAACACCTCCCGCGTGAGAACGGTGCTGTCATAGTAGCACAGCTGCAAGGCGTTTCTGACATCCTTCTTGGTGTATACCTCACGCACAAAAGGACCGATGAACGGCGCCGCCATTTGGCGTATTTTTCGAGGCATCTGCCTTGTGATCCCGCCGGGGCACAGGACCGTCACTTTGTCAAACATCTCCGGAAAACGGCTCATGGCTCTGAGCAGATACATTCCTCCCAAGGACGCGCCCACCGCGTGAACGTGATCCAGCTTCATGGCCTTGATAAACTCGATCAGCGTATCCGCCATCTCATCCATGGAATAATTCATGGACACGGGCCGTCCCGAAAAACCAAACCCAACCAGATCCAGGGCGATCACATTGTATTTTTCCGCCAGCAACGGGATCAGGTCCCGCCAGGTATACAGGCTCTGACCGACGGAGTGAACCAAAAGAAGCGGTTCACCCTCTCCTAAGGTTAAATAATGAATGGAGCATTTTTCCTCCCTGCCGTGCGGAAACCCGGGCAGCTGGATGGTGAGTTTTTCTCCGATTAAATCAGAATTGACGATGGGCCGATACCAGTATGCCATATTCACACATTCTCCTTTATTGTACTATACCGCAAACCCTCTCCTACCGCAAGTGAGGAAATTGTAAAAGGATCATTGCTTCACTCCCGTATCAACAGCGTCTTTTGCTATGTGGATAACTATATATTGTGGCTTACCGTTCCACCTTTACATACATGTTGTCCGGTGTTTTTTATCCCTTTTTCCTCCAAAAAATCCTTTGCTTTTTGGATTTTTCTCTGTTATGATAGATAAGCTTTCAGTATACTCAGGGAGAATATCGAATGGAACAGATCAAAGGCATTTGGGCTTTGGCCCGTGAAAATATTCGGCGGGAGATGTCCTCTCTCAGCTTCAATCGATGGATCGAAGTTTTGGAACCGGTGACCATTCAAAACGGTATCCTGGTGATCCAGTGCCCGGACGCCGCCACCAAGTCCACCATCAATGAATACTACAAGGACACGTTGCGCATCGGCGCCAAGCAGGCAAACACCCAGATCATCGACGTCATGCTGATCCTGCCCGACCAGCGGCGGGATTTTGACGGAAGCGAGAATACCTCCACGCCCAGCATCTATGCTCTGAATCCTCGCTATACCTTTGAAACCTTCGTGGTGGGCAATTCCAACCGCTCCGCGCACGCCGCCGCTCAGGCGGTGGCCAAAGCGCCCGGTCGAGTCTATAATCCCCTCTCCCTCTATGGCGGCGTGGGCCTTGGAAAAACCCATCTGATGCATGCCATCGGTCATGCGGTGAAGCAAAACTTTCCCACGGCCCGGGTTTTATACGTGACCAGCGAAACCTTCACCAACGAGCTGATCGAAGCCATCCGCATGGGTAAAAACGCGGAATTTCGCCATCGGTTCCGCAATGTTGATTTGCTGATGATCGATGACGTCCAGTTTATCGCCAATCGCCAGTCCGTTCAGGAGGAGTTTTTCAACACCTTCAATACCCTCCATAACGCAGGCAAAGGCATCGTCATCAGCTCCGACCGGCCGCCGGAGGAGATTGCCAACCTGGAGGAGCGTATCCGTTCCCGGTTGGTGGGCGGTCTGAGCATCGACATCCAGGAGCCGGACGTGGAAACCCGTATCGCCATCCTTCGAAATAAGGCCCAGCAGGAGGGAAAGGTGGTGGACGACGCCATCATCCAGTTCATTGCAGAGCATGTTCCGAACAACATCCGTCAGCTGGAAGGAAGCCTCACCAAGGTCTTCTTCTATTCCAATTTAAAGGAAGAGCCGGTCACGATGGCTCTTGCCCGGGAGGCTCTCAAGGATCTGCTGCCCGAGGATAAGAAGGTGGATGTGACCCCCACCCGGATCAAGGAGATCGTGGCGGACTACTACCATATCTCCCTGCAAAGCCTCATGTCCCAGCGGCGGGATAAAGAAGTGGTGGTGCCTCGTCAAATCGCCATGTATCTGTGCCATGATATGCTGTCCCTGCCCTACAAACGGATCGCCATGCTCTTCGACCGTTCAGATCACACCACCGCCATCTCCGCCTGCGGCCGAATCGAATCCATGATGCGGGAGGACGTCGAATTCAAGAGGAACCTGGAGGATATCCGGAAGAAGATCACCGAGGGATAGCCGCAGCGACTTTCTCCATCCACAGCGGTGGATAAGCCGTGGACAAAAACAGTGGACAGCATGGACAGCGGGGACAACAGGACTAACCCCATCGCCTGTCCACAGAAAAGCCACAGCCTCTTCCACAGTCTTTTTCTTTGATGCAGCGGAATTTTCTCCCCTTATCCCCACCAGACACAGGGTCTACTAATACTACTTCTATAAATATTTTAAAATTATCTCTCACCGCGCAATTTTCAACATCTTGTAAAATTGAACGCTCAGGGGTTGAGAATCCATAGAAAACATGCTATTCTGGCATAAAGTGAGGTCAAGCATATGAGATTTAGTGTACATTCTGACATTTTAAAAAATGGTGTTCTGTCTGTCGGCAAAGCGTTGCCCGTTCGCTCCGCCATGCCCGTGTTGGAAGGGATCCATCTGGTAGCGGATGAAGAAGGCATTCTGCTGCGCTGCTCCGATCTTACGCTGCAGAAGGAATACCGTCTTTCAGCCATTGTGGAGGAATCCGGCGAATGCGTCATCAAGGGACGCATCTTTTCCGACATTGTGCGCAAACTTCCCGACGGCAACGTCTTTTTCTCCATGGACGGCCAGACGCTGACCATCCGCTGCGGTCGAACCGTAAATCAGCTTCAATGCATGGAGTATGATGAGTTTCCTCAGATGACCTTTGATGGCGACGACACCTTCACCATCTCCTTCGATCGGGAGAAAGGCAGGAAGATCATCGAGCACACAACCTTTGCCGTGGCGCTGGACGACGCTCATCCGGCTTTGGCCGGCGTGTTGCTGGAGAGCGAGGGCAAAACCTTGTCCATGGTGGCCACCGATTCCTTCCAGTTTGCAAAAAACACCATGACCATCGAGAAGGAAGCGCCCCAAAAGCGAGTGGTGGTGCCCGGCAAAACGGTCACCGAGATTGGCCGTATGCTGGAGGAAGGGGAAGGCGCCGCGTCCTTGACCTTCTCCCGCACCCATATGAAGGCGGATATGGGCGCGACCGTCCTGATCTCCCGTCTCATCGACAGCAATTATATCGACTATAAGAGGATCCTTCCCAAATCCTGCAAGACGCGGGTCCTGGTGGATCGGGATGCGCTGATGGAGAGCGTGGATCGGGCTCAGCTGGTTTCCCGGGACGGCAATAACAGCGTTCTTTTCCTGATCGGCTCAGACAATATGACCGTCAAAGCGGAGAGCGTGGTGGGCAAGGTGGAGGACGAGCTCAGCGCTCAGGTCATGGGCGACGGGCTGAGCATCGCTTTCAATCCCAAGTTTGTCATGAATGTGCTCAAAAATGTGGAGGAAGACAAGGTATATCTGGAGTGCAACAGCCCCATCAATCCCTGCGTGATCCGTCCGGTGAACAGCGACGACTATTTCTATCTTGTCGTTCCTATGCGGATTTTCTAACATCATGAAAAAAGCTCTGCGCATCAGCTGCATACTGCTTTTAACGGTATTGATTCTTACGGCCAATACCGTATTTTCTTCTGCCGTTCATGAGAAAGAAGCGGTGGATCTCAGAGAGGCGCTGACCGTTGCGGATGAAAAACACGGCGCGTATGCGTCTCGTTTGACGGACGGCATGTACAACACTCGCGTTTCCTATGCCGACGGAGAGAAAGTATCCGTATTCTGCGGCACGGAGATCGGCTGCGCTTTTATCGCCTGGCAGAGCATGCCCTCCAAGGTCAGCATTGCCTGGACGGATAAAGAGGGAAAAACGATAGCCAACGAGGAGTGGACGCCGGCGCGGCTGGATGATTATATAGACGTATCTCAACCAGGCGTTTGCGGCTATACGCTGACGTTTCAGAAAGCGTGTTCCGTCAGCGAGCTCGGCGCGTATACCGCCGGAGAGCTGTCCGATGATCTGCCACGGTTTGAAGCGCCCTTGAAGAAGCCGGCTGTCATGCTGATAACCGGTTATCCGGGAGACGAACTGGCCTGCTTTGGAGGGCTTCTCCCCTCCCTGATCAATATGGGCGTGCCTGTGCAGGTAGTGTATATCAATCCTTACAATCGCAACCGGCAGGAGGAATGTCTTCGTACATTGTGGAAGCTGGGCATGCGAAACGAGCCGATCTTTTTAGACACGGCGGGTATACGATCGTTGGACAGCACCGTGCTCAAAAGCACCCTGGAGAAAAACGGAGAGGTGTCCAAGAAGCTGCTGAACGTTCTTGAAAGCTGCTGTCCCTCCGTCATCGTGACGCACGGCAAGAACAGGCAGTTTCCCTTGATGTCCGAGTCGGAGGCCGCGTATAAAGTGGTGACCGGCGACTACGTGTATAAAAAAATCAAAAATCAATCCTGGCTGAAAAAGATCTATCTTGTTGCGGAAAAGGGCGACAGTAAGGGGCAGAAGTTTGATTTTTCCGACGGCTACGATCAGGCGGCCGCCCTGCTTAAGGAAGGGTATGTCTCCATGCGCACGTTCCATTATACGCCCTACGGAGATGATACCTATATCCTGCACTTTGCCAATGGGAGCGGCTACAAGGAAGGCAATATGCTGACCAACATCAGCTACACCTCCTTAAAAACGCCGGAGCCTGCGGCAGAGCCCACCGCGGAGCCTGAGGAATCGCCTACGGCGACGCCAACGGCGGAACCCACCGTCGAGTCCACGGCAGAACCTACTCCGGAACCGACGGAAGAACCTACGCCGACGCCAACGGCCGTGCCGACCCAGGCGCCCGCTGTCGCCCGAATGACAGAAGCCCCTTCAACTCCCGTGCCCACGCCTATGCCCCGGCTGGCGGACACGAAGACGGTGATGACGCCCATTGTGCTGTCCCTTATTGTGGCGGCGATCCTGTTCACGGCCATGGTCGTTCTCAAGAGAGTGATGAATGTGCGGCTACCCGTGATCGTGGGAATATTGGTGCCGGTTTTCGCCGGTTTGGTGATCTTCTTCGGCATGTATCGGGCAGCTTCCTTGAACGAGCGGCAGGCCGCAGCGGCGGAGCATTTCGACGGAATGATCGCCATTGAAGCGGCGGCGGCCCGGACGGAGGCGCCCACCTTCACGCCGGAACCTACTTTAGAGCCCACAGCGGCGCCCACGGCGGAGCCGACCCCGGTTCCCACGCCGAAACCTACGGCGACGCCCACGGCCGTGCCTACCATAGCGCCTACGGCCACCCCCGATCCGGATATTGGGGTGTATACGGATGGCGCGGAAGTGGTGGAAAAGGATCCGGACAATGGCAAATGGATCTATAAAAACGAGACGTTGTCCATTGAGATCAACCGATATACCGGCAAGACGGATAAGGTGGAGTATCCCTACTATGTGGCGGATATCCATATGAGAGCGGATGAGTTCAGGGCCGGCTTCGGTCATGAAAAGCGCTCCGGCACCGACAAGGACAGCGCCATGGGCATAGCCAAGCGCTATCGGGCGGTATTGATGATCACCGGCGATAATATCATCCATATGGACAAGGATAAAAAGGGTGTGTTGATCCGGGACGGATGGGTCTATCAGGACACCAAGAAGGGAGATCTGATGATCTGGCATCCCGAGACCCTGTCCATTGAGCTGGTTGCCAAGAACAACATCTCTTCTGCTCAGCTGATCCGGGAAGGCGGCGTGGAAAACTGCATTTCCTTTGGACCAATTCTGATCCAGGATGGGGTAAAAACCTCGAAGAAGACGCTGGAAAGCAATAAGGTGATATACAATACCAACCCACGGGTAGGCGTAGGCATGGTGAAACCGGGTCATTTTATTGTGATCGTGGGCGGGTACCGCAGCGACGCCCTTCATAAATCCTTAGGATGGACGCTGGCGCAATTCGCGGACCTTATGGAATCCTATGGATGTGTCCAGGCCTATAACATGGACGGCGGCGTGTCCGCCTGCATGGTGTTCATGGGAGAGCGCCTGAATAAGGGCGGCAACAAGAAGGATTGGAGCCAGCTCAGGACCTTGCCCGATGGTCTGCTCTTTGGATACTCCGATAAGGTAGCCAAGTAATCAAGGGGAAGGACCATCCGGTTCAACAAAATCATATCCATTCAAAAACAGGGCTGTCTGTTGTCGGTTGATTAACAGAGCTGCTCTGTTTTTTGCGTCTCTTTCCATGTATGCTTTTTACGGTCCTCCTTTGCATGTCACTAATTTATAAAATACTCACGTTCATATCACATTTTCTTACTGACAAACGGATTGATTTGCGATATAATACACTCTGTATATATATGTGGACGTATGTCCTTGTGGCGTTGTTCGACAAAAAATACCCTTCGGGGAGAAAAGAAAGGAGGTCCGTCATGGAAAACGCCGAAAAAAAACAGGCTTTTCACCATGTGCCCATCATGGTCACGGAAGTGATGGATCTACTTTCACCTCAGCGGGGCGGCATATTTGTGGACGGAACCTTGGGCGGCGGCGGCCACAGCGAGGCCATATTGCAGCTGCTGCCGGAAGGAAGCCGCCTTATCGGCATCGACCGGGACGAAACGGCCCTGCTGGCGGCGTCTGAGCGGCTCGCCCCCTTTGCCGATCGGTTCACCGCTGTCCATGGCAACTTCTTCCGCATGAAATCGCTGTTGCTGCAGAAGGGAGTGTCGAAGGTGGACGGCATCCTTTTGGACCTGGGCGTCTCCTCCTACCAGCTGGACGAACCCAGTCGCGGCTTTTCTTACAAAGCGGAAGCGCCCCTGGACATGCGCATGGACCAGAGCGCAGCCCTTACGGCCGCGGACGTGGTCAACGGCTATTCGGAGAAGGAGCTCGTCCGCATCTTCCGGGATTACGGCGAGGAACGGTTTTCGGCAGGGATCGCCCGACGCATCGCGGAGAAAAGGGCTGAGAAGCCCATTCAGACCACCACGGATTTGGCGGAGATCATCGCCGGAGCCATCCCGTCCAAGTTTCGCTATAAGGAGCAGCAGCATCCCGCCCGCCGCTGCTTCCAGGCCATCCGCATCGAGGTGAACGGAGAACTGCAATATCTTCGGGAAGCGGTGGATGATTGTATCGACATTCTGAATCCCGGGGGAAGGATCGTCATACTCACCTTCCATTCCCTGGAGGATCGGATCGTGAAAACCGCTTTCAAAACGGCGGAGAACCCCTGCGTCTGTCCGCCGAAGAGCCCTCAATGCATCTGCGGTCGGACGCCCTATGGCAGAGTGTTGACAAAACATCCGCTCATCGCCTGTGAAGCGGAGCGGCAGGAGAACAGCCGATCCGCCTGCTGCAAGCTCAGAGCTCTGGAAAAGCTGGATCGAGGCATAGGAAAAGAGAAGAACACGTATAGAGAAGGGAGGATGAAAGCCGATGGAAGTATCCTTTGACACGGAGAAGCACAACGGTACCGGCGCGCCGGTGACCCGTATATACGCTCCCTCCCATCGAAACGGTCCGGAGGTTCGGGTGGTGGAAGAGGTTTCGGAAAACCTGCCCGTCTATCCGCAGCCTCGCCAGAAGGATATCGCCGCGGAACAGGCGGTGGAGGTGGAAAAGCCGAAGGTGCCCGTCTACTCCCGCATCCTCATGATCCTGGCGGTGTTTCTCATTGCGGGCACAGCGATCCTGGCCATCAACGGCAGCGCTCAGATTGCCAAGATATACACGGAGATCCACACGCTGGAAAGGGAGATATCCTCCTATAAGGAGAAGATATCCCTGCTCAGGAAGGAGCAGAGCACCATGAACGATTACGCCACCATCAACGAGGCCAATCAAAACGTGGGCCGGGTCATGAGTTGGAACGATAAATAACAACGGGAAAGGATAAACGTGGAGCAACAAAAGCGGAAAAAGATCAGGGCGCGGCGACCCCGCATATCCCGTCTTCGTCGGAAGCTGTTGATAGCTTCCGCTCTTGCCGTGGTGCTGCTTTTGATCCTCCTGTTCAATCTGTACCATGTTTCCATCGTCAAAGGTCCGTCCTATGCCAAAATGGCCCAGCGCCAGTGGCAAAGCTCCCTGTCTTTGAAGGCGGAGCGCGGGAAGATCCTGGATCGGAACGGCAACGTGCTCGCGGAGAGCTATACCACATACATGGTCTGTGTGAACCCCCAGGCCATCACGGAGGACGCGGATCGGGAGCGTATCGCCAGCATACTCAACACTCTTTTGGGCGTGAACTACGAGTCCATCATCGCCAAGATGACCAAGGTGAACCCCAAGGACGGCAAATTATATCAGCAGGTGAAGATCAAGGACCAGGTGGAATCCAACGTCATTGCCCAGCTGGTCACCTTCCAGGAGAATCGGGCCATCAGCTATTACGCCGACGTGAAGCGGAACTATCCTGAGGGAAATCTGTTTGGCCAGCTCCTGGGCTTTACCAACGTGGACGGCGACGGTCAGACCGGCGTGGAGCTCAGCTACAATACCATTTTGTCCGGCAAGGACGGCAAGCAGATCTTTGAAACGGATCGGGACGGCAATGAGATTCCCGGCGGCGAAAGCTCCTACATAGCGCCCATCGGCGGGGCTACGGTCCAGATGACGGTGGACACGGGCATCCAGGGGTTTTTGCAGAACGCCTTGGAGGAGGCGGCTCGCACGAATCTGGCCAAATATGCCTATGGGGTGGTCATGAGCCCCAAAACCGGCGAAATATACGCCATCAGCTCCTATCCCACCATTGATCCCAACCATCCGCCCCGTACGGACGCGGAGACGTTGCTGGACCTGTCCCGGCAGCGGATGGTCACCGAGACCTACGAGCCCGGGTCCGTTTTCAAGGTGGTGACCCTGGCGGCAGCCCTGGATTCCGGCTCGGTGAACGATTCCACCCAATTCTTCTGCTCCGGATACCTCAACGTGCTGGGCCAGAAGATCAAATGCTGGAAAAAGACCACCAGGAAGCGGAGCAACGGCCAGGAAATAGACGTCGGACATGGCCGGGAAACCCTGGCGCAGGCGGTGCAGAACAGCTGCAACCCCGCTTTCATGTCCATGGCGCTGAAGATGGGCACCGACAAGTTTTATGAATATATCTACGCTTTCGGCATGAACGACAAGACCGGCGTGGGCATAGGCGGCGAGACCACCGGCAAGGTGACCCACCGCAAGTATATCCGGGACACGGACCTTGCCCGCATCGGCTTCGGCCAGAGCATCTCCTGCACCGGTATGCAGATGGCCATGGCGGTGTGCGCCGCCATCAACGGCGGGGAATTGCTCAAACCCTACTACGTGATGGAGGTTACCGCTCCCGACGGCACTTCCCTGGAGCATAATGAGAGGAGCGTGATCCGCAACGTCATCAGCCCCGAAACCTCCGCCAAGGTCCGCAAGTATCTCACCGGCGTGGTGGACTCCGGCAGCGGCAAGAACGCGGCCATCCCCGGCTACAGCGTGGGCGGCAAGACCGGCACCTCTCAGAAATACGACGAAAACGGAAAGGTGTCCAGCACCCTCCTGGTGGCCTCCTTCGTGGGATTTGTTCCGGCTGACGATCCGGAGTATCTGTGCATGATCATTGTGGATGAGCCGCAGGTCCCCGTGGTCTACGGCAGCACGGTGGCCGCTCCCTTTGTGCAGCAGGTCCTGCGAAACGTGCTCACCTACTACTCCGTGCCGATGGAAAGACAGGAAAACGCCGTGTCGGTGCCGGATGTGAGAGGCTTGACCGTGGAACAGGCCAAAGATGTCCTGAAAAAGGCGGGCCTCGAAGCCACGTTCATGGAGACGGAGAAAGCCGCGGCGGTGCAGCGCCAAAGCCCGACCCCCGGCAATCTGGTGGTCAAGGGCAGCCCTGTGATCCTCTACACCGCCTGGACCACCTTCCAGGGGGAGGAAGAGGAGATCGAGATGGTCGAAGTGCCCAAGCTCATGGGCAAGAACCGGTTGAACGCCATGGATGCTTTGACCAAAGCGGGTCTCGTCATGGACTATGATCGGAGCAAGAGCACGGGCACGGTGATACAGATCCAGTATCCGGAGGGGACCAAGATCCCCAAGGGAAGCACGGTCTATGTGGAGTTCTCCGGCGGAAAAGACGAAGAATAAGCAGAGTCGCCGCTTCGGGAATCGAGGCGGATGAACGAAAATACAAGGAGAAGATATGCTGTTGTCCAGGATAGCCGAAGAGTTGCACGTCAGCCTTCCCCAGCGGGAGGCCGATATCACCGATATTGCCTACGATTCACGAAAGGTGAAGCCGGGCGCCCTGTTTTGCTGCCTTCGGGGAGAGAAGACCGACGGTCACCGGTTCGCCAAGCAGGCGGTGGACAGCGGCGCCGCGGCTCTGATCGTGGAGGAGCGGCTGCCTCTCGACGTGCCCCAGCTCCTGGTGGCGGACGGGCGAGAGGCTATGGCCCGTTCGGCGGCCTGCTTCTTCGATCATCCCGAGCGGAAGATGACCATGCTGGCGGTCACCGGCACCAACGGCAAGACCTCCACCACCTATATGGTCAAGGCGGTGGCGGAGGAGGCGGGCCTCAAGGTGGGCCTCATCGGCACCATCCATAACCTGATCGGCGAAGAGGTGGTGGAAACCGAGCGCACCACCCCCGAGTCCGTGGATCTGTTTCGGCTTCTTTCGCACATGGTGGAGCGCAAGGTGGATCTGGTCATCATGGAGGTTTCCAGCCACGCCCTGGCGCAGAATCGGGTGGCGGGCATTCGCTTCAAGGCGGCCCTGTTCACCAACCTGACCCAGGACCATCTGGACTACCACAAGACCTTCGAGGCCTATCGTGCCGCCAAGAAAAAGCTGTTCTACCAGACGGAGCTGGCCATCGTCAACGACGACGATCCGGCCGCCGCGTACATGAGCGAAGGGCTCCCCTGCCCCGTATGGACCATGGGCATCTACAAGGGCGGCGATTTCTATGCCAAGAGCATCGAGATCACCACCGCCGGCGCCTCCTTCCACCTGTTCACCCCCAAGGGAGACGGGCGGGTGAACCTGCATATTTCGGGCCTTTTCTCCGTGTACAACGCCATGGGCACGGCCGCCCTGACGGTCGCGGCGGACATCCCCTTCACCGCCATTCGGGAGGGCCTTGAAAAGCTTCCCTGCGTGGTGGGCCGTCTCCAGGCGGCCAGGACCTTCGGTCGGCCCTTTGCCGTCTATGTGGACTACGCCCATACGCCGGATGCTTTGAAGAACGTGCTGGTCACGGCGCGGAGCTTTGCCAAGGATCGGCTGATCTGCGTCTTCGGCTGCGGCGGAGACAGGGACCACGGCAAGCGTCCCATCATGGGGGAAATCTCCGGTCGCTATGCGGATCTGTCCGTGGTGACCAGCGATAATCCCCGGACCGAGGATCCTATGGCCATCATCGACAGCATCGAGAGCGGTATTCGCCGGACCGCCGCCTCGTATGTGGTCATTGAGGACAGGCGTGCCGCCATCCACTATGCCCTGGACCAGGCCCATGCCGGGGATGTGATCGTGGTGGCGGGCAAGGGTCATGAGACCTATCAGGAGATCAACGGCGTGAAGCATCACTTCGACGATCGGGAGATCGTGGAGGCGTATTTGCAGGAGAAAACGGATGGCTTGGGTACATGATCTGCTGCTGCCGGTGCTGTTGGGATTCCTGTTCACGGCCATTCCCGGTCCGGCGGTGATCCGCTTTCTCAAGCGCATGAATTTTCGCCAGACGGAGCGCAAGGAGGGACCCCAATCTCACCTGTCCAAATCGGGAACGCCCACTATGGGCGGCGTGATTTTGCTGATCGGGTGGCTGCTCGCCGCGCTTATCTGCGTGGGAGAGGGGTTCACCCTGGTGCTGCCGGTGATGATCGTGATGGTCCTCTGCGGCCTCATGGGGTTTTTGGATGACTTCATCAAGGTCAGTACGGGCACCAGCATGGGTCTTCTCCCCTATCAGAAGGTCCTGCTGCAGTTCGTCATCTCCCTGTTGGCGGCCGCCTGGCTCTATCGAAACGAAGGGGTCGGTTCCGCCATCACCCTGCCCCTCTTCGGGAAGAGCTGGGATATGGGCTTTTTCTACATTCCCTTCGCCCTGTTCGTGCTCATGGGCACGATGAACGGGGTGAACCTAACGGATGGGCTGGACGGTCTTGCGGCGGGGACGTCCCTCATCATCCAGCTGGCCTTCGTCGTCCTCTTCGCCCTCATGCCCATGGCGCAGGGGGTAGCAGGATGGGTCGGGACCGGCGTGAAGTATGGCGGCGTTGCCGCCTTTGCGGGGGCGGGAGCGGGAGCGCTCCTGGGCTTTCTCCTGTTCAACGCCTATCCCGCCCGCGTGTTTATGGGGGATACGGGGTCCTTGGCCCTGGGCGGCGTCATCGCCATGGAAGCCTTGGTCCTCAAATCGCCCCTGCTCCTGCCCCTCATGGGCGTGGCCTTCGTGGCCTCCGTCCTGAGCGTCATGATCCAGGTTTCGTCCTACAAGCTCCGCAAGGGCAAGCGGGTGTTCAAGATGGCGCCGCTGCATCACCACTTCGAGCTGATGGGAGTCCCTGAACCCAGGATCACGGCCATGTATATGCTCCTCACCGGCGTTTGCTGCGCCCTGAGCATCTATATTTTTACAAAGTAAGCGAGGTATCACACTATGGCACAACAAAAAACGGCCCTCATCGTGGGCATGGCCAAGAGCGGCATCGCCGCCGCCCGGCTCCTGTATGAGAACGGCTATCGGGTCGTCATCAACGACATGAAGCCGGAGATCAAGGGCCTCTTCGACGCTCTTTCCGGCATCGCCTACGAGGTCAGGCTGGGGGACGATCCCATGGATCTGCTGGACGGGGTGGACCTCTTGATCCCCAGTCCCATCATCCCCTTCTTCCGGCCCTTCATCGTGGAGGCGCAGCGGCGGGGCATTGAGGTCATCTCGGAGATCGAGCTGGGCTATCGCTATTCCAAGGCCGACTTCGTCTGCATCACCGGCACCAACGGCAAGACCACCTGTACCACCCTCACCGGCGAGATCTTCAAGGCGTCGGGCCGCAAGACCTTCGTGCTGGGGAACATCGGCGTGGCCATCTCCGCCCACGCCATGGAGACCAAGCCCGGGGACGTGATCGTGGCCGAGACCGCCGCGCTGCAGCTGGAGGGGAACGTTCTCTTCCACGCCAAGGCTGCGGGCGTGTGCAACATCACCCCGGATCACATCGACCGCTTCGGGTCCATGGAGAAGTATATCGCCGCCAAGGCCAAGATTTTGGACAACCAGACTGCGGATGACTATGCGGTGCTGAACTGGGACGATCCCATCGTTCGGGACTTCGCCAAGCTCACCCCCGCCCACGTCCTGTACTTCTCCCGCAGGGAGCAGGTGCCCGAGGGCATGTATATGGACGGGGACATGATCATGCTCCGGTGGCAGGGGACGGACACGCCCTTCATGGATCGGAAGGAGATCTACATCCCCGGCGGCCACAACCTGGAGAACGCCATGCTCTGCGCCCTGCTGGCTCTGTCCCAGGGGGTGGATCAGGAGGTCATTAAAGAGACGCTGCGCACCTTCCAGGGCGTGGAGCATCGGATCGAGTTCGTCTGCGAGCGCTCCGGCGTCCGCTATATCAACGACAGCAAGGGCACCAATCCCGACTCCACCGTGAAGGCCATCGAGGCCATGGACCGGCCCACGGTCCTGATCCTGGGCGGCTACGACAAGCACACGGGCTTCGAGGAGGTCTTCGACGCCATGCCCGGCAGCCATGTGAAGGCCTGCGTAGTGCTGGGTCAGACGGCGGGTGAGATATTGGAGACCGCGAAGCGCCACGGCTTCGACAACATCTGCTATCGGTGCGAGACCTTCCGGGAGACGTTGGAGAAGTGCCGCGACCTCGCCGAGCCCGGGGACAACGTGCTCCTTTCCCCCGCCTGCGCCAGCTGGGGCATGTTCGAGAACTACGAGCAGCGGGGAAGGGTGTTCAAGGATATCGTGAGAAAATTCGAGTAAAGCATGGAGACTGCGGTAAAGAAACGGAATCTGGTCCTCTACAAGAAGCAGACGGGCAGCATGGATTTTTCAATCCTGCTGGTCGTCACCATCCTGTGTGCTTTCGGCCTCGTGATGGTCTTTTCCGCCAGCTACTACTACGCTATCCACACCCAGAACGGGGACGGCTACTACTACCTTCGCAAGCAGCTCATGTACATGGCCATCGGCTATCCCCTGATGCTCATCATGTCCCAGGTGAACTATCGCTACCTCGACAAGCTTCGGCATCTGTTTCTGGTGGTTTCGGTGGTCCTGCTCATCATGGTGCTGTTCGTCGGTAAGAGCGGCGACACCGGCGCGGTCAACCTGAACGGCGCCAAGCGCTGGCTGATCTTTGCGGGTGTGTCCATCCAGCCCTCGGAGATCGCCAAGTTCGGCATGATCTTCTTTATGTGCTCCTACATGGCCCGCCATAAGGACGATATGCGCACCTTCACTCTGGGCCTTGCCCCCATGCTGCTGGTCATCGGCGTCATCGCCGGTCTCATCATGTTCCAGCCCAACATGTCCATGGCCGTGATCGTGGCCGGCATCGGCGCGATCCTTCTCTACGTGGGCGGTATGGACGAGCGATACATCCTCATCGTCGGCGCCGTGGGCGTGGTGCTGTTCATCGTGCTGGCCACTGCGGCTCCCTACCGCTTTGCCCGATTGACCTCCTTCCGGGATCCCTTCCAGGATCCCCAGGGCACCGGCTATCAGCTCATCCAATCCTTCTATGCCATCGGCTCCGGCGGCTGGTTCGGCAAGGGCCTGGGCAACAGCTACCAGAAGCTCCTGTACATGACCTACGGCGAGTCGGACTTCATCTTCGCCATCATCTGCGAGGAGTTCGGCGTGGTGGGCGGGGCCATCGTGATCCTGCTGTACGCCTGGATCGTCTATCGGGGCATGCGGGTGGCCATGAAGTGTCGGAACCGGTACGGCAGTTTGATGGCCGCCGGTATCTCCATCGTGTTCGGTCTGCAGGTGTTCATCAACATCGCCGTGGTCACGGGCCTGGCGCCCACCACGGGTCAGCCCCTGCCCTTCATTTCGGCGGGCGGCTCCTCCCTCCTGGTGTTCATGGTGTCCATGGGCATATTGCTGAACATCAGCCGGGATGTAGATATCTGATTCGCTCCGGCAAATGCTCCCATTTGCCGGAACAAGACCGCTGCGGCGGAGCTTTGCAGCACAGCCTAAAATGCTGGTCATTTTCGGGCGGCTGTGCTGAAAGGCGTAAAAGCCGCCGCCCATGTCGCCGGCTTTTCCGGATCGACAGTCCCATTTCTTCCGCGCATCCGGGAGAAAAGGCAGTCTGTTTTTCACGGTTTTCGCCTCCTGCGCATATCTTAGTGTATGCGAGCAGGAGGAGGGGACCTATGGCGAAACTCATCATCGAAGGCGGTCACACCCTGAAGGGGCAGATCACCGTGCACGGGGCCAAAAACGCGGCTCTGCCCATCCTGGCGGCGGCCATGCTGGTGCCGGAGCCGGTGCGGATCTCCAACTGTCCCCGACTCACGGACGTGGAGAACATGGCGGGTCTGCTCAGGGCCTTGGGCTGCCGGGCGGAGTGGGTGGAGGATGATCTGCTCATCGACGCGGGCAGCGCGCGGACGGCGGAGCTGCCGGAAGGCCTGGCTGGGTCCATTCGGTCCTCTGTGTTTCTGCTGGGCCCTCTTCTTGGCCGCTTTGGGGCGGCGGAAGCGCCCTACCCCGGGGGCTGCGACATCGGCCATCGGCCTGTTGACCTGCATCTGAAGGGGTTTCGGGCCATGGGCGTGAAGGTGGACGAAGCGTCGGGGCGCATCCGCTGCCTGGGACGACCCAAGGGCGGGGCGGAGATCGCCCTCGAATACCCCAGCGTGGGCGCCACGGAGAATTTGCTCATGGCGGCCTGCGGGGCGGAGGAGGATACCGTGCTGGTGAACCCGGCCCGGGAGCCGGAGATCGACGATCTCATGAACTTTCTGAACGGGGCGGGCTTTGAATTGAGACGGGAGGGCAGCTCCCGCATCCGCATTCGGGGCGGTCGGCGAAGCCATGGCACGGCTCACGCCATCGTGCCGGATCGGATCGAAGCGGGGACCTATCTGGCGGCGGCGGCCATCACCGGCGGCCATCTGCTGATCCGCGGTGCGCGCAGGGAGCATCTTTCGGCCCTGCTCACAGCGCTCCGGGAGGCGGGCTGCCGCATTCGGCTCGAAGGGACCGATCTGGACATAGAGGGGCCCGAGCGCCCTCGTGAGCTGCGGCGCCTGGCGACCCAGCCCTATCCGGGCTTCCCCACGGATATGCAAAGCCAGATGTTCGCCCTGTGCACCGTGGCCAAGGGGACCTCCGTGCTGGAGGAAAACGTGTTCGAGGATCGATTCCGCCACGGGGCGGAGCTGGTGCGCATGGGGGCGGATTGCCTCATCCGGGGCCGTTCGGCGGTGATCCGGGGCGTGAAGCATCTCCATGGGGCCCAGGTCACAGCCCACGATCTCAGAGGCGGCGCGGCTTTGGCGCTGGCAGGCCTGAGGGCGGAGGGCATCACCGTGGTGGAGCGGGCGGAACGCATCGACAGAGGGTATATGAATTTTGCAGCCACCCTGCGGAGCGTGGGGGCGGCTATACGAAGAGAGGACGATTAGGTGAAGGAAGATCGGCATAAGAAAAAAAAGAAGAAGCCGGAAGGGTATATCGACCTGTTTGCGGACGACGACGAGGAGGAAACTCCCTCGGTGGGGTCCCTGTTCTCCGACGACGACGAGGATGAGGACGCCATAGAGGAAGCGGAAGCCGACGGGGAAGAAGCTGAAGAGGCGTCCGCAGACGAGGAAGAGGATACGTCCGGCCAAAAGAGCTGGTCGATGCCCCTGCCCACTGACGAAGAGGCAGAGTATCTTCCTGCGTCCGACGAAGAGATCGACGGGACGCCGCCGTCCTCCACGGAGACCTTCAGCTTTGATCGCTATGGCCGCCGGACGGGCAAGGTGCCCCGCAAGAAGCGTTCCCGAGAGCGCTATGGCAAGCGCAAGAACGCTAAAAAGGCCACCACCACCCTGCTTTTGAACGAAACCGAGGTCAGACGGGAGCAGGAGGAGGCTCAGAAACGAGCCAGCGAACGGGACAAGCTGCGGGAGAAGCAGCGCCGCCTGGAGGCGGAGCAGCGCAAAGTCCGCCGGAAGGTCGAAATGAAGAAACGGCTGTCCGCGATGCTGGTGCTCATGGGATTGGGCGTGCTGCTGATCCTGGCGGCATACTTCACCTTTCTCGTGCGAAATATCGACGTTGTGGGCGTCTCCACCCGCTATTCCAAGGAAGAGCTGATCGCCGCTTCCGGGCTGAAGACCCAGACCCATATCCTGCTGCAGGATCTGGACAAGGCCCAGGAGACCCTCAGGAAAGACCCCTACCTGAACGTCACCGTCAAATATGTGTTCCCCAACCGCATCCGTATCACCATCGAGGAGCGGGGCCGGGCAGGCGCCGTGGCCTGGGGTCCCAACAAGGAATACATCGCCGTCATCGACAAGGCGGGCATCGTTCTTGAAAGCGATGCCAGCAGCTATGCAGATTTGCCGCTGGTTCAGGGGCTCATCATCACCGGCGCCAACCAAGGCGCCCGCATCGGCGATCCGGCGGACGAGCAGGTCCAGAGCATGCTGGATGTGCTGTCTACCCTGGAGGAGCTGGGATTGGCCGACAAGATCAAGACCGTGGATCTCACCGAGACCATGGGCATCAGTCTATATACGCCGGAAGGGTATCGCATCGAGGTGGGGGACACCTCGGATCTGCTCACCAAGCTGAGCCGACTCAAAAAGAATTATGATGATATCATGAAACGGGCGAACCAGTACATAGGCCAAGGAGCGGACAGCGTGACCGTCTACCTGTACAGCAAGAACGGCGTGGTCATCTCCCCCCACGAGGTGGGCTATGTGGCTGCTTCCCCATCGCCCGACTCCACCATGCAAGTCCCCGTTCAGAACAATCCGGACGAGCCTGTGACCACGCCCGCCCCCAACAATCCTGCCGAGCCCAACGCTACCCCCAGCCCGGACACCCCGCCGCCCTTCAATCAAGGGGGCTTTACGGGCTGACGCTCTTCCGTCTGCCGAAGCCGGAGCTTCGCCAGACGGAGGCTCCGCCGTTGCGCCGGGGCCAAAAATATAGCCTGCCGAAGGCGCAAGAATCCATTGACATTTGGGACAGAAACGGTTAAAATAGTGCGTACCGTGGAAATGTGCGGGTGTAGCTCAATGGCAGAGCTCAGAAACGGTTAAAATAGTGCGTACCGTGGAAATGTGCGGGTGTAGCTCAATGGCAGAGCTCCAGCTTCCCAAGCTGGTCACGAGGGTTCGATTCCCTTCACCCGCTCCATCCTTTGGAACATACCCGCAGCCGTTACAATATCCGTTTGCGGGTGAGAAAACAAAAAAATCATTTGGAGGACTATTGTAATGGCAAAGCAAAAATTTGAACGGACGAAGCCCCATGTCAACATCGGCACCATCGGCCACGTTGACCACGGCAAGACCACTCTGACTGCGGCGATCACCATGACGCTGGCCCAGTCCGGCGAAGCGGTGGCCATGCGGTATGACGAGATCGACAAGGCGCCTGAAGAGAAGGCCCGCGGCATCACG
>CADCMN010000008.1 GCA_902802575.1 uncultured Eubacteriales bacterium | reverse complement strand
ACGGTGCTCATGGGGGACAAGGTCCAGTCCCGGAAGGAGTACATCTTCTCCTACGCCGACTTCAACAAGGACAAGACCGCATTTGAGAAGCTGAGAGAACGGCAATGAAAAAGAACACACCGGAAGAACCGAAGAAGGAGGAGATCATCCTCTACCGCAGCATGGACGAGGTCATGCACGATTCCATGATCCCCTACGCGGAGCACGTTATTTTGGAGCGGGCCCTGCCCCGGGTGGAGGACGGCTTGAAGCCCGTCCAGCGGCGCATCCTCTACACCATGCTGGAGCTGGGCCTGTCCCCGGACAAGCCCCATCGAAAGAGCGCCCGCATCGTGGGCGACTGCCTGGGCAAATACCATCCCCACGGCGACAGCTCCGTGTACGAGGCCATGGTCCACATGGCCCAGCCCTTCGCCATGAGCCTGCCCCTGGTGGACGGCCACGGCAACTTCGGCTCCATCGACGGGGACACCGCCGCCGCCATGCGGTACACAGAGGCGCGGATGACCGACGCGGCCATGCAGCTCCTGCGGGACATCGATCTCGACACGGTGGATTACTCGTTGAACTTCGACGACACCCTGAAGGAGCCGGACCTGCTGCCGGGCCGGTTCCCGAATCTGCTGATCAACGGAGCCTCGGGCATCGCGGTGGGCCTGGCCACCAACATCCCGCCCCACAATCCCGGGGAGGCCATCGACGCGGCCGTGGCCATGATCGACGATCCCAAGATCAGCCTTAAGAAGCTCATGGAGATCATGCCCGCCCCGGACTTCCCCACCGGCGGGTATCTCATCGACTCCCCGGAGATCGCCGCGGCCTATGAAACGGGGCGAGGCAAGCTGACCATGCGCGCGAAGACCCACTTCGAGCAGCTGAAGAACGGCAAGACCCTCATCGTCGTCACCGAGATCCCCTATGGCATCAACAAGGCGGCGGCGCTGCAGAAGATCCTGTCTGTGACCCAGGAGAAGAAGGCCCTGTTCGCGGGCGTGGCGGACATCCGGGACGAGAGCGACCGCCAGGGCATGCGGGCGGTCATCGAGGTGAAGAAGGACGCGGACCCGGAGAAGATCCTCCAGGCCCTGTTCAAGTATTCGGACCTCCAATGCACCTTCGGCGTGAACTTGACCGCCATCGCCGAGGGCAAGCCCCAGCAGCTGGATCTAAAGAGCATCCTCAAATATTTTATCGGCCACCAAAAGAACGTCGTCACCCGCCGCACCAAGTGCGAGCTGGAGACGGCCCGCCGCCGGGAGCACATTTTGGAAGGCCTCATGGTGGCAGTGGACCACGTGGATGCGGTCATCAAGCTCATCCGAGGCAGCAAGTCTCCCAAGGAGGCCAAGGAAAAGCTCATGGCCAAGTACGGCCTCAGCGACGTCCAGGCCCAGGCCATCTTGGATTTGCGGCTGCAGCGGCTCACCAACCTGGAATTGGTGGCCATCGAGAAGGAGTATCACGACGTGCAGAAGCGCATCGCGGAGCTGGAGGGGATTCTGGCCTCCGAACGGAAGCTCATGGCCCTCATCAAAAAGGAGCTTTTGGAGATCAAGAAGCTGTTCCCCATGCCCCGCCGGACCCAGATCGTCAAGGGCGACACCCGGATCGAGCTCGCCGAAGAGAACACTGCGGTGACGGAGGAGATGGCCGTGGCCTTCTGCGCCGACCTGAAGGTCCGCAAATGGCCGTCCCGGCTCTTCACCCTGGCGGAGATCAGCGCCGACAAGCCCTGGCAGGTGGTGAAACTCATGGGCGATCAGAAGCTCCGCCTGTTCACGGACCGGGGGGACATGCTGATGCTCAGCGTCAGCGACATCCCCGAGACCCGTCCCACGGCCCGGGCGGTGAGCCTCACCTCCTTGCTGGCCTTCGAGAAGAACGAGCAGATCGTGGCCCTGTTCCCCGAGGAAGCCGAGGGCGATTATCTGTTCTATACCGCCGGCGGCGCCGTGAAGCGGACCCCCTGCGCCGAATACGCCGTCCGAGCGAAGCGCACCGCCGCCCTGAACCTGAAGGACAAGGATAAATTGATCGGCGTGGAGAAGGCCAACGGCCTTTCCCTCCTGCTGGTGACGGAAAAGGGCATGTCCATCCGCTTCGACGCCCAGGAGGTGCCCGCCATGGGCCGGGTGTCCTCCGGCGTCCGGGGCATCAAGCTGGAGGACGGGGATCGGGTCATCTACGCCGGGCAGACCGATGACGAAGGGGAGCTGGCCCTCATCACGGACCGGGGCTTCTCCAAGCGCTCCTTCCTATTTGAATATGAACCCCAGGGCCGAGGCGGCAAGGGCCTCAAGACCTTTGACTTCAACAAGCGGGGCAGCAACGGCACAAGGCTGGTCTGGGCCCGGCCCGTGAAGGAGCCCTATGATATCGTCATCGTCCAGCGCCGGAGCCCGGAAACGCCGCTGAACACGGAGCAGCTTCGGCTGGAGGATCGGTTCAGCAAGGGGACCATGGCGGTGACGGTGCTGTTAGACGACGATGTGGTGGCCGTGCGGCAGGTATTGTCGGGAAAAATATAGGAGCGACTGCAACCTCCGGGCCATGTGCTCGGTGTTGAAGATGAAACCACAAGGGAGGAATATAGAAATGAAACGCAACAGAGCATGGATCGCCATTTTGATGGCCCTTTGCATGGTGTTGACATTCGCGGCCTGCAGCAAGGCCAGCAGCGACCGGGCATCCGATTATTACGCCAAGACCGAGGCCGCCTACGAGATGGATGCGCCCGCCGCCATGGCCGACGAAGCCTACTACAGCGAAGCCAAGGCCGCCGGGAAGGTGTCCACCGCTTCCACCACCGCCAACGGCGAGAGCGCCAACCTCACCGGGAACGCCGTGGGCCGGAAGATCATCAAGAACGGAAAACTGTCCATCCAGACCCTGGAGTTCGAGGCGTTCATCGACAACCTGAATCAGACCATTTTGGATATGGGCGGGTATGTGGAATCCTCCAACATCAACGGCAACAGCTACAACCGGAACAGCATGCGCTCCGCCAATATCACCGTGCGCATCCCCGCCGACAATCTGGATGCCTTCTGCAGCCAGGTGTCCGAAATCAGCAACGTGACCAACAAGAACCTGTATACCCAGGATGTGACCTTGACCTACGTGGATCTGGAAAGCCACGTGAAGGCCCTTCGGACCGAGCAGCAGACGCTGATGGACCTTCTGGCCAAGGCCGAAAAGGTGGAGGACATCATCCTCATCCAGAACCGGCTCTCCGACGTGCTCTATGAGATCGAGAGCTACGAGTCCACCCTCCGCACCTTCGACGATCAGATCGCCTACTCCTCCGTGCACCTCAACATCCAGGAGGTCCAGCGGGAGACCGCCGTGGAGCCGGAGACGCCCTCTCAGGAGATCGCCCGCCGATTCCAGGAGAACTGGGAGGACGTGAAGGATGGCTTTGCCCGGTTCGGCATCAACTTCGTGTCCGATCTGCCCATCATCCTCGTATGGGTGCTGATCCTGGGCGGCATCGCCCTCATCATCGTGCGCATCGTCAAGGGCGGGCCCAAACGTCGGGAGAAGCAGGAGCGTCGCGAAGCCTTGAAGCGGCAGAAGGCCTATCAGAAGGAACAGGCCAAGCTCAAGCAAAAGGAGAGCGTGACCAAAGTGCCGGAGAAGCCCGAGGAGAAGAAGGAATAACGCCATAAACACAGGGGGCTGCAAGGCCCCCTGTTTGCGAAGGGAGCAGATGCGGCGGGCCGGGCGGAACATCTCATCCCCCGCCTTCGGTGGTTCCCCTTTTCCTCTCGCAGCGCACGCGCTGCAGAGGAAGGTTTTCGGCCCCATAAGCCGCCAGCCGCCGTAGAGGAGGGCCTTGCCCCTCCCGCGTTTGCCAGAAAAGAAGGGAGAAGGAAGCATGAAGCGATTATTGAAGGGCGCGGACATACTGGCCTGGGAGAAGGATGATTTCGTTTGCCTGAAAAACGGCTATTTGGGGATCGACGGGGACAGGATCGACTATATCGGCGCGGAGCCGCCCCGGGAAGCCTATGACGAAACGAAGGACATGACCGGCAAGCTCCTGCTGCCGGGGCTGATCAACGGCCACACCCACACCGGCATGAGTCTGCTCAGGGGCCTGGGCAGCGACCTGCCCCTCCAGAACTGGCTGTTCGACACGATCTTCCCCGTGGAGGATCGGCTCACGGACGAGGATCTCAGGATCGGCATGGAGCTGTCCCTGCTGGAGATGCTCGCCTCCGGCACCACCTCCTTCACGGACATGTACATGTCCCCCGGCTACACGGCCCAAAGCGTCCTGGACGCCGGCATGAAGGCCAACCTATGCCGGCCGCTCCAATCCTTCGATCCCAGCGAGGACCCCATGACCTGCCGCCGGATGCAGGAGATGCTGGCCCTGTACGATCGGTGGAACGGGGCGGGTGACGGGAGGATCACGGTGGATTTCTCCATCCATGCGGAATACACCTGCACGGAAAGGATGGTCCGGGCCGCCGCCGAGGAGGCCCAAAAGCGGGGGGCCGGCATGCACATCCACCTGTCGGAGACGGCGGCGGAGCAGCAGAACTGCATAGATAAATATGGCCTGACCCCGGCCCAATGGTTCGATAAGCTGGGTGCTTTCAGCGGCCGGGCCTACGCCGCCCACTGCGTCTGGCTCACGCCCGAGGATCGGGCCCTGCTGAAGGCGCGGAGCGTCGTCCCCATCCATTGCCCGGAAAGCAATCTGAAGCTGGGCAGCGGTGTGGCGGATGTGCCCGCCATGGTCCGGGAAGGGCTCACCGTGGCTCTGGGCACCGACGGGGCGGCCAGCAACAACAACCTCAATATGTTCGAAGAGATGCACTTGGCGGCGCTGCTCCACAAGGGCGTGCAGCACGATCCCACGGCGCTGCCCATCGGCGAAGTGCTGAAGATGGCCACGGTGAACGGGGCCAAACTGCAGGGCCGGACCGACACGGGCGTCCTGGCCGTGGGCAAGAAGGCGGACGTCATCGCCGTGGACATGGACCGGCCCCATCTGACGCCCGGCATCGATCCGCTCTCCAACCTTCTGTATTCCGCCCAGGCCGCGGACGTCGTATTGACCATGGCCGACGGGCGCATTCTGTATGAGAACGGGGAATTTTTGACCCTGGATCGGGAGCGCATTCTGTTCGAGGCCCGGCAGGCGGGCCGACGGCTGCTGCCCTGAGCGCAGGAAATCCTGCAAAAATGAATACGTGTTGCATATTGCGCAGGAAACGATGCAAGGATCGGCGTCCTGCGCATCTATATTCAGGAAAAGGCGTATAAAATTCTCAAAACGTCTTGAATTTTTTTTAGGTCTGCCTTACAATGTAATTGCCGAATCATCCCCGGCTATCAAAATTTGGAAAAGGAGATCTATCATGAAAAAGTTTCTGGCGATTATCCTGGTTGTGATCCTGGCGCTCTCCGTCGTTGCCTGCGGCAGCAAAGAGCCTGCCAAGACGGAAGAAGGAGCTCCCGCTCCCGCTAAGAAGGCTGCTTTGACCATGGGCACCGGCGGCGAGGCCGGCACCTACTTTGCGGTCGGCGGCGTACTGGCCAATGTGCTCAATGAGAAGAACCCCGATGCCATGAGCGTCAACGTGGTGTCCACCGGCGGCTCCGCTGACAACCTGCAGAACATGGCCATCGGCGTTTACCAGCTGGCCACCGTGCAGTCCGACGTTATGACCTATGCGTTCAACGGCACCCGCTCCTTCGAGAAGACCGGCGCCGTGCCCAGCGTTCGCATTCTGGCCGGCCTCTACGCCGAGACCGTGCAGATCGTTACCACCGACCCCAACATCAAGACCGTGGCCGATTTGAAGGGCAAGACCGTCTGCGTGGGCGATCAGAACTCCGGCACCTATTTCAACGCCAAGGATGTGTTCGAAGCCTACGGCATGGACGTGGACAACAAGGATGACGTGATCGCCATCTTCCAGTCCTTCGCCGCCTCCACCGAGAGCCTTAAGGACGGCAAGATCGACGCCGCGTTCCTGACCGCCGGCGCACCCACCACCTCCGTGGTGGATCTGGGCACCGCCAAGTCCGTGTACCTGGTATCCATCGACGACGAGCATCTGGCCAAGCTCCTGGAGTCCTGCCCCTTCTATGCCAAGTACACCATCGGCAAGGACGTCTACAAGACCCCCGAAGACTGCCAGACCGTCACCGTGAAGGCCACGCTGGTGGCCGACGCCTCCGTCTCTGACGATGTGGCCTACGCCATCGTGAAGACCATCTTCGAGAACAAGGACGAGATCACCGCGGCCCACGCCAAGGGCGCTGAGCTGGATCTCACCTTTGCCACCGACGGCATGGCCATCCCCTTCCATCCCGGCGCCGCCAAGTATTTCGCCGAGAAGGGCATCACCGTGGATACGGGCAAATAATGGACCCGGCCAAATTGTAAAGTAAACAAACGAGGGAGCTGAAGCGGTTTCTTTGAGACCGCTCGGCTCCCGTCGTTTATATCCAAGGTTTATAAAAATTCTTCGGAGGAACAACTCCATGGCTTTGATCAACAAGCGCAAGGCCGGCGTCACGGATGCGCCGGAAATCAAGCCCACCCATGAGAGGGGCGAGTTCGACACGGTCTCCCAGGAGGAAGTGGACGAGATCATGAAGAACTACGATCCGGAAAGCAACGTCCGGGTCTGGACCGGTTGGCAGTCCTATGCCGTCAAGGGCATCCTGGCTCTCTTCTCCATCTACACCATCTATGTGACCCTGTTCGCCACCATGCAGGATCTGGTCCGCATGCCCACCTTCGTGGGCTTGGGCGTGCTCATGGGCTATCTTGTGTACCCCGCCAAGAAGGGGCGTCAGAAGATCAACCACATACCCTGGTTCGACTGGGTCATCATGATCCTGGGCACCTTCGCCTATTTCTACCTGGCGTTCACCATCAAATCCCTTTTGGTAAAGGGCATCAATCTGGAATGGTATGAATACGTCATCGGCGCCATCGGCGTGCTGTCCCTGGCGGAGCTGTGCCGCCGCAGCGTGGGCGTGCCCATCCTGTGCGTGGCGGGCTTCTTCGTAGGATACGCCATATACTTCTTCGCGGTCCGGACGAACCTGGGCCTTGTGAGAGCGTTGAAGACCTTGATCTACAAGCTGTTCTTCACCTCCACCGGCGTCTTCACCACGCCCATCGACGTGTGCTCCAAGTACATCGCCGTGTTCATCATCTTCGGCGCCTTCCTGGAGCGGACCGGCATTTCCGACTTCTTCATCCAGATGGCTAACTCCCTGGCGGGCTCCGCCAGCGGCGGCCCGGCCAAGGTGGCGGTCATCTCCTCCGCCCTGTGCGGCATGGTGTCCGGCTCCTCCGTGGGCAACACCGTGACCACCGGCTCCGTGACCATCCCCATGATGAAGAAGACCGGCTATCGGCCTGAGTTTGCCGGCGCCGTGGAAGCGGCGGCCTCCACCGGCGGCCAGATCATGCCCCCGGTCATGGGCGCAGCGGCCTTTCTGATGATCGACTATGTGGGCGTGCCCTACTCCAGCATCATCGTCCGGGCCATCCTGCCCGCAGCCCTGTATTTCATGGGCATCTTCATCGCGGTCCATCTGGAAGCGAAGCGCACCGGCCTCAAGGGCATCCCCAAGGATCAGCTGCCCGTGTTCAGCCAGCTGGTCAAGAAGATCTACCTGCTGCTCCCCTTGGTGGTGCTGGTGGTCATGGTCTCCACCAACCTCAGGACCATGGCGTTCTCCGCGGCAATGGCCATCCTGTTCGCGGTGGTGGTCGCCAACATGGAAAGCAATAAGATCATCGGCATCGTGGGTGCTCTGTCGCTCCTTGCCTACATCTTCCTGCCCTCCTTTGTGGCGCTGCCGGCCATCGTGCTCACCGTTCTGGTGGTGATCGGCCTTGCCAGCACCGCCGGCGGCACCCTTGTCAAGGGCGCCAAGATGAATCCGAGCGTCTTCATCGAGGCCATGGCCAACGGCGGCAAGAGCTGCATCTCCATCATTGCGGCCTGCGGCATCGCGGGCTGCGTGGCGGGCTGCATCGCCATGACCGGCCTTGCCTCCCAGATCATCTCCTTCATCATCCGCATTGCGGGTAACCATCTGATCGTCGCCCTGTTCTTCACCATGCTTTGCTGCATCGTGTTGGGCATGGGCGTGCCCACCACGGCCAACTACTGCATCATGGCCTCCACCTGCGCTCCCATCCTGATCAAGATGGGCGTGCCCACCATCGCGGCCCACTTCTTCGTGTTCTACTTTGGCATCGTGGCGGACATCACCCCGCCGGTGGCCCTGGCGGCCTACGCGGGCTCCGCTATCGCCAAGTCCGATCCCATGAAGACCGGCGTCAACGCCACGCGGCTCGCTATCGCCGCGTTCATCGTGCCCTATGTGTTCGCCATGGACCCCACCATGATGTTCGTGGGCGTGGAGCATTGGTATCAGGTGGTGCTCATCTGCATCACGTCCATCATCGGCATCTACGGCGTGGCCTCCGGCTTGGCGGGCTACACCTTCACCGATATGCCCTGGTATATACGCATCCTGGCCATTGCCGGCGGCCTGCTGCTGCTGGCGCCTTCCACCTGGACGGATATCGCGGGGCTTGCGGTCGTGGCTGGCGTCATCGTCATCCAATATCTGATGTCCAGAAAGCAGAAGACCCCCGCTGCAGCGTAGGACGACAACAGAAAAAGAGCTGGGCGACCAGCTCTTTTTTGTTGACTGAATTTGGCTGCGCCGGGCGAAATCCGCCTGCGGCAGGCTATGGAAAAGGGCCGATCACAATCAGCCCTTATCCGTACTTTTCTTTTTGCGCCGCTTTAACCCGAGGGCAAAGAAGAAGCTTTACGCCAGATACGGCTTCAGCAGCTCGTCCATGGCGGCGGCCAGGGCGGCAAGGCGCTGGTCGGCGTCGGCTTCGGAATCGCCCCGGACTCCGGTGTAGATCTTCAGCTTGGGCTCCGTGCCGGAGGGGCGGGCGATGGCCCAGCTGCCGTCCGCCAACGTCCAGCGCAGCACGTTGCTCTTGGGGAGCCCCGTGGCGGCGGAGTCGTTGTAGTCCACATACTTCACCACGGCCCGGCCGCCGATGGCGGCAGGGGGATTGGCCTGGAGCTGCTTCATGGCGGCCTGGATCTTCTCGATGCCGGCTTTCCCCTCCAGGGTGTAGGACACGGTCTTTTCCTTGTAGTAGCCGTAGGTTTCGTAGATCTTCTGGAGCACGTCGTACAGGGTCAATCCCTGCTCCTTGAACAGGGTGCAGCCCTCGGCCACCAGCATGGCGGCGCAGACAGCGTCCTTGTCCCGGCTGAAGCCGCCGGCCAGGAAGCCGAAGCTCTCCTCGAAGCCGAAAAGGAAGGTGTGCTCGCCGGTAGCTTTGCACTCGGCGATCTGCTCCGAGATGAAGCGGAAGCCCGTGAGCACGTCCCGGATCTCCACGCCGAAGCTCTGGGCGATGGCGTCCGCCAGGGGCGTGGACACCAGCGACTTCACCACCAGGCCGTTCTTCGGAAGGATACCCGCCTCCTTCTTGGCGGTCAGCAGGCAATAGAGCAGGATGGACCCGATCTGGTTCCCGGTGAGCACGGCCCAGGTGCCGTCGTGCTTGCGGACGGCCACGCCCAGACGGTCGGAGTCAGGGTCGGTGCCGATGATCACGTCCGCCTTCTTCTCCTCAGCCAGCTTAAACGCCAGCGTGAAGGCGTTGGGGTCCTCGGGGTTGGGGGCTTTCACGGTGGGGAAGTTGCCGTCGGGCTTGGTCTGCTCGGGCACGGGGAACACGTTCTTCATGCCGATGCGGTCCAGGACCGTGGTCACGGGCACATACCCGGAGCCGTGGAGCGGCGTGTAGACCATGGTCACGTTTTTGCCCTTTTCCTGGAGCAATTTGGGCTGCTGCAGCAGGGACATGGTGGCGGCGTAGTAGGCCTCGTCCACCTCTTTGCCGATGAGCTCGATGCGGCCGGCGGCCAAGCCCTGCTCATAGGGCATGTAGCAGGTGGCGAACCCTTCCACCTCCCGGATCCGCTCGGTGATGGCGTCGGCCTCCACCGGGTCCACCTGACCGCCGGTGGACCAGTAGACCTTGTACCCGTTGTACTTGGGCGGGTTGTGGCTGGCCGTGATGACCACGCCGGCGCTGCAATGGAGGTGCAGCACCGTGAAGGACAGCTGGGGCACGGAGTGGAGGGTGCTGTAGAGGTACACGTGGATGCCGTGGCCCGCCAGCACGCAGGCGGTCTCCCGGGCGAACACGTCGGAGAAGTTTCTGGAGTCGTAGGCGATGGCCACCGTGGCTCCCGCCGGGAACCGGTCCTTCAGATGCCGGGCCAGGCCTTCCGTGGCCTTGCGGACGTTATACACGTTCATCCGGTTGTCGCCGGCGCCCAGCACGCCCCGAAGGCCCGCCGTGCCGAAGGACAGCTCCTGATAGAACCGATCCTCGATTTCCACCGGGTCGTTTGCAATGGCGCGCAGCTCCGCCTTGGTCCCCTCGTCCACGTCGGGACTGTTCAGCCAGTATTCATACCGTTCCTGTGCGTTCATAGGTCCTCCTTCAAAATATCATGTAGTTTGAGTTCTCGAGTGCTTTCAAAGGTTTTCCCGGCCACGGTGAGGCACTTGGAGAGCAGCAGCTGCCGCTTCTGCCGAAAGCGCTTGTTCGCCTCCCGGTCGCCATACTTGTCGTCTCCCAATACGGGGCAGCCCAACGCCGCCATCTGGACCCGGATCTGATGGGTCCGGCCGGTCAGGAGCCCTATCTCCGCTTTGGAAAGCCCGCCTTTCGTTTCCACGATCCGGTAGCTGAGCTCCATCCGCAGGGCCCCCGGGGTATCCTGGGACGCCAGGCGCATGAACGCTTTCTCTTCGTCCTTCACACCATAGTGGACCAGCGTCCCGGCTCGCTGCTTCGGCGTGCCCGCCAGGATGGCCTCATAGACCTTCCCGGTTTCATGGCGGGCGAAGGCGTCCAGAAGCGCTTCCTCGGCGATCT
Organism: uncultured Eubacteriales bacterium; assembly: GCA_902802575.1. GTDB lineage: Bacteria > Bacillota > Clostridia > Christensenellales > CAG-138 > RUG472. The sequence continues at coordinate 35,972 of CADCMN010000008.1, read as the reverse complement.
CGTTCCCGGCCAGGACCACCAGCCCCATGGTGTTGGCGTCCAATCGGTGGACGGGAAAGAGGGGCGAACGGATGGCGGAGAGCTCCGAAACCAGGTCCGTCTCCACCTCCACGCCGGCGTTCTTGTCCATCACCAGCATGTCCCCGTCCTCATAGACGGCGTTGCCGGCCCGGAAGGCGGGCAGGTATTTCACCGCCGTGGGGAACTCGGGGAAGGGGGGCAGGGCGTAGAAGGTCATCTCCTCCTTCAGCGTGGGATGGGAGATGGTCAGGGCGTAGGCCCAGAGCCGTATCTGCTCCCCCACCCTGGCGGCGGGATTGTATCGCTGGTCCCCCAGGATGGGGTATCCGGCGTGGCTGAGCTGGACCCGGATCTGGTGGGGACGGCCCGTCTGCAAATCCACATCCAGGAGGGACAGCCCCTTTTCCCGGGCCAACGTCCGGTAGCTCAGCTTCGCCTGCTTCGCCCCGGAGGTCCCTTCCGGCACCACGGACGTGGTGTTGGTGGCTTCGTTCTTGAGCAAAAAATCCGTGAGCCGTCCTTCGGTGGGCGCATAGCCCGCCACGATGGCGGCGTACCGCTTCCTGGCCCGGTGGGCGGAAAACTGCTCCGTGAGCCGGGTCCTCGTCCCCGGAGGCGTCGGCCTGGACGGGCACGTTGGCGGGCTTTTCCACCACCAGCAGGTGGTTGTCCTCATACAAAACGCGGATATCCATAGCTCAGGGCACCCATCTTCCCGTGGCGCCGCAGGGCAGGACCAGGTCCCCCCGGCGGATGGGAAGACCCACCTCGTCAGCCTCCGCGTGACCGCCGGGCAGGGCCACGGTGAGCACGTTTTTGAGGACGCTGGGGGCGAGCCCCGTGGTGTAGCTGTTGATGAGGAAGAAGCAGGGGTCGTCGGAGAGGAGCTTGACGCACTCGCTGACCAGCTCGAAGAGCCCTGTTTCGATCTTCCACATCTCACCGCCGGGCCCCCGGCCGTAGCTGGGGGGGTCCATGAGGATGCCCTCGTACCGGTTGCCCCGGCGCTGTTCCCGGCGGACGAACTTGAGACAATCGTCCACGATGTAGCGGATGGGAGCGTCGGTGAGGCCGGACGCCGCGGCGTTGTCCTTGGCCCAGGCCACCATGCCCTTGGCCGCGTCCACATGGACCACCTGGGCGCCGGCCTTGGCGCAGGCGCAGGTGGCGCCGCCGGTGTAGGCGAACAGGTTCAGGACCTGGGGCTTGCGGTCGTGGGCCCGTTTCCATTCCTTCAGCCGGTCGCTCATAAAGTCCCAGTTCACCGCCTGCTCCGGGAACAGGCCCGTGTGCTTGAAGCCCGTGGGCCGGACCACAAAGGTGAGCCCCTTATATCGGACCGTCCAGCTCTCGGGGAGCTCCCGCTGGAATTCCCAGTGGCCGCCGCCAGATTGGGACCGGTAGTACACCGCGTCCGCCCTGTGCGCGCCCATGGGCCACACGGCCTGGGGATCGGGTCGAAGCAGCACGAAGCTGCCCCAGCGCTCCAACTTGTCGCCGTTGCCCGCGTCCAATATTTCAAAATCCTGCCAACCGTCGGCTAAATACATCGTTTCCCACCTTTATCCCAGTGTATATGCTGAGTATATCATAGTTCCGGGCTTGTGAAAATAGAGAATCGCAGCCGTATCAGGCGATTTCCCCCTCGAACGGCCTGCGAACGAAAGGGCCGAAACACCGGGAGCCGCCGGTGCTTTCGGCCAAAGGGATTTTACGGATAGTCCACGATGGTATCGGGAAACAGTTGCTGCACGGCATAGGCACGGACCGCGCGCACCCAGATCGCTTCGCCCGCCTCGTTCAGGTGATACTTGTGGTCGCTCGCCAGATCATTGCGCAGATACCCGTCCTCGTCCATCAGCTGATCGCCAAAGAACAGGTAATCCACACCGTTTTCGGCGGCGATGCGTTCCAGCGTTTCGTTGAAGCTGTTCCAGTGGTCGATCTGTATCTTTCTCTCGTTGCAGAAGGATTTCGTGATCGGCAGCACGCCCTGCAGTATGATCTTGGTGTCGGGGCAATTGGTATGGATCACGTCGATCAGGGTAACAAAATAGTTTTCGACGTCCGTCCAAGATCGAACGGAGATGTCGTTGAGCCCCAGCAGGATGAACGCCTTCTTCGCGCCGATCTTCTGGATGCCTTCGGTCACAGACACGGGCTTGCCTTGGAACGTGAAGGTGATGCCGTTGGGATTCTTTGTGTTTCGGCTCGCGATCCGGGCGCTCATGCTGATGGTTCCCAGAAACTTGGCGTCACCGAGAAAGCTCGGATCCTTCTTGCGCACGCCGCTCACATACCGGGCGAACACCCAGGTGATCGAATCGCCGATGAACACAGCGTCGTCAAAGTAGTCGTCGAACATCCCGGAATCCAACATGCTCGCCGTGATCGGCGTGGGCGTGGGCTCCGGTGTGGGCGTGGGCTCGGGCGTGGGCTCGGGCGTGGGCGTCGGGGTAGGCGCCGCTGTGGGTTTAGGGGTGTGGGTGGGCGCAGCGGTGGAGGACAAGATCGCCTGCACCAAGGGCGCGGCGGTTGGATCCACGGTCGGCGCAACACGCCCCGATTCGGATGGCTGGCAGGCGATCAAAAAGAACAGCATGCAACACCACCAGGCCAGCCAACGTTTTGCTTTCATTCTGCTCATGCGTGCCTCCCTGATCTTGTGCATAGTATTATGCCATATTTGCCGGATGATTTCAACTGATTTCCAGAGGCATAGGACAACTTTGCCGCCCCGTTTTGCGGCGGGGTGCGGCAGGGGCTTTCTGATCTGCAGGGCGCCGGAGGCTGTTTTGGAACAGGGGCGCGTGTCTTTTTGCAGGGAAAAACATGGAATCGTGGATACAATCCGTTTGTTTAAGTTTGACTTAAGGTTTTCAAACTACAGTAGTATGGTGATAAACCGTATGGGAAAGAAGGAACTATGGCCAACACAAGAAAGAAAAACAGAAGAAGGAAAACCCTGGCGACGGTGCTCATCCTTCTGGCGCTCCTGATCGCCGGAGCGGCGGTGGGCGTGAAACTCCTGCGGCAGCGGGTCACCGAGACCTACGGCGCCAAAAGCAGCAGCGACGCCCAGAAGGCCACCGTCACCGTGGGCAGCATCAGCACCACCATCTCCGGCAGCGGCATCCTGGCCGCCCAGGAGACCACGGACGTTTCCGTGCCCGGCAGCGTATCGCTGCGCGCCCTGTGCGCGGCGGAGGGAGACGTTGTGGCGGAAGGGGATGTGCTGGCCTATTTGGACCTCACCTCCATCATGACCGCTATGAACGATATCCAAAAGCAGCTGGAGACTTTGGACAGCGATATCGCCGCCGCCGCCAAGGAAAGCGTCAACAGCATCGTGAAGTCCACGGTGACGGGCCGCGTCAAGGCGATCTACTGTCAGGGTGGCGATTCCGTCCTTTCCGTCATGCATGAGCATGGGGCCCTCATGACCATTTCCCTGGACGGCTATATGGCGGTGGATATTCCCGCCACAGGGCTGGCCGAGGCGGACTGGGTCAAGGTGAACCTGTCCGACGGCAGCATCTATACCGGCAGGGTGGATAAGATCGAGGGGGACAAGGCGACCGTCCTCATCTCCGACAATCGGCCCTTGCTGGGCGATACCGTGACGGTGACCGACGGTCAGGGGCAGCCGCTGGGCGGCGGGTCCCTGTACATCCATCAGCCGCTGAACATCACCGGGTATGTGGGCACCGTGTCCCGGCTGGCGGTGGCGGAGAACACGGCCATCACCAAGAATCGGGTGCTGCTGTATTTGTCCAACACCGTCTTTTCCGCCAACTACGAAGCCCTCCTGCGGCAGCGGGCAGAGCTGGAGGAGGAGCTGAACCAGCTGATCGCCCTGTATAAGACGGGCGTCATCCGCGCTCCTCTGGGGGGCAAGGTGGAATCCATCATAGAGGAACAGGAGACCGCAGAGGGCGTGGATGCCGAGGAAACCTGGGTTTTCGCCGTGCTGCGGCCCCAGGAGAAGATGATCGTGACCGCCTCCATCGACGAATCCAACATCCTCTCCGTGGCGCTGGGGCAAAGCGCTTCCGTCACCATCTCCTCCATCAGCGAAACCCCGTTCACGGGGGAGGTCACGTCCATCGAAAAGACGGGCACCAGCAACAGCGGCGTCACCACCTACGCGGTGGAGGTGACGCTGGATCGGACGGAGAAGATGCTGCCCAACATGTCCGCCACCGTGGCCATCCGCATCGAGGGGGTGGACAACGCCCTGCTCCTGCCCGAGGACGCCGTGACCCGGACCCGCTCCTCGGCGTATGTGTACACCGCGGTCAATGAAACCACCGGCGAGCTGGAAGGCATGACGGAGGTGAAGACGGGGCTGACGGGCGGCGGCTATATCGAGATCCGGGAGGGCCTAAAGGAGGGCGACACGGTCTACTACATCCAGAAACAATCCACCGACTTCGGTTCCTTCATGGGCGGCTTTAGCAACGGCGGCAATCGTCCCGGCGGCAACGGCGGCAGCGGCCGAAGCGGCAACGGCGGCAGCGGTTGGCCCAGCGGCGGCGGCCGGCCTGGCGGCAGCGGTCGAAACGGAGGCTGACCATGATCGTACTGAAGGAAGTCTGCAAAACGTATCAGGTGGGGGAGGAGATCGTAAAGGCCCTGGACCACGCCAGCTTGACCGTGCAGGACGGGGAATTCGTCAGCATCATCGGCCCCAGCGGCAGCGGCAAGTCCACCATGATGAATATCATCGGCTGCCTCGACACCGCCGACAGCGGAGAATATCTGCTGGATAACATCCCCATCGAGGACTATACGGAAAACGAATTGGCGCAGATCCGCAGCCGCAAGATCGGCTTCGTGTTCCAGAGCTTCAACCTGATCCCCCAGCTCACTGCGGCGGAGAACGTGGAGCTGCCGCTGATCTATCAGCGGGTGCGCCGGACAGAGCGCCGCCGCCGGGTCAGAGAGGCCATGGAGCGGGTGCAGCTCATCAGCCGTCTGCATCATCTCCCATCGGAGCTGTCCGGCGGTCAGCAGCAGCGGGTGGCTATCGCCCGGGCCATCGCCGCCCATCCCTCCCTCATTCTGGCCGACGAGCCCACGGGCAACCTGGACTCCCACACCGGTCAGGACATCATGCGCATCTTTCATGAGCTCCATGAAAGCGGCAATACCATCGTGCTCATCACCCATGACGATTCGGTGGCCCGTCAGGCGGAGCGCAGCATCCATATCCTGGACGGTCGGGTGCGGGAGGTGGCGCCATGATCCAATCCGTTCGCATGGCCATCAAGTCCATCTCCGGCAACAAGATGCGAGCCTTTCTCACCATGCTGGGCATCATCATCGGCGTCATGGCCCTGGTGATCCTGGTGAGCCTGGTCAGCGGCGCCACGGGAAACGTGACCGACACCATCTCCAAGCTGGGCAGCGATCAAATCTCTGTACGGATATCGGACAACAAGGGCAATCCCGTGATGATCGACGACCTCAGCCAATGGATGGAGGAGGCGTCCTTCGGACGGATCGCGCCCGTGGCATCGGAGAGCGTCACGGCCAAGTACGGCACGGAGACCGGCTCCATGACCGTGTACGGCACCACCGCCGCATACGGGGACATCCAGAAGCTGAACGTGCTGGTGGGCCGGTTTTTGAAAACGGCGGATGAGGAGAATGTATCCTTCGTCTGCGTCATCAATGAGACCGCCGCCACGGACCTGGTGGGGTACGCCGATTGCCTGGGCGAGGAGATCCGCCTGAACGGCCATCGCTTCCGGGTGGTGGGCGTGCTCAAGGACGACGACACCTCCCTCACCAGCGTGTTCCGCAGCGGTTCTAAGGTAGCCTACGTTCCCTATGCCGCCCTCATTCGCGTCAGCGCCAGCGCCACGGCGGAGGTCAAATCCTTCTATGTGAGCGCCGGAGCGGAGAGCACCGTGGACGAGGCCAAGGAACGGCTGACCGAGATCCTGAAGGAACGATTCGACCAGGATTCGGACGCCTTCTCCCTGTCCTCCCAGAATGCCCTGGAAAGCGCGTTGAGCAGCGTCACATCCATACTGGCGGTGCTCCTGGGCGGCATCGCCGCCATCTCCCTCATCGTGGGCGGCATCGGCATCATGAACATCATGCTGGTGACCGTCACCGAGCGCACAAGGGAGATCGGCATCCGCAAGGCCATCGGCGCCAGCCGCAGCATGATCCTGACCCAATTCCTGGTGGAGGCGGTGGTCATCTGCATGCTGGGCTGCGCTCTGGGCATCCTGGGCTCCTGGGGGGTCCTCCGTCTCATCACCACGGTGGTGTCGGGGCTCAACATCAGCTTCCAGATGTCCGGCGGCGTGGTGCTGGTGGCGGTGTTGTTCTGCTTCTTCATCGGCATCGTGTTTGGTCTGTATCCAGCCAACAAAGCGGCCCGCATGGCGCCCATCGACGCCCTGCATTACGGCGGCTGAGGAGGTCCTATGAAAGTAAAGAGAGCGATCTATTCCATATTGCTGATCCTGTTCAGCCTCCTTCTGGCGGCGGATCTGGTCGTTTGGTTTCTGGTGCCCGACCCTTCCGCTGAGGCGGCTGGGCAGGAGAGCCTCCCCTTCGCTTCGTCGGAGGGCATGACCCTGCCCGAAGGCATGACCCTGCCCGAGGGGATGACGCGGCCGGAAAGCGGCGGTCCTCCCGAAGGCATGACCCTGCCCGAAGGGGCGACCTTCCCCGGCCGGGGGACAGAGAGCGAAGGCACCGGCCGATCCCGCCGAAGCGGGTCGGCGGAGGAACCCGAGGCCGACGCGGCGGAGACGCTGCCCTCCTGGGTCCCCTCTGAGGTCCAGGCGCTGGCGCCGTACGCCCGGAAGATCTATCCCTATCGGCTGTACATTCTGATCGGAGCCGCTGTGGGCATGATCCTCTGTATCCTGCGGCTCGTCCTCCTGAGCAAGAAGATCCGCCAACAGGCGGAAAGCCAGGAGGGAGAGGGCGTCTCCCTGCGCCGGGTGGCGCTTTGGCCCGCTGTTTTGCTGCTGCTCGCCGCATTGGTGCTGGTGGTGTTCCTGTTCCCGGTGAACGAGGAGGAACAGACGGAGGACGGAGCCGTCACCAACGAGCGGGTCCTGTGGGGCCAGGTGGAGGAGAAGGATATCGCCAGCCTCATCCAATCCGCCGGCACCCTGGAAGAGCAGGAGGCTGTGTCGGTGAAGATCCCCGTTTCTGTCACCGTTTCCTCCGTTTGCGTGAAAAACGGCGAGCTTGTGACCGCCGGCCAGATCGTGGCCAAGTCGGATCAAACCTCCGTCATGCAGGCCATTGCGACGATCCATACGGTCCTGGAGGAGATCGACGATCAGCTCCAGGAGGCTCATGAAGCCAAAGGCAGCACTTCCCTCACCGCCCCTGTGGCGGGGACCGTGAAGGCGGTCTATGCCCAGGCGGGGGACAGGGCCATCGACGTGATGAACGATCACGGGGCGCTGATGCTCCTGAGCCTGGACGGGCGGATGGCGGTGCATCTCCCGGCTTCGGAGGCGCTGACCGTGGGCAGCAAGGTGATCGTCACCTTGCCGGACGGAACGGAGCTTGCCGGAGAGGTCGCCTTCCTGGAGGAGGGCGTCGCCACCGTGACCGTGGTGGATCGGGGCTATGCCGTGGGAACAGAGGTCTTTGTCAAGACCGAAGGGGGCGAAGTGCTGGGGAGCGGACCTTTGTCCGTCCATAAGGCCTTGAACATCACCGGGTATCTGGGCATCGTCACCCGCGTCTATACGCAGGAAGGCAGCACGGTCAATGGGGACGACGTTCTCTTCGATCTGAGCGACACGGAGGACCTGGCGGAATACGCCGCTCTCCTGCAGCGGCGGGAGACCTATGAAAAAGAGCTGAAGACCCTCTTTGAACTCTATGAGGACGGCTATATTCACGCGCCCTGCGCCGGCCGGATCGAGGGCCTGGACGAAACGATCCCCTATGCCACCCTGGCCAACCTGGTGGCGGGGCTGGTGGTGCGGCAGTTGGCCACTGGCCCGGAGGATGCGGACCCCGCCGAGCTGAACAACTTCCTGGCGGAGGTGGAAAGCGTGGACGGAAGCACGTTGAGCATGGTGAAGGGCGGGATCGTCAGCGGCCTTGACGCCTATTCCGCGTTGCCGGCCCCGTCCGGTGAGCTCAATGGAACGTACGCCATCCCCGGCTCCGTGCCTATCTATCGGTTCAGCGGCGGCTGGAACCGGATCACGACCGGCGATATCTGGCAGGGAGACAGGATCATGTTCACCTTCGACGAGAGCGGCAGTTTGCTGTGGGTGATCGTGGAGCGCACGGAGAGCAGCGTCGAACCCACGCCCAGTCCCAGCCCCTCGCCCAGCGCCGGCCCCAATCCCTCCGGTTCTCCCAACCCCTCCAACGGTCCCGGCAGCCACGGGGGCCGGATCTCCTTCGGCAAGAGCGCGCCCCAGGCCACCCCGAAGCCCGCCTATACCATCGCAGAGAAGGAGCTTTGCACCGTCACGCCCCAGGAGAGGATGCTCCTCACCGTGCCCATCGACGAGCTGGACGTGCTGGCCCTGTCCCTGGGACAGGAGGCGGATCTGTATCTGGACGCCTTGCCCACCATGGGCCTTAGGGCCACCGTGACCAAGATCGATCCGGAGGGCGTCAACAGCGGCGGCAACACCAAGTATTCGGTCACTCTGGCCCTGGATCGGGCGGAGCAGCTCTATCCCGGCATGAATGGGACGGTGTGCTTCCCCCGGCGGACGGGGAACGCGGTGATGACGGTGCCGCTGGCCGCGTTGTCCGAAGAGGGCCGCCGCGTGGTGGTCTATACGGCGTATGACGAGGAGACGGATGAACTCCTTTCCCCCGTGGAGGTGCAGACCGGCGTTTCCGACGGTACGGACGTGGAGATCGTGGCCGGCCTGGCGCCGGGCGACGACTACTGTTATCGGTACGCCGACGCCATCTCCTATGTAACGGAATGATCGAAGAAAAATCGAACAGGGCCGCACCAAACCCGGTGCGGCCCTGTTTTGTGGCACCTGCGTCATTCGGCGTTTCGGGTATGTTTACAAACACCCAGATTGACAGAACACGATATGGATGATATGCTTGTCGTGTATCAGTGGAAAAGAAAGAATACGAAGGTCTGGAACTGGAAGTCATCACCATCTCGGAGGATGCCATCTCCACATCGTATGTGAACTACGGTTGTGCCGGCCCGGGCGCTTCGAAACAAGTTGCGTCCCGCACCGGATAGATTATCATTGATCGTTTCTGACCCCGGCGCTGCTCCGTTCATGGAGCAGTACTTGGGTAGTGTACATAAAAGAAGCCCCGGCAGGGGCGTGGTGAGCGCATGAAGCGTTTGGCTGCCGGCGACGAGAGGGTCGTCGGGATCGTACAAAAGAGGAAACTTTCAGCGGATGGGCCGTTGCGCCTGTCCGTTTTTGTTGTGACCATGGAAGCGGGGGACCGGATGCTGCTTGGGAACACCCTGACCCGCCAGGTCTATGCTCTGACCCCGGCGGAATGGGCCTTGGCCCGGGCAGGAGATCTGTCCTGCCCCCAGGTCCGGGAGCTGGCCGAGTTTCGTTTCCTGGTGGAGCCGGATTACGACGAAACAGCCCAATACAGCCGCATCCTGGCCATCATGCGCACCATGGAGCCAAAGCGCACCGGCGTCTCCCACTATACCATCCTGCCCACCACCGGCTGCAACGCCCGCTGCGTCTACTGCTACGAGGAGAACTGGCCGGTGAAGACCATGACGCCGGAGACCGCCGACGCCGTTTCGGAATTCATCTGCCGCACCCGGCAGATGAAGGAGATCGAGCTGCGCTGGCTCGGCGGCGAGCCCCTCTGTGCGCCTGCCATCATCTCTCGCATCTGCCGCACTCTCCGGGACCGGGGCGTGGAATTCCATTCCACCACCACCACGAACGGCTCGCTGCTGACCCCGGAGCTCCTGCAGGAGGCCCTGGACCTGTGGCGGCTGCGGAGTATCCAGGTGTCCATGGACGGGGCTCGGGAGGATTACGATGTCCGCAAGCGGTACGTCCGCCCCGATCTTCACAACTATGACCGGGCCATGGACGCCGTGGCCATGCTGGCCGACGCGGGGCTGGACGTTGTCATCCGCTGTAACTACGACGGCGAGAACCTGGCCCGGGTGCGGGACTTTCTGGAGGACTGCCGGAAGCGGTTCCCAAATCCGGAAAGGATCTCCTTCTACACGGATCAGCTCTGCCAAGCGTCCACCTCCGATCTCTTTTGGGCGGCGGAGCCCATGGATGATTATGCCGCTTCCCTGGGCTTTCGATACGCCAGAAAATTGGGCCGACATTTGCCGACGTGCGTATGCATGGCGGATTCCGAGGGGAGAGAAGTGGTCATCGACCCCTTGGGTGGTCTCCATGCCTGCGACAACCGGGCCTTTGAGGCTCCGCTGGGGACCGTCTTCGACGCGGAACTGCCAGCCTGGCCGAAACGGGTCACCGTCGTCGCGGAGGAATGCCGGTATTGTCCCTATCTGCCCGTGTGTACGCCCTTCCCGAAGCGTGGCTGTCCCATGGAGAGCGTGGGCTGCCAGGCCCGAATAGGGCTGAGAACGAAGAATACGCTGAAGGCCCTGCTGAAAAAGGATAGGGAGGCTGAGGAAGCCGAAAACGAGCCGGACACAATCTGTCCGTGAGAGGAGAGATATATGAAGCTGAGTCAGGATTTTGTGATGTTCAATACAGATGACGAGGGCATGCTGGTGGCCGTAGGCGGCGCGCCTTTCTCCGGTATGGTCAGGGGCAACGGCGTCTTTCGCGACCTGCTGGACCTGCTGTCGGAGGAGATCACCGAGGCGGACTTGATCGCCGCCATGACGGCCCGGTATAACGCGCCGGAGGAGCGCATCGTCCGGGATGTGAAGAGCGCTCTGGAGCAGCTCCGCGAGATCGGGGCTTTGGTGGAGTAAGGCTTTTTCGCGCCGCTTTGGGAGGACGCCCCCACGTCTTGCGTCATTCGGTGGAAAAATCACTTTCCTTCCTTGAAAAGCATGATGGGTTTTGGTAAACTTAAATCAAAATAATCGGAGCAGTGTGGCCGGTCGATCAGGAGGGTTGGATGCGAGTCTATCGCATAGCGGAACGGAATATCGGCATCGAGTCTCTCTATGAGAGGGTCCATACGCGATGCGCCGAATATGCCACGGAAGGCGCTGCTGACTTCATCGTGCGGATCACGCAGGCCGATATCGACCGGGAGAGGGCGTTTTCTGCCCGGGAGGACCGGGTGGAGGGACGGAGCGAGCATGCGTGGAACGAGTCGTATCTGGAGGAGCTGGCCGTATACCGGCAGATCGCGGAGCGCATGCCCGCTGACGACACCTTTTTGTTTCATGGGTCGGCGGTGGCGGTGGACGGCAAGGGGTATGTATTCACCGCTAAAAGCGGCACAGGCAAAAGCACCCATGCCTGGCTTTGGAAGACGCTGCTACAGGACAGGTTCCTCTATGTGAACGACGACAAACCACTGATCCGCATCACGCCGGAGGCGGCGCTGGCGTATGGCACGCCCTATGACGGAAAGCATCATCGAAGCGCCAACGTGGTCGTTCCCCTGCAGGCCGTTTGCCTGCTGCGGCGGGGCGAGCAGAATATCATCCGCCGGATCAGCGCCCGGGACGCTTTCCCCTGGCTCATGCAGCAGGTCTACTGTCCCCAGGATCGGCTGGCCCTCCAAAAGACAGTTACCCTGTTGCAACAGCTGACGGAACGGGTGAGCCTGTATGAACTCTTCTGCAACATGGACCCGGACGCTGCCCGGGTGTCCTTTGAAGGCATGGGAGGCGTGCTCCCATGAAGATGACCTTTGAGGAGGTTTTGGAACGGGAAGGCCGTCTGGTGTACACCAACGTGGGGATCAGCATGCTGCCCCTGCTGCGTCAGGGCAAGGACCTGTTCGTGGTGGAGAAGCGTGGGCCGGAGCGGCTTCGAGCGGGGGACGTGGTGCTGTATCGTCGGCCGCCGAACCAATATGTGCTTCATCGGATCGTGAAGGTAAGGGAACGGGATTATGTGATCCTGGGGGACAACTGCGTCAACCGGGAGTACGGCATCACCGATGAGGATATCCTGGGGGTCCTGACCGGCTTCGTGCGGGAGGGAAAACACCACACCGTCACGGAAAAAGGCTATCGGCTGTATTCCTTTCTCATGGTCCGCGGCGCAGACGTACGCATCTTCTTCAAGCGGGCTGTTGCCTTCGGTAAAGCCGGTATCAAAAAACTGTTGGGTATCAAAAGGACGAAGGGATAGGCATGGAGCGACAAACCGGAACAACCACACCACTGCGGTGGGTCTGGCAGGTCTCCTACGGGACCCGGTGGGAGGTCCTGTGCCTGTTGATATTGAATGTGCTGAGCGGCGGCAGCGGTGTCGCCCTGGCTTGGGCGCTGCGCAATATGATCGATCGGGCCGTAGCCCAGGACATGAGCGGTTTTCTACGCCAGGGAGGGCTGTTCCTGGGTGTGATCCTGCTGCAGCTTTTGCTGGCGTTGCTCATCCGATGGATTGGCGAGCACGCCGCCGCCACACTGGAAAACCGCCTGAAAAAGCGGCTGTTCGAGACCTTGCTCTATAAAGAGTATGCGTCGGTGACCGCGGTCCACACCGAGGAGTGGATGAACCGGCTGGTGTCCGACACTGCCGTGACGGCCGGCGCCATCGTGTCCATCGTGCCCCAGGCCAGCGGCATGCTGGTCATGCTGCTAAGCGCCGTGAGCGCGGTGATGGTCATGCTCCGAGCGGCCGTATGGGCCATCCTTCCCGCAGGGCTGGTCATCTCCCTCATGGGGTATCTGTTCCGCAAAAAGCTGAAAGCCCTCCACAAGGACATTCGGGAGGCCGACGGCTGGGTCCGGGTGACGCTGTCGGAGCGGCTCTCGGATCTGATGATCGTACGTTCCTTCCGTCGGGAGCAGACCGCCGTCCGTCAGGGGGAGGCGGCCATGGAGGACCACCTGGCAGCGCGGATGCGGCGAAATCGGTTCTCGAATCTGGCGAACTTCGCCTATGGGCTCATGATGCGGACCTTCTACGCCGGGGCGGCTGCGTATTGCGGCTACGGCATCCTCATAGGCACCGTGAGCTACGGCACCTTTGTGGCGGTGCTGCAGCTGGTGGGGCAGATCCAAGCGCCTTTCGCCAATCTGTCCGCCTTTATTCCTCAGTATTACGCCATGATCGCCAGCGTGGAGCGGCTGATGGAGGCGGAATACTTTGCGGACGACTGCCCTGAGGGACAGCTGCCCCAATCCCAGATCGACAAGCTCTACGGGCGTTCCTTCCGGGGACTTCGGTTCGAGGATGTGTCCTTTGCCTATACGGATCGGGCCGAGCCCACCAGGGTCCTTCAAAACGTGACCGTGGCAGGGCAAAAGGGGGAGGTTATCGCCGTGGTGGGTCCCTCCGGCCAAGGAAAGAGCACGCTGCTGAAGCTCCTGCTGTGCCTGTATCCGGTGGGCAAAGGCCGTCGACTGCTGTTGACGGACCGGGGCGAGGAGCTGCTGACGGCGGCATATCGGGGTCTGTTTGCCTATGTGCCCCAGGGTAACCGTATCTTCAGCGGCACCGTGCGGGAGGCCCTGACCTTTGGCGACCAAAATGTGACGGACGACGCCATCTGGCAGGCGCTGAGCATCGCTGCGGCGGACTTCGTGCAGGAGCTGCCCGATGGTCTTGGCGCCCGGCTGGGCGAACGCGGCGCGGGTCTGTCGGAAGGGCAGCTGCAGCGGCTGGCAATAGCCCGGGCCGTGCTTTCGGAGCATCCGATCCTGCTGCTGGACGAGGCCACCAGCGCGTTGGACGAAGGGACAGAAGAGCGGCTTTTGAACAACCTCAAGCGTATGACCGATCGGACCGTGCTCATCGTGACCCATCGGCCCCGGGTGCGCGCCATCAGCGATCGGGTCTGGGTCCTCCACGAGGACGGCACGGCCACGGAGGAACGGCACGAAACGACGTGATATGTCCACTGGGACGGCAGCGATTCTCTCGATCCGATCAGAGGAGATCCCCGATGCGGGTCGGTCATCCCCATGGAAAGCATCATCTGTCGCCGTCCGGACGGACTTGGCGAATGAGCGATTCAAGCAGCATATAAGGCGTCAAAACCCTATACCGGGCATATCGAAGCAAGGGAGGCTGGAATATGAAACGATCCGAAATCAACCGAGCTCTGAAAGAGATGGAAGCCATGTGCGCTCGGGAGCACTGCTATTTGCCGCCCTTCTGCCGCTTCACGCCTGAGGAATGGCGAAGCAAAGGCCACGAGTACGACGAGGTCCGGGACTGCAAGCTGGGCTGGGACATCACGGACTACGGTCAGAACGACTTCGACCGGCTGGGCCTGAGCCTCATCACCATTCGCAACGGCAACCGGGCCATGGCGGACAAGTACCCCATGGTCTACGCCGAAAAGCTTCTGTATCTGAAGGAGGGCCAGTACTCCCCCAACCACTTCCACTGGTTCAAGACCGAGGATATCATCCATCGGGGCGGCGGCGTGTGCCTCATCCGGGTCTACAACTCCCTGCCCGACGAGAGCATCGACTATGAGAATCCCGTGACGCTGAACTGCGACGGCCGCCGGTTCACCGTTCCCGCCGGCACCCTCATCCGCCTGACGCCGGGGGAGAGCATCCACGTCCACCAGGGCCTGTATCACGACTTTCAGGTGGAGCCGGGCAGCGGGCCGGTGCTTCTCGGCGAGGTCTCCCAGACCAACGACGACGAGCACGACAACCGCTTCGAGCCGCCCATGGGCCGTTTTCCCGCCATCGAGGAGGACGAGCCCCCCTATCGTCTGCTCTGCGGCGAGTACCCGCCGGCGGCGGAGTGACGCCTCTTCCCGCAGGCGTCCTGCGTACACGATACGAAAAACGCCTCCGGCATCGACCGGAGGCGTTTGCTGTTTTCATAATACAGATCGATCAATAGGGCGTGACGGTAAAGCTGAGGCTGGTCGTCACGCAGTTATCCTTTTGGGCTTCGACGGTCACGGTCTCGGGCCCATCTTCGGTCATGACATAGGTGAATTCGAAGTAGCCGTCCGTATCCATATCGATCACAGGTTGGCCGTTGACGGTCACACGCACCGTGTTGTCGTCCGCTTTGCCCTTGATGCGGATCAGGTTGCCCTCTTCCGCCTGCACGGTGGCCTCAGGAACGGCGGCTTCCGCAGGTTCGGTCAGCTCCAGCCCAACGGCAGGAAAGTACAGGTCGAATGAGTCGATCCGCATGGTGTCCTCCGTGCCGTCGGCATGGGTCACCAGGAGCTGGGGGGTCACTCTGTACACAGGATCGCTCAGGGGACGATTGGGGAAAAAACAGGCTTTGAGGACGGTTATCTCGTAAGGGCTAACGATGTCGTCTGTATTCTCGATTACGAGGTCCTCCTGATTGGGCAACACGAAAGTCAACGTGTCCCCCGGCTGGAGAGAAAAGGAAATCAGGACGCAGGGATTGCCCTCGCTGTCGATAATCTCCTTCAGCTGGGCGGTCAGATAATCCCCGGACGGAGCGGCGTTGTTCTCAAGGCCCATGCCTTCCGCAGGCGGCGTCGGATCGGCTTCGTTCAGGGCCGCCTGGGGGATCTCGATGGGATCGATGCTGTCGAACTGGGACAGGGTCACGTCCATCACGACGGAGGGGACGTTCAGGGCGATGCCTGCGGCCTCCAGGCTGGCGACTTTGGTCTTTTTCAGGATGGCCAGTTCCAGCAGATCCTTCACGGCGTCGGTCATGTCCGCCGTATACCGCACCGGCAGGCCGCTTTCTTCATCGATCATGATGGTCAGCTCAATGTCGCTGAGGTTGGACAGCATATCGTCGGAGGGGAAGTCGCCCAGCAATTTAGCTAAATCACCGTCGAAGCTTATGCTGCCCAGGAGCTTCATCAGCAGACGGCTGTTGATCGTGCCGGTATACACGGCGGCGGGGGAGCCGTTCACCTGATCCGTGCCGACCTTCTGAACGTTGGAAATAGCGTTCACCAGCATATCCATGGCGGCGTCGGGCAGCTGGGGCAGGCGAATGTTCTGGGGATTGGTTTCCTTTTGCCAGGTGACGCCGTTATCGTGGGAAACATACAGGACCCAATCGTCGCCGTCCTGAACGGCATAGAAAAGATCTCTCGCTTCCGTATCGGGAGTGATCTTGTTCATGTCCAGCCGAACCTTGACGGGGTCTTTGGAAAGATCCATGCCCATGGCAATATTCATATCCAGGGGGATGCTTTGCTCAAAACCCGCAAGAGAGACGAGCGCCTCCATGTCCATGTTCACCATCATGTCCGCATGCAAGCTCTGGATCTTTTCCAGCTTGGCGAGGGCGGCGATGGCTGCGATAAAGGGGACATTCACAGGCGCTTCCGTGGGTGCGGGCGCTTCCGTGGGTGCGGGGGTCGGGGTGGGGACGGACGTTGAAAGCGCGGTGGGCACGGGGGAGGAAGCCGAGACGCCGGAGGAGATGGTGATGGGCTCGGTTACGGCGTTGGCTTCATTTTCAGCGGAGACGGCGGTGGGCATCTGCAGACTCACGCAAGCGGTCAAGCTCAGGACCATCAGCAGCGAGAGCAGAATGGCTGTGACTTTTTTCATGGCGGCTCCTTTTCATGGTTCAATATGGGAAGGGGGAAGGCTGTTTCAGGACACATACCCCAAGTTTACAAATGCAGTATAAAATAGCCGCCGTACCCTGTCAAGTGCGCAGAAGCTGGAAATGGGAACGGTCCGTGCAAACAGAGCGCAACGATCCGGAAAAAATACCGGGCGGCCGAAAACGACCGCCCGAAAGCATGGCTGGTATTGCGCTGTCGGTTATCCGATCTTCACGTACCGCTTGTAGATAAAGGCGCTGGTGCCGCTGTAGTCCACCTGGATCCAGTTGCCGGAGCGGCCCTGAACGGTCCAGGTACTGCCCTTGTTGGCGGTGCCCAGCTTCTTGCTGTTGCTGCTGGCCTTGGCCCGGATGTTCACCCAGGCCTTGCAGTTGACGATGGTGGCGGTCTTGCCGACGATATCCTCATCCGGTTTGGCGGCAGACACGTACTTGGTGAACACGTAGGCCACGTCGCCCTTATAGGAGATCCGGCTCCAATTGCCGCTGATGCCGGTGACGGTGACCTTTTCGCCCCGCTTCAGCTCGCCCAGCTTCTTGCTCTTGCTGCTGGCCGCGGCGCGAACGTTTACCGAGACCCTGCAGTTGGAGATATAGCCCGTTTCTCCGGGGCCCACCGGCGGGGAGGGCGGTGTGTAGCTGCCCGCTTTGAAATGATTCTGATGGATGTAGCCGATGTCGCCCTTATAGATGATCTTGTACCAATGGCCGGTCTTTCCTTTGATTTCGAAGGTTTCGCCGTTGACGGTGGTGCCCAGGATCGTCGCCTTGATGCTGGGCTTGGCGCGGATATTGACTTCGCTCGCATCCGTGACCACGGTGCCGATGCCGCTCAAGGGAGCTTCATCCTTTTTGCCCACCTTTCCATACCTATGAAACACATAGCCGACCTTCTCCGCAGTGTACTGGATCTTGTACCAGTTGCCCTCCTGGGCCAGGAGCTGGTAGGTTTTGCCGCGCTTGGCTTCGCCCAGCTTCTTGCTGTTGCTGGTGGCCTGCTCGCGGACGTTGGCGGAATGCTTGACGTTGACAATGGTCAGGATGCTGTTCTCGGTGATCGGTTCGGCCATGGCGACGGGCGCCGCGGCAAACAGCATCAGCGCCGTCAGCACGAAACAAAGCCATTTTTTCATGATATGCATATCTCCTTTCCTATACGGAACGACCTTTCCTGGGCGCACCGTCTCTCTATCCTCACCAATAATACCATATACTACGCATTCACGATGCAACATAGTTGTAAAAAGAATCGTATATTATTGAGCCGGAGATCGACCGAAGGTAACGCAAAAGGAGAGGGGGGATCGACCCGTCTCTCCTTTGGATCTTGTGATAATTGTTCGTGACAGGGTGTATTCCTGTTACTCGATGGGCTCTTCCTCCGGCTGGATCCTGGTGCCGCAGCGGGGGCAGAACTGATGATTGGACGTCAGGGCCTGGCCGCAGGCGGGACAGCGACGCGCGGCGGAAGCGGGGGCGGGCGTTTGGGGCTGCGGTTTCTTGGCGCCGCAATAGCAGCAGAATTTGGCGTCCATGTCGTTTGGCTGTCCGCAGCTGTCGCAGGTCCAATTCTCTGCCTGTACCGGGGGCACGTAGGCCGGTCTTCTCTTTTGAGGAACGGCGGGCTGCTTCGCGCGCCGCGGCGCCGCAGGCGCAACTTCCTTCTTGGCCCGCTTCGGCAAAATGCCCGCGTAGCTTCTGTCACGCTTATAGAGGATGCAGGCGATCAGAGCGCCCAGGGACAGCAGGCACAGGCCGATGCCGGGCAGCAGCGTGGTGGCCGCCAGCACGCTTGCGTTGGCCAGCTTGCTCAGCGCCGTTCCCACGGACTCGGAACCCAGTTCAAAGGTGAAGGTCGGAATATCCTCGGCGACCAGCCGCGGCCCCACGACGGCGGTGACGAACAGGGCGGCGATCAGGAGCGCGAAGATGCAGAACAGGACGTGGAAAACCTTGGAGCGATTGAACAGCGCCATGAAGATGGACAGCACGCCCAGCATCAGCGTGAGGCCAAACAGAGCGTACAGGGCAAGGGAGCCGATTTTGGAGAGGGAGCCCACGGGCTTCACATCGGCCAATGCGTCCCGGAGCTCCTGCTCCTGCTCCTGATACTCGGGATCGGAATTGCCGAAATCCTTCAAAACGACGTCCAAATCGTCTTCGTAGGCGCTAAGAATGTCCACGGCTCTGGCCGGCCGGCCGGCGATATCACAAACCTCCAGGAACGTGAACTGATGATCCTCTCCCGTTTCATACAGGGGCAAAGCGACGCCGTTGACCAGATCGGCGACCAAGTCCTCCATGGTGCGGATGTTCTTTTTCTCCGCTTCCTCTTCCTTCATGAGGCGAGCCACGGTGCTGGGCAGATCCTCTATAAACGCTTTGCAGGACCTGCTCTCCTCCGTCTTGACGCGGCGAAAGGCCGATTGCGCGTCCGATCCGATGGTCAGCATCGGCAAAAACATGCCGAACAATGCTGCGGCTGTGAGCAAGATGGCAATGATGCGGCGAATCAGCAGAGCTGCCGTCCTGTTTTCGGTTGTTTGGTTACTCATTTGCATCACCCGTCCGTTTCTTTCCAGAATAAAGGTAAAACCCTTATCAATCATTGTATATCCCCTGTTCGCGGTTGTCAAGCAAAGCTCCGGCCCCAGGCGTCCGCCGGCGCGTATCCATTGCAGCATTTTCGATCTGGAGGCCAAACGGGAAAAAACACGGCCGTTGTCTCTATCCGCAGCATACCATGGCGAGCGGCCAGGCAACGGTTTGAAACAGCATTGCTGTGGGTTTATCGTGAAAAGCATGCGCAATAGTGCTTGCCCCCGCAGACGCTTTTGTGTACAATAGCAGGCAGGGGGAACAGCATATGCGGCGTATTATTTCAACAGACAAGAAAAAGCGGATCTTCGAGATCATCCAGATCGGCAATCAGGAGGATGCACCCAGCCGGATCTTCGACTATTTTATCGTGACGGTGATCCTCTGCAATATCGCCGTCCTGTTTCTGGAAACCTTTGACGGGCTGAATGCATTTCGGGGTCTCTTCGAAAGGATAGAGGATGTGACCGTCGCGATCTTCTGCGCCGAGTACGCGCTCAGGATCTGGACGGCGGATCTCTTATTTCCGGACGATACCCGGCCCCGGGCGGTGCTGCGCTTCCTGTTTTCTTTCGACGGGATCGTGGATCTGCTCACCATCCTGCCCTTCTTCTTCCTGTCCGGGTTCGGGGCCTTTCGGATCCTCCGCGCCGCCCGCATCCTGCATCTGTTTCGCATCAACACCCAATACGATTCCTTCCAGGTCATCTCATCCGTCATCAAGGAAAAGAAGAACGCGATCCTGTATTCGGTCTTTATCATTCTGGTGTTGATCCTGGCCGCTTCGCTGAGCATGTACAGCGCGGAGCACGCGGCCCAGCCGGAGGTGTTCCAAAATGCGCTGTCCGGCATCTGGTGGAGCGTTTCCACCGTGTTTACGGTGGGCTACGGGGATATTTATCCGGTGACGCTCCTGGGGCGGATCATGGGGGTGATCATCACCTTCCTGGGCGTGGGCGTGGTGGCGATCCCCACCGGGATCCTCTCCGCCGGTTTCGTGGAACATTACACCCGTCTGCAGCGCATGCAGGACGCCCAAGCGTACAAAAAGAGCACCGCCGCGATCCTGGTGGAGCCGGAATCGGACTATGCCGGGCGAAGCATCAAAGAGGTGGAGACCATGCATCAGATCTCGGTGACCGCCCTGATCCGCGGGGATCTGGTGGTGGTCCCGGAGGATAACGTCAAGGTACAGCCGGGGGATATATTGATCAATATGAAACTCTGACCCGGCAGGCCGGCTGCAGTTGCAGATGATACTATCTGAAAAATTGCGATATACGCACCTTCAATCACTATGAATCATCGCACAAAGGGGGCGCGGTATTCGGCGTTGATCTCGGCGATCTCCTTCTCCCCGTCGATGTAGGGCTGATACAGGCTTTCGATCCGACCGCCGCCCCTGTTGTCGCAGCCGGAGCAGAACTCGCACTCCGCCCCGCAACCGCCCCACAGGGCCCGCCGGACGATCTCCTCCCGCTCCTCGCGGGTCGTATCCTTGATCAAAAGCGATTTCATATCTCGTTCCTCTCCGGTTTTTTCTATAGTATGCCCGATTTTTCTGTTTTTCGCAACGATTTCATAGAAAAACCGATCATATGGTACGAGTGGTAATAACGGACTTACCCGCAAAAGGTTGGTAGCGACAGATTTTCGTCGCGAACGCGTTTACAAGTGAGCAGAAAATCCGAGCGTGACCTTTTGCGGAAAGGAGTCGCAGCGGAACAAAGCGCCGCGATGACTTGTTTGTGAAACAAAAAAGTCGTCGCAAGCCAAGTGAAGCTTGCGACGACGTGTGTCCGGACTGCGTCCTTGATACAATGCACCCTCCCGAGATGAGAGGGTGCGTAAGTTAATTTAGCAAAAAGAATTCATTAACCTGTAAAAAGAGAATCACCCCTGTCATGTTTCAAATGGTAGACAATTCGGTACATCGGAAAAGGCATGAGACAGGAGCAAAGAAATGATGGGCATATTGAATCCAGCGGGTTCAACAATGCCCAGACGGTCGGCAACATATAGCGCTCCCTGTTCCTCTGCGGTGCTCCGCATTCTTCCGTCAGTCGCAAGGGGCGGCGTTCAAAAACACATGTGTTTTTACCATATCCCCTCGGTCCGTGTCAAGAAATACTAAGATATATACACGCTTTTGCGTGCTTTTTCCGCCGCGGCCTTTACAGCAAGATCGGGCGGAGCCCATGGACGCGCCCCTTGGGTGCGCCGTGTCTTTTCAGGAATCAATACGCAGTCGGTATTATCGACATGCCCAAAGCTAAAATGGCGAAAAAGGGGAGGCACAGCGACTTGCGATCATGGGTTGAGTCAGCCATAAGCTGCTTGACAATATGGGGTTTGGAAGGTATCATGTTAAAAAACGGAGGGCAATCGATGTCGCATATCAGAACAAATCCCTGTATGATCGAAAAACAGCTCCCCGCGTTTTTTTCTTTTGTTTTCGCGCCGGTTCCGACAGGACCGGTATTATTATATTCAGGAGGCCATATCGATGAATGTTTTTAAGGGAAGATCGCTGAATATCATTGAGGATTTTTCGATCGAGGAGCGCCGTTACCTGTTCCACAAGGTCATGGAGCTGAAAAAAGCCATTTTGGAAAACGACCAGGCGAAGCAGGATGAATTCCGCATCAACGACCCTGACTTTGGTATCTATTCCGTGTTTCTGGAGAATTCCACCCGTACCAGAGAAAGCTTCAAGAACGCGGCGAAGTTCCATCACGCCAAGGTCAGCGAGCTGTTGACCAGCGGTTCCTCCATCAACAAGGGGGAATCCTATTCGGATACCTTCAATACCATTTCCGGCTATCAGAACTGCATTTTCATCGTTCGCAGCACCGTCGAAGGTCTGACCAAGCTGCTCTCCGAGGAGACCGCCGTTTATACAAAGCGCAACGGTCTCCCCTACACCCCGGCGTTTATCAACGCGGGCGACGGGAAGCACGAACACCCCACACAGGAGCTGCTGGATGAATTCAGCTTCCTGGAGGACAACGGCATGAGCTTTGATTCCATTCATGTGGCGCTGGTGGGCGATCTCTATCACGGCAGAACGGTCCACAGCAAGGCGGACGGGCTGAAGCTGTTCGATCATGTGAAGGTGGATCTGATCGCGCCGAGCGAGCTGCAGATGCCGGAAAGCTATGTGGATAAAATGATCCAAAACGGGTTCGAAGTCCGCAGCTTCTCCTCCATCGAGGAATATCTCACCCAGCCGGACATCTCCGACAAGTGGTATTTCACCCGTCCCCAGCTGGAGAGGATGGGAGAGCGCATTCTGCAGAAACAGGATCTGCTTCGCCAGTCCATCACCTTCCGCAAGGAGTTCCTGGACAAGCTCCTGCCCAACACCCGCTTCTATCATCCCCTTCCCCGTCATAAGGAGCATCCCACGATCCCCGTTTGGCTGGACAGCCTGCCGCTGAACGCCTGGGAAAGGCAGTCCATCAACGGCTATTACTGCCGGATCGTCCTGATCTCCCTGATCGCCGGCGTCATCGGCGACGATTTTGTCCCCAGCAGGAAGGAGGAAGCTGCGCCCGAAGAAGACTATATCCACGAGGTGAAGGAGCGCAAGATCAAAGCCCACAGCGAATACTCCGAAGGGATCCGTCCCATTAAGAACGGTCTGGTCATCGACCATATCTGCAAGGGCGAAACGCCTAAGGAGATCCGCGAGCATATGAACCTGATCAGCCGCGTGATGCACCTGGACAACGGCAGAGGCGGCCATTGGATCAGCCGCAGCGCCGACGGGCTGTATAAGGGACTTCTGTTCTGTCCGGACGCCCACGACCTGTCGCGCAGGGACCTGAAGCGGCTCGCGACCGTGGCGCCGGGCAGCACTCTGAACGTCATCAAGGAGGGAACGGTTGCCGAAAAATATCGCGCCAGCACGCCGCCGCGCGTTTACGACTTCGACGACCTGTGCTGCAGGAACGAGGCCTGCATCACCCATCCCGTGAATGCCGAAAATGTGCCGGCGAAGTTCGTCCGCACCAAGGACGGGCAGTTTGCCTGCGCGTACTGCGGAAGAGTCCATACCTTCAAAGAGATCTGGAAGAATTGAGGGAGACTATGGATACCATCACTGATGTTAAAAAATTCTACGGACCTCAGCTGGCGGAAGCCGCATTGAAGCTGGGTGCGATCAAGCTGCGGGTCGATCATCCGTTCACCTGGGCCAGCGGCTACCGCATGCCGATCTATAACGACAATCGCCAGTTCCTGGCCGTTCCGGAGTACCGAAAGCTGATCTGCAGCGCTTTTTGCGAGATGATCCGGGTTCTGGGGCTGGAGGACGCGGAAAACATCGCGGGCACCGCAACGGCGGGCATCCCCCACGCCACCTCCCTTGCCGACGCGCTGAACAAACCCCTGAGCTACGTTCGCTCCAGCGCCAAGGACCACGGCATGGGAAATCAAATCGAAGGCCTTGGCGGCGACGGAAGCTACCAGGGAAAGAAGGTCGTCCTGATCGAGGATCTGATCTCCACCGGTTCCTCCTCCATCAAGGCGCTGGAGGCCATCCGAAAGGCCAACGGCGCATGCAACACCTGTCTGGCGATCTTCACCTATGGGCTGGACAAGGCGAAGGCGGCTTTTGACAACCTGCGCCCCCGGTGCGATCTGCACGCCATTTTGGAGTACGACACCATGATCGAGACCGCGATCCGAACCGGCTATATCGATGACGCCGGAGCTCAAAGTCTTCAGGCCTGGCGGAAGAGTCCCTTCACCTGGGGCGAGGAACGCGGGTTTGCCAAGGAGGAAGCATGAATTATTCGGAACTGTTGCTTTCCAGCGCGAAAAAAACCGGAAACATCCTCTGCATGGGGCTGGATCCTGTGGCGGACGCCCTGCCGCATCCCGAAAAGCCGATCACGGAAAGGATCTGCGACTATTTTGAGGAACTGTTTCAGGAGATGAGCTCCCGGGGCCTTATCCCCGCGGCCTTCAAGCCGAATCTGGGGTACTACGCCATGCTGGACCGGCCGCTGAGCGGACGCTTCGAAGGGTCGCTGGCTTTGGCGCGGATCCTGGCTGTGCTGCGCGAACTGTTCCCCCATATCCCGGTCATTCTGGACGCCAAGCGGGGCGACATCGCCACCAGTTCCACCAACTACGCCAGGGAAGCCTTTGAATCCTGGCAGGCGGACTGTGTAACGGTTTCCCCGTATATGGGGACCGACAGCGTCATGCCCTTCGCCTTCGAGGGAAAGGGCGTCTATATCCTGGATCGGACGTCCAACCCGGGCGGCGCCGATCTGCAGAACCGCCGTATGGAGGAGGCAGAGCCCCTGTATATCACCGTAGCGCGCACGATCGCCGCATGGCATGCCCGGCATTCCGGCATCGGCGCGGTCGTCGGGGCGACAAATCTGAAGGAGCTGGAGGATATCGCCGTCTTTTTTGCCGACAAGGGGATCCCGATGCTGATCCCCGGCGTCGGAAGCCAGGGCGGTTCCGCGCCGGAGGTCATGGCAAAGCTGCGGGGCGCCGGGTATCCCATTGCCCTGGCGCGCATCAACAGCTCCAGCGGCATCACCCATCCCTGGAAGAAGGCGCCCGCGCCGGCGGATTACGCGGAACGGGCTTTGGTAAATCTGGAAAAACTGATAAGGGAGACCTCTCTGTGAACAGAGCATGGAAGCTTTTGCATCATAATCATCTGCGCGGGCAGATGATTCTTTCTACTGTCTCCGGCATCCTGACGACGGAACCGGGGATGATCGCCTATTTTGCGGACGCGGTGCCGAGCTGCGACATCATCACGACCAAAAGCTATCAGGTCGTGCGTACCTTCGGTCACCGTGAACCGGTGATCTGCTCGGTCAAAGAAGGCGACTTCGGCAACTTTGTGGGGCTTCGGAATCCCGGCATGGACGCTGTCTACCCGGCGCTGGAAAAAATCAGAAGCGGCGGGTTCCGCCCGATCCTGAACATCAGCCTTTCCGCCAATGAGCCTCAAAACTTCATCACGTTGGTCAAAAAGTTCGATGCGATCGCCGATATACTGGAACTGAACTTCTCCTGCCCCCATGCGCAGGCCGGCTTCGGCGCTTCCATCGGCAGCGACGCGGTCATTGCCGCCGACTATGTCCGTCAGATCTGTGAGGCGGTACCAGAGCGAAACGCCCTTTTGATCGTGAAGCTGACGCCGAATGTAACGAATATCGGAGAGATCGCCCGGGCGGTCATTGCCGCCGGAGCGGACGGCGTTGCCGCCATCAACACGGTGGGCCCGTTAAAGCATGTCGATCCCGTTTCCGGCTGCACGATCTTTTCGGAAGCGGAAGGCGGCAAGGGCGGCGCCTCCGGCGAATGGGTGAAGAAAAGAGCGCTGGAGTGCGTCAAAGAAATCCGTCTCGCGATCGGCGACGAACCGATCCTTCTCGGCATGGGCGGCGTCTCGACCGCGGCAGACGCCCGCAACATGATCGATGCCGGCGCGGACAGCGTGGGCATCGGTTCCGTTCTGAGCCGACTGCCGATGGCGGCCTACGAACCGTATTTTGCGGCGCTGAAAAACGATGAAGACGTTTCGGGCTACCTGATCCCCGGCAATCCCCTGGCCTATCGAAAGCATACCGTCCTTTCCGCCAAGACCGTGGGCGGCGACATGCGAGAGCTTACCTTGAGCGGCGAGCTGGAGTGTCTTCCGGGGCAGTTTGCCTTCCTATGGATCCCGCAAGTGGGGGAGAAGCCGTTTTCCGTCGCCGGCAACCGGCCATTGAAGTTCCTGATCAAAAAGCGCGGGCCGTTTACGGAGCATTGCTTCGGCCTGAAAGCCGGGGATGTGGTCTATACGCGGGGTCTATACGGAAAGCCTATGCATATCGTTCCGTCGGAAAAGGCGCTGCTTATTGCCGGCGGGAGCGGAGTCGCGGTGCTGCCGCTCATCGCCCAGGAGCTACAGAAGCTGCATGTTCCCATGACCATCCGGGTCGGCGTGGTGGAAGGGCATGACGAAGAACCCCTTCAGGCGGATCTGGAAGCATATGGGGAAACCCTGTACGTCGCCGATGACGGGAAGCCGGGAAGGGTCCTGGACACGATCAGAGAAGAGACGGTCTGCGGCAATACCCGGGTCTACATCGTCGGCCCCGGAAAGATGATGGAACTGGCGGCGAAAAAGCTGGTGTCCCTGGGGGTCCCGGAAAGCAAGCTGGCGCTTTCCATGGAAAAGCTGACGCTGTGCGGGATCGGGATGTGCGGGGAATGCTTCTGCGCCGGAAGACTCCCCTGCAAGGAAGGCACCTTCTACCGCTATGACGAATTAACGGAACACGGAGAATTCCTATGATCGATCCTCACGTTCATTTTCGGGACTGGAACCAGTCGGAGAAGGAAACGGTGGCCCACGGGCTTGCCGTTGCGAAGGCATGCGGATTTACCCATGTCTTCGATATGCCGAACACCGATCCGCCCCTGACCGATCGAAAGACCATCCTAAAGCGGTTTGCGCTGGCGGAAGGCATCACCGGCATCGAGTATCACGTCTGGGCAGGCCTGACCGCGGACCCCGCGCAGATCGAAGAGGTGGTTGAGATATATGCGGAGCTTCGTCCGAAGGTCGTGGGGCTGAAGCTGTTTCTGGGGCAGAGCACCGGGCATATGGGCGTCACGGAATATGCGCAGCAAAAGCTGGTTCTTTCGGTGCTTCGCGATTTGGGCTATCACGGGACGGTGGCGGTACATGCCGAAAAGGAAAGCTGCCTGCACCCTGAAAAATACATCCCCGGCCGCTTTGAAACCCACTCCGACGCCCGTCCGCCCGAAGCGGAGATCGAGTCGGTAAAGGATATTTTGAGGATCGCCGATGAAACGGGCTTCCCGGGAACGATCCATATCGCTCACATCTCTACGGCAGGCGCTATCGACATCGTGAAGCAGGCGCGGCGGCATCGGCGGGTGACCATGGGCGTTACCCCTCACCATGCCCTGTTTACGAGAGAGGATGCCAAGGATCACGACCGATACCTGAAAACGAACCCGCCCCTTCGCGGCGAAAGCGATCGCAGCGCGGTTTTCGCGGCATTGCTGGACGGGACCGCCGACTGGATCGAAAGCGACCATGCGCCGCATACCCTCGCGCAGAAGGAGGCTGGCGCCTCCGGGATCCCCGGACTCACCAACATGCTGCTTTTGATAGACGCCCTAAAGGCTGCTGGGATCTCCGACGCACGTCTTAGAGCCCTTACCTATGATACCTGCGCGAAGCTGCTGCTGGGGCAGTAAGGGACCGCGTTTTTCCGAAAGGGACCGATCGAAGCAGCAGAGGCGAAGCGTGGCCTCATCCACTCCCTCGGGCGTTCGAATCCAATCCATAAAAAATCAGTCCCCCAAAGGATCGGGGGACTGATTTTTGGTAGCGGCGACGGACCTGACTAGGTACATAAAGGAACGCCTTCCCTTGCTTTTTGGCATCGACGTGAGCGTCCCCCGGGACCATCCGCCCCGCACCCTGCCCAAAGCAATGTGACCGAAAAGGAGGACACTATGGAACGCTTTATCCGTGACGACAGGACGGGCTTCGACTACGAACTGGTGGGCGACTGCTACCTGATCGCCGGGGAGGACGAGCCCGCCTCGCCGCCCCTGGGTCTTTGGGGCCGACGGCGGGCGGACTACCTGAAACAGCACCGCCGCACCCTCTACTACGCCTTGCTCTACGACGGCAAACTCAACGACCACCTATCTCATATCGACCAGCAGGCCCGTCAGATGGCTGACCAGCTGACCGCCCAGCTCGCCCGCGCCGAGGGCGTCACCGAGTCCCTCAAGGCCGCCAATCCCCTCGCCTGGGTCCAGCGCATGAACTCTATCCGCAATCGGATCCAAGAGATCGTCACCAAGGAGCTGATCTGCAACTGAACGAACAGGGGCCGCTGCAAACGCAGCGGCCCTTATCTGTTATAATGGTTTTATTGGAGCATTTAGAAGTTACAGTGTGCCTGCATGGCCCAAAAATCGTATGCAAGTTTGATCGCCTAATGATACATTCTATAGAAGCCAATCCCAAAAGTTATCCTTCCAGCCTATGCCGTAGATCGTTCAGCCATTCCCCTTTGTATTTGAAATAGCGGGGCCGGCGACGGAGTATTTGCTGCCGGAAAGAAGTTGAGCTAAAGCGGAGAGGGAGTAGGTCTGCCCCTGATAGCTTACCGTTTTGTCATCCACAACCGCGCATTTGATTTCCGGGTTGTTGCAATATTCAATCTCTTCACCAGACTGGATATTACACATGGAAAAGCGGAAGGGCGACTGCCGTTCCTTATGCTCGGCGTCGATCTCCTGGGCTGTTTCCTCCGCCTGCTTCTGGGCTTCATCCATGGCGATCCGCTTCAGCTTGTCCGCACGGCCATGAATCTCCGCAATGGCTTCCAGAATGGAATAGGCATCCTCCGGCGACATGGCATAGAACTCACGGATGCGCTGCTTCCCATTACTACAATCAATCCTTTTCCCGTTGTAGGTTTATTTGCAATTAGAAGTCCTGTATGACGCCATCCGGCGGCAGAAGCATGTGGTATGATCCCCTTAAAAAGGGCATACTTTTAAGGAAATATTCCCTCAATGGCTTGACGATTCCCTTAAAAACGGCTAAGATATAAGGGTATAAAGGATGAGGTACGAGCATGAGAGCGTTCAATTACAGCAAATACCGGGAGCAAAAATGGGATTCGGAGGTCCTGGGCCTGGTGGCGGCCATCTACAAGGAGGCCGGAAAACAGGAACTGTACCTGAAGCAGCGGCCGGATGAGCTGGAAAAGCTGGTGGAGATCGCCAGGATCCAGAGCACCGAGTCCTCCAACGCCATCGAGGGCATCGTGACCACGGACACCCGCATCCGTCAGCTGGTGGCGGAGAAGATCGCGCCCAGGAACCGCAGCGAGCAGGAGATCGCCGGGTATCGGGACGCGCTTTCCGTCATCCACGAGAGCTTCGACGCCATCCCCGTCACCCGCAATTACATCCTCCAGCTCCACAAGATCCTGTACAGCCACACCAACAACCCCCTGGCCGGGCAGACCAAGAACGTGCAGAACTATATCAGCGCCACCTACCCGGATGGCCATGCGGAGATCCTGTTCACGCCCCTTCCGCCCTTCGAGACGCCGGACGCGCTGGACAGGATCTGTGAGGAATACGATCGGGTGATCGGGAATCTGGAGCTGGAGCCGCTGATTGCCATATCGGTGTTCGTCCACGACTTTCTGTGCATCCATCCCTTCAACGACGGGAACGGCCGCATGAGCCGCCTGCTGACCACGCTGCTCCTCTACCGCAGCGGGTTCCAGGTGGGCAGATACGTTTCCCTGGAGGCCAAGATCGCCAAAAACAAGGACCTGTACTACGAGGCCCTGGGCGCATCCCAGCATGGCTGGCACGCGGGCGACGACGATGCAGTGCCCTTTATCAAATACCTCCTGGGCACGATCCTGGCCGCATACAGAGACTTCGCGGATCGCTTCGCCCTGGTGGAGCAGAAGCGCTCCGCTCTGGAGACGGTCCGGCTGGCGACGCAGCAGAAGCTGGGCCGCTTCACCAAGCAGGACGTCCGGGACCTTTGCCCGGCCCTGAGCCTGAGCTCCGTGGAAGGGGCCCTGCGCCATCTGGTGGCGAATGGCGAGCTTCGGCGGGAGGGGAAGGGAAAGAATACGAAGTATCTACGGATAAAATGACATTTCAAGAAGAAAACGTGAGCAGGGATGCCTCCCTGCTCATGTTCGCTTCGCTACCCGGTTCCTTTCTCTATCCAGTCGATGCAGCGCTTACGTCTTCACAGCGATACTTTCTTCAATACCTCGACTAAAAAACTGACTGGGATATCACAGTCGCGCTTAAGCCATTCCGTCAACACCCCTATCCCGATCCAGGCGCGGCAGGCAAACGTATAGTATTCCTCCGGAGAAACGGTATTGATCGCCCGGGTCGTGTTGGAATCTATGATTTTGGACGTGATCGTATCGAAATAAGCCCGCGCGTCCGCCTTGTAGAAGCAAAGAAAAAAGCGCTTGTTGACCTGCATAAGGGCGGCAACGCCCTCAAAGATGTCATAGAACGTGAAATGATCCGCTGTCCGGGATGGGCGGTCAGAATCATCTGTCGTGCTCAGCTCCCACAGTTTTTTCTGGAAAATATCGTCTTTCGTCGTATAATTCCGATAGAACGAATTCCGGCACACGCCTGCTTCATCCACGATATCCTGTATCGTCAATTCGCTGTAGGGTTTATCCCCTTGTTCTATTAAGTGGCAAAGCCCGCCCAGGATCAGCTCTGTGACCTTCACCGGCCTTTTTCTTTTTGGCATAAATCCGCTCCTTTTGTGCCATTTGTTTCTCACGCCTTGCCAAGAAAATGCTGACCTGCTATGATCGTTATGGCACATTATGATACATTTTAACAAATTGGCCTGCTGACTGCAAGCGGATACCGGAGGGAACAGTATGGAATGGCTGAATTGGATGAAGCGAGCTATCGTCTGGGTATGCCGGATCAAGCCGAAGGTGTTTTCGGCGGAGGAAAAGAAAGCCTGGTGCGAGAAGACAGCGGCTGGCAATCGAGCCCAGGACAGGGACATCACCGCCTGTCCCGGAGAACTCATCGACGGATTGACCATGGAAGCGGTACCTCTGCCCAACGCGTCGGCATGGATGGTGACAAAGCCGGACAATCCTCAAGATAAGGTGATCTACTACATTCACGGCGGAGGCTTCATCGGCGCTTGCACAAAGGCTCGCATGCCCTTCGTATCAGTCCTTGCCAAACGCTTCGGATACAACGTGTTTTCTCTGGACTATCGTCTTGCGCCCGAATATCCGCATCCCTGTCAACTGGACGACTGCCTCGACGGATATATGTGGCTGTTGGACCGATTCGCGTCGGAAAACATTGTCCTGATCGGAGAATCTGCCGGCGGGACGCTTGTGCTGACGTTATCCCTGCTGCTGCGCGACCGCCAGCTGCCCCTGCCGAAAGCGATCTATGCCAACTCCCCCGCGACCCAGCTGGCGGAGTACACCGACAGCTATCGAAGGTTCTCCCTCAAAGAGGATTTCATCGTCACGGAAGGCATCATTGAGAACATGTACGGCGTGTACATCCGGCAGGAGGAAGCGAAGGAGCCCTATGTTTCTCCGTTGTATGGGGACCTTCACGGTCTCCCGCCCATCACTCTGACAGCAAGCGAATGCGAATGTCTTCTGGATGATTCGAGGATGTTGTATGACAAGCTTCTTGCTGCGCAGAACGAGGCGCAGTTGTTGACCTACCCGGGGCTCTGCCATGCGTTTATCATTTCCCCGCAGATGAAGCGGGTCGTCCGGGACGCTTACCCGGATCTGGATACTTGGTTGCGAAAACACTTGGGATAAGAAAGGCGGTATGTTTATGGGATCCAAAAAGCCTGAACGCACACGCGTCTGGCACAATTACTTCACGATGATCTTCCGGGCGGGGCTGGAGCCCTATTTCCCGGACTATATGCCCACGAAAAACATCCAACTGCTGATCCTGGCCCTGCTGGAATCGTTCCGCAGGAAAAACGCATGACCCATGCTCGGGGGGGAGGCGGCAAGGCTTTCCCTTCGGCGGAGAGGAGGAGAAATGAGCCAACTGGAACTGATCAACATGGGCGAGGTGGCCCGGCAGGAGGTGGACTGGCTCTACTACCCCTACCTGCCCTTCGGCAAGATCTCCATCGTTCAGGGGGACCCGGGCGAGGGAAAGACCCTGCTCATGATGGCCATCATCGCCCGGCTGTCCCGAGGCGAGCCTTTGTTCAGCGAGGCATTCGGCCGGGAGCCCATGACCTGCATCTACCAGACAGCGGAGGACGGCCTGGGCGACACCATCAAGCCCCGGCTGGAGGACGCGGGAGCCGATTGCAGCCGGGTGTTCGTGGTGAACGAGGACAAGGCGGCGCTGACCTTCACGGACACCCGGATAGAGGACGCCATCACGGCCACCGGCGCAAAGCTTCTGATCCTGGACCCCCTGCAGGCGTATCTCGGCGCCCAGGTGGACATGCACCGGGCCAACGAGGTGCGCCCCGCCTTCCACGCCCTGGCGGGCATCGCTCAGCGGACCGGATGCGCCATCGTGCTGGTGGGGCACATGAATAAGACCAAGGGCCAGGGCAGCCTCTACCGGGGCCTGGGATCCATCGACATCGCCGGGGCAGCCCGGAGCATCCTGCTGGTGCGCCGGGAGAAGGACGAGCCGAGCGTGCTGCACTTGGCCCATATCAAATCGAACCTGGCGCCTTTGGGCCAGACCCTGTCCTTCGAGGTGGCCGACGGACAGGTGTCCTTCCTGGGGGGCAGCGGCACCTGCGATATATCAGGCAGCATCGTAAAGCACTATACACAGAGTTGCTGACCGGTGGCAGGCTGAATACCTATCTTGCTGACGTCAACGATCAGGCAGAGAAACAAATGCTCTTGCTGACAAAGCAGATGGCAGAGCGTGAGGGTGTCACCGAACAGCTCAAGGCACAGGATCAAATGCTGTTGGTGCAACGGATGAACAGCATCCGGGATAGAGCAATGGAAATAGTCAATAGTGAATTGATCAATAATTAAGCATAATGGGCGGAGATAGTTTATTCCATCTCCGCCCATTATTGCTGTAACACCGTTTACTCGCTCATGATCTGCTTCAACGGTATTCTTTTCATAGACTGTCCGTAAGCAAACATGATGCCTTCATAAACGACGATAAAAACACCGAGTGTGATAAAACATATCGGAAAGTCAAATTTGTATTCGGGTACACCCTCAACACCGGCAAATACAATGTCAACCATGATTTTCAGCAGAGCGTACTGATAGACAGATCCGATGACAAATCCGATATAAGCCGCGGGACGGTAACCGTCGAGGACAGAGCGTTTACAGTCTGCGCTCTGATAGCCGAACACACGCATCATGGTAATGTTCTTTTGGTTGGAACGTATAACGGACGTCACAGCGATATACAGCGTGGTAAACGCCAGCACAACTCCAATTATAAATGTCATAAACCCCATCATATCGCTTGCCAAATCCTTCATGCTTGCGGACATTTGTATCATAGCAGAAAAGCAGAACGAGGAAAAGGCGATGAAAAATACTAGCGTTTTGCGGCTTCTCAGCACGGAGCTTTTCATTTCGGCGACAAAGCTCTTTTTGTCTTTGACGTCATGGTTTTTGCCCTTCGATTTCACAATTCCCTTGAGAAGATTCACACAGGGCTGATTGAGCTTCAACAGGCTGTACCCTACCGCAATCAAGGCAAACACCAATAACGGGAGGATCACCAACAGAACAAATAGTATCCAATGAATGTGAATGGGCATTTCGGGTAAGTAGCCTTCCGCATTCTGCTTTGTATAGAACCCCGGCATGATCCAAAAGGATAGCAGATAACCAATCAGACAACCGATGAACACGCTCAATCCGAAAACTGAAAAGCCTTTTGCAATTTTGAAATCGGAGTAGCCGAGCGCCTTTAAAATGCCTATTTCTTTGGAATGACTGTCGATATAATGCTTGATATAGAAAAACAGCATCACAACGGTGGTAGCAGCCAAACAGCCGCCGCTTACAGCGCATACGACCTTGGCGGTCATCAGCTGGGCGTCATAAAAAACCTGCGCGACGGGAGTGTCGATCAAATCCGCTATCGCCGTGAGATCCATATAATAGTTCAAAAACAAATTGCAGACGGTAACGGCACAACAGGTCATAATGGAAATGCCGAACAGTTTTATGCTGTCCTTTATGCTGACGATCATATCTTCACCAACCTATCTCGAAAGCGGTCTTCTTGTCGGTATTATCCGTGGTATTGACGATTTTCCCGCTGTTCATTTTAATGATCCGGTCGGCGGTTTCCGCAATATTGGCGTTGTGTGTCACCATGATCATCGTAAAGCCCTGTTTTGCTTGCAGCTTGATAATGTAGTCCAGTATCAGTCTGCCCGTGTTTTCATCCAATGCGCCTGTCGGCTCGTCGAGGAAAAGTACCTTCGGATTTTTGGCAAGCGCTCTTGCAATGGCGACGCGCTGCTGCTCGCCGCCGCTGAGCTCAGAGGGGAACTTTTTCCGCTTTTCGGCTAAGCCGACAGCCTCAATAAGCGGCAGGAAGTCTTTGTTATGATCCAAGTCGGCCCCCATTTTGATATTCTTCTCCACATTGAGATGCGGAAGCAGATAGTATTGCTGAAAAATATAGGCTGTGTTGTCACGGCGGAATTTTGTCAGTTCCTTTTCGCTCATATTCTCGAGCTGTCTGCCGTCGTATGTAACGGAACCTCCATCGATTTCTTCCAGACCGGATATAACATTTAGAAAAGTGGATTTTCCGGAACCGGAAGCTCCGAGGATCACTATGAACTCTCCGTCACTGATATTTACAGTGACATCATCCAGTGCCTTAAAGCGACTTTCGCCAATGCCGTAATACTTTGTAAGATTTCTGACCTCTATCATTTTGATTTACCTGCCAATCTCTCAAATAATAAAGCTTTGAAGACAGCCGT
Organism: uncultured Eubacteriales bacterium; assembly: GCA_902802575.1. Taxonomy (GTDB): domain Bacteria; phylum Bacillota; class Clostridia; order Christensenellales; family CAG-138; genus RUG472. The sequence continues at coordinate 1,175 of CADCMN010000008.1, read as the reverse complement.
CAACATGTCGCTGATCTCTTGCTCCGTAAATCTGCACATGGAGGTTGCGCAAAGCGCAGCGATACCATGCGAATAAATCCATAGGTGACGGTACAGGATAACAGCATCTTCATTTGTAACAGGGTATTGATCTGTAATTGATTTTACAATTGATGGATAGTTATCATCAATTTCCGGAAGAATTTTACCCAATACCATATCATCCGGAAGCTTTCTCATAAACAAAAGCCGGAATAACTGTGGCTCATTCATAGCAAAAGATATATATGCCTGTCCGACGCCCCTGAATGCAAGGTTCTGCTGTAATCCCTGATGAACATAATCTGAATATATTTCACGAGCTCTATCCTCTATGCCATCCAGCACCTCGCCCATATTTTCAAAAACAGTAAATATCGGCCTTGTTGAACTTCCGAGATAGCGCCCAATTTCACGTGCGGTCACGGCTGTAATGCCGCTTTCACGCAAAATTGTCAGACCGGCATCAACGATTTCTTTTTTTGTAAATTTTGCTCTCGGAGGCATGATACACCCTCTTTCTAAAACCAATGTTGCGCAACGCATGTTTTATTATAATCAAAAGTCACTTCTCTGTCAAGTCTGCTTGTCTAAAGTGCACTTTAGACAAGCAGGCTTGAATACTATGTATGCACCGCAGGGGCTCCTGCGGTGTTTTCTTCTGTCTTAGCGTCCTCTGTCATAATCGTGGCTGCGAGAGCGGGTCAGTCTGTCCGCCCGGGACCTGAGGCGCTTCTTTCCCCCGGCGTACACGGCCCAGGACATGGAGCAGTCCATCCTGCGGATGCTGGAGGAGCGCACAGAAGCCCAGCAGGAGCGTCCGACCCACGAGGCGGAAAGGTGAGGTGAGGCCCATGCGAAAGCGGGAATTGCAGGAATACTACAAGGTGATGTTCACGGAGTACCCCGACGTGGTCAACGTGGAGCAGCTCTGCGAGATGCTGGGCGGACCCAGCTCCAAGAGCGTGTATCGTCTGCTGAAGGAGGGCGCCATACAGAGTTACTGGATCGGGAAGCGGTATCGGATACCCAAGGTGTCGGTGATTGAATATCTGACTGGCCTCCAAAAATCCGTTTCGTAGGTTCCCGTACATTTGTCATTGGCACGGGCGGGTGGTATCCTGTCCGTGTCAATGGCAGATGAATACACGCTACAA
>CADCMN010000007.1 GCA_902802575.1 uncultured Eubacteriales bacterium | reverse complement strand
ATCGGCATCACGGCGGACGAGCGGGTCTGCTCCGGCGCCCACTACGCCCGGTTCTTCGCCGACATGCGCAAGTATCTGGACCACCCGGAGCTGCTGGAGGAGCCCCCGGCCTCCGTCCGCTTCGACGAGGGCATGGTCTACCACGAGCCCAAGGTGAAAAAAGCATAAGGAAACCACACCAAGACGCGGCAAAAACCGCGTCTTTTTTTGTTGACAAATCCCCTCGTCCGGGTTATACTAACATATGAACAGATGTTCATATGTTTTAGAAGGAGGACGGTATGGCGAATCGAAAGTACGCGGAGGTGTGCGAAGAGGTGTGCACCCACCCGGAGATCCTGGATCGGGTGAAGCCGGACATGCCCGACGAGGAGCGACTGTACGATCTGGCGGAGCTCTTTAAGGTGTTCGGGGACACCACCCGGATACGCATTTTGTATGTGCTCTTTGAGTCGGAGATGTGCGTGTGCGACATCGCGGCGTTGCTGAACATGACCCAGTCCGCCATCTCCCACCAGCTGCGGATCCTGAAACAGGCCAGGCTGGTCCGCAGCCGCCGGGACGGAAAGACCGTCTTCTACGCCTTGGACGACGATCACGTCCGCACCGTCATCGGTCAGGGCATGGAGCATATCGAAGAAAAGCATGGGAGGAAAAAATCATGAAGAAGACCTACAAGATCGACGTGGACTGCGCCAACTGCGCCAATCTCATGGAGGAGGCCGCCAAGGCGACCCCCGGCGTCCAGGACGCGGTGGTGAGCTTTATGACCCTGAAGATGAAGGTGACCTTCGAGGAGGGCGCCGACGAAGGAGCCGTCATGGCTGAGGTTTTGAAGAACTGCAAGAAGGCCGAGCCGGACTGCGAGATATTTTTCTGAGGAACGATTGAAAGCTTCGCGGCTTTTCCTGTCAGAAAAGCCGCCCAAAAGAACTTTTATCTGGGATAAGCTGTTTTTGTGACCATTCCCTCTTATCCCCTATGCGCTTTTCTTTTTCGCGCGCCTTTTTCTTTTCACCGAAAAGAAAAAGGCATGAAAAAAGCCATGACAAAAAAGCAAAAAACACTTCTATACCGCATCCTCGTCGCCGCCGTCCTATTCGTGCCGGTGTACCTCATGAGCGAAGGCATCGTGAAGGCGGACCTGCCCCGGTGGGCGCTCTTCGGCCTGTTCCTGATCCCGTACCTGACCGTGGGCTACGACATCCTGCGCAAGGCGGCCCTGGGCGTGAAGAACAAAAAGGTCTTCGACGAATGCTTCCTCATGACCGTGGCCACCATCGGCGCCATCGCTCTCGGGGAATACGGGGAGGGCGTGGCAGTCATGCTCCTCTACCAGGTGGGCGAGCTCTTCCAGAGCGTGGCCGTGGGCAAGAGCCGCCGCAGCATCAGCGCCCTCATGGACATTCGCCCGGACTACGCCAACATCGAAGCTGACGACGGGTCATTGGAAAAGGTGGACCCGGACGACGTGGAGGTGGGCTCGATCATCGTGATCCAGCCCGGGGAGCGGGTGCCCATCGACGGCGTGGTGACGGAGGGTTCCTCCGCCCTGGACACTCCATCAACCTGTCCGGCGTGCTGAAGGTGCGCACCACCGCCGCCTTCGAGGAGTCCACCGCGTCCAAGATTTTGGACCTGGTGGAGAACGCCGCCGCCCGCAAGTCGAAGTCCGAGGCCTTCATCTCCAAGTTCGCCCGGATCTACACGCCCATCGTGTGCTATTCGGCGCTGGCTCTCGCGGTGCTGCCGCCCCTCTTCCTGCTCCTCACCGGCGCTGACATGGCCGGGGTCTGGCGGGATTGGCTCCTGCGGGCCTGCACCTTCCTGGTCATCAGCTGTCCCTGCGCCGTAGTCATCAGCGTGCCGCTGAGCTTCTTTGCGGGGCTGGGCGGCGCCAGCAGCCGGGGCATCCTCATCAAAGGGTCCAACTATCTGGAGGCCCTGGCCGGGGTCACCACCGTGGCCTTCGACAAGACCGGCACCATCACCAAGGGGAATTTCGAGGTGACCGCCGTCCATCACAGCCCCTTCACCGAGGAAACGCTGCTGGAGCTGGCGGCCCACGCCGAATGCCGCTCCTCCCACCCCATCAGCCTGAGCCTGCAGCGGGCCTGCCATAGGCCCCTGGACAGGACCCGGGTCTCCGACGTGGCGGAGATCAGCGGCCACGGCGTCACAGCGAAGGTGGGCGAGCACACCGTGGCCGTGGGCAACGAACGGCTCATGAACAAGCTGGGGATATCCTTCCTCCCCTGCCACCATGTGGGGACCATCCTGCACGTGGCTGTGGACGGAGCGTACGCCGGACACATCGTCATCCGCGATGAGCTCAAGGACCACGCCCGGGAGACCATGGCCGCCCTGAAGAAGATGGGCGTACGCCGGACCGTCATGCTCACCGGCGACCGCAAAGCCGTGGCGGAGCAGGTGGCCAAGGAGGTGGGGATCACCGACTTCCAGGCGGAGCTGCTGCCCCAGGACAAGGTGGCGGCGGTGGAAGCTCTGCTTGCCGAGGGTAAGGGCCTGGCCTTCGTGGGCGACGGGATCAACGATGCGCCGGTGCTGGCCCGGGCGGACATCGGCATCGCCATGGGGGCTCTGGGCTCCGACGCGGCCATCGAGGCGGCGGACGTGGTGCTCATGGACGACGACCCACTGAAGATCGCCCAGGCCATGGGCATCGCCCGCAAGTGCCTTCGGATCGTGAAGGAGAACATCTGGTTTGCCCTGGGCGTCAAGGCGATCTGCCTCCTGCTCAGCGCCCTGGGCCTCGCCAACATGTGGCTGGCCATCGGCGCCGACGTGGGCGTCATGGTCCTGGCGGTGCTCAACGCCATCCGGTGCCTGGTCGTAAGGAAGGGATAGCTTTTGCTTTGTCCCAGATAGCTTGTCCAAAGAAACAGCCGTTCTTTTCAAAGATCCTTCCAGAAAAGAACGGCTTTTTGTATCGCTTTTTATCCTTCGCGGATGAGGACCGCGCTCCTTCCGTCAGGCCGCCGGCGCCACGGATACGCTGTTGACGGGGAAGGTGAAGTAGGTGTCGGGGAAGGGCTCATTTTCCAGCGTGAAGTGCCACCACTCCTCATCAAGGGGTTTGAACCCGTGCTTGACCATGACTTCCCGAAGGAGCATCCGCATGGCGTACTGCTCCTTGGTGATGCCGGTATAATCGGGATGACTCAGCTCGCCAAAATAGTCGAAGGTGCCGCCCATGTCCACTTCCCGCTCCGTGGTCATGTCGAACAGGGTCAGGTCCACCGTGCTGCCCCGGCTGTGGCCGGAATGCTCCGCAATATACCCCTGGGGGAACAGCACGTCCTTTTCCAGTTCGGGATAGAAGTATGCCTTCATGCGGGCGTCGTCCGGGTCCAGGGCCCAGTTCATGAAATGGGTCACCGCCATCTGAGGCCGATAGGCGTCGAATATCTTCAGCCGATAGCCCATGGTCAGCAGCTCGTCGCTGACCTCCTTCAGAGCCGCAGCCGCCTCCTTGGTGAGCAGGGCCAGGGGCTCCTCGTAGCCGTCGATCCTATCGCCGATAAAGTTGTAGGTGGAGTAATACCGGATCTCCAGAATGGCGTCGGGCACCGCCTCGCTCAAAAGCACAAAGTCGGAGGCGTCGCCCGAGAGCTTCACGTCGCCCTCCGCGGTCCGCTCCGGGATATCGAAGATCACGTTGTCGGGGGCGGCCTTGCGCTTGACGCCGTCGCCGTAGATGGTGGTCCAGTCGTCCTTCATGGAGACGGGCACCCAGTCATATTCGGCGCAGAGCTTCTCCATCTTCTCCGCCTTGGCGACGCTGCCGTTCTCCCGGACCTCGTCGTCGCAGCAGAGCATGAAGGCCATGCTGGGATAGGGGTTGTTGCTGGTGACGAACTCGGCCATGCTGGCGTCGCCCGTGCTGTTGCCGAAGGACAGGACCGGCTGCTTGCCGATCTCCTGGAGGATCACGGTGACCTTGTTCATCTTCAGGTTCTTCACGATGAATTCGCCGCCCAGGACCACGTCGTCCCCGTCGGTGAACACATAGTCAAGGCCGTCCGCCGCCCCCTGCTGCCGGGCCACCAGCGTCTCGTCGGAGCCGATGATCTGCTCCGCGGGCACCTTCAGCAGGGAATCCTTCACGATGCCCCGGACGATGAGCCGGTCCGTGCCGCTGACCACGTAGACCTTGAAGTCGTTGGCGATCAGATAGTCCACCACCTGGAGCATGGGCCGGTAGAAGCCCTCGCCGATGGTCATGCCCTCATAGCCCCTGGCGGGAAGCTCCCGGAACATCCTGCAGTAGGCCTCGAACTCGGGGATGGTCATGCCCGCGAAGGCGGAGGCCACGCATTTTCCATGGTCCACCTCCAGGCCCGGGGCGGACTTGCCGGTGAGGATCATGTCCTGGATCTTTTTCGCCGTCTGGCGCTCGAAGTCGCTGGCCTTGTCCTTATACGCCTCGTCCTGGGTCACCCGGTAGAGGAGGAGGCTGTAGTCGAAGTAGACCGGGTCCGTCTCGCAGAACAGGGTGCCGTCCAGGTCGAACACCGCGATCCGGTCCTCCGGCGGAATGTAGCCCACGCCCTGGGAGGTGATCATGTCCATATAGGCCGTCAGGGACTCCTTGGCCAGGGCTCCCTCGGTCCACAGGGACAGGGGCGCCGCGGGCTCCGGCGTAGGCTCCGCTGTGGGCGCCGCTGTGGGCGCGGCGGTGACCGCCGCCTCCGTGATCTTTTCGGGGGAAGGCCGATTCATCATGTATACCAGGGCCGTGCAGGCGATGAAGGCCACCGCCAGGGCCACGATAGTCATGATCCTCCAATAGTTTTTCGTCTTCGGTGCTTCACTCATGGTTCTGTTTGTCCTTTCTGTTTCTGGATATGCGCTTGCGGCTGGAGGAAATGGCCCCCTGGGGACACACCAGCACGCACAGATGACAGCCCACGCACTTCTTGCCGTCCAGGAGAGGCCGCCTATCCTCGTTCAGGCGGATGGCCTGGTGACCGCCGTCGGCGCAGGAGATGACGCAGCGGCCGCAGCCCACACACTTCTCCCGATGGAACTTGGGGAAGATCACGGTGTCCCGCTCCAGCACGTCCGTGGTGTCGCTGACGGAGCCGAGAGCCAGGCCCCGGGCCTCGTTCACGCCGGAAAAGCCCTTCTCCGCCAAATAATAGGCCAGGCCCGCCTTGAGATCCTCGATGATCCGATAGCCGTACTGCATGACGGCGGTGGTGATCTGGATGCTGCCGCCGCCCAGAAGGATGAATTCGAGGGCGTCCCGCCAGGTCTCGATGCCGCCCATGGCGCTGATATGCATCCCCTGTAAATTCGGGTTTTGTCCCAGCTCCGCGATGAACCGCAGCGCGATGGGCTTCACGGCGTTGCCGCTGTAGCCGCCCACGGCGGACATGCCGTGGACCGCGGGGGCGGACACGTAGGTGTGGGGGTTCACGCCGATGATGCTCTTGATGGTGTTGATGGCGGCAATGCCGTCGGCCCCGCCTCGCCGGGCCGCTTCCGCCGCCGGGGACATGGCGGCCACGTTGGGGGTGAGCTTGGCCAGGATCGGGATCTTCGCGCCTCGCCGGGCGGCGGCGGTGAACCGCTCCACCAGCTCCGGCACCTGGCCGATGTCGGAACCGAGGCCATCGTCCATCATGTTGGGGCAGGAGAAGTTGAGCTCGATGGCGTCAGCCCCGTTCTCCTCGCAAAGGCAGCTGAGTTCTTCCCACTCATCCTCGTTCTGGCCCATGATGGAGGCCAGGATGAACTTGGCGGGATAGTTCTCCTTGAGGCGCCGGAAGATCGCCATGTTCTCAGCCACGCTGTGATCGGAGAGCTGCTCCACATTCTTGAAGCCGATGATCGTGCCGTTGTCTCCGGTGATGGCGGAGAAGCGGGGCGAGGCCTCATGGATGTCGAAGGAACAGATGGTCTTGAAGCAGGCCCCGGCCCAGCCCGCCTCGAAGGCCCGGGCGCACATATCGTAGGTGCTGGCCACCACGGAGGAGGACAGGAGGAAGGGGTTCTCGAGCGGCACGCCGCACAGGTCCGTCCGCAGGATATCTTCGTTTTCCGGCAGGGGCACTTCCAGCTCCGGCCTGACCTGCTCATACAGCCGCCCGATCAGGCGCCGGATAGGCACCTCATGGGGCCGGACGCAGGCGCTTTCGCAGGGGGCAGGGCAGCCCAGACAGGGTTCAAGCTCCGGCAGCCGGGCCGCGGCCGCCTTCTCGTCGTCGAACCAGACGCTCCGAAGCAGCGCCGCCGGATCCAGCTTCCCGCAGGCGGCGGTGCAGGGGGCGTCTGCGCACAGGGCGCAGCGGATCATGTCCTTCCGATGGATGGTCCTTTCAAAAAGCACGGTCGTTCCCTCCGAACAGCAGTATCAGGCCACGTCCGTCAGCTTCAGATCCTTGACCTTCCTGAGAGCGACGATGTTGACGATCAAAGCGAAGAACAGGGTCATGGCCGCCGCGTATCCCCAGGCGGGGAAGCACACGCCCCGCTCCAGCTGGATAAAGGACTGCTCCAGGGCGCGAATGATCCGATAGCCCACCAGGGAGCCTGCGCCGAAGCCCAGCAGGATGCCCAGGACGGTGGTGAGCACCGTCTCCCGGGTCACGTAAGAGATGACCTCCTTCGTGGTGAAGCCGTTGATCCGCATGACGGTCAGTTCCCGCTTCTTCTGCATGATGTAGATGTTGGTCAGGTTCATGAGCACCACCCCGGCCATGACCGCCGCCATCAAGATGAACAGGAACACCACGATGTTGATGACGGAGGTGGCGGCCTGGAACATGGCTTTGCCTTCATCGGAGGGCGTGTAATCCTCGAATCCGATGATTTCTTTCAGCTCTCCCAGGAGCTTTTCTGCCTCCATGTCGCCAAACTGCAGGAAAAAGGCGTTGAGCTCCGGCTCTTTTCCGAACAGGGATTCATAATAGGCGGGGCTCATGACCATGAGCCGGCCGACGTAGTTTTCAAAGACGCCCGCGACCTGCACCGTGGCGGGTTGGGTCCCGCCCAGGGTGATCTCAAAGGTGCTCCCCACGGTCAGGTCGTATTTTTCCGCCATCCGCCGCTGGATCAGGACGCCCTCGTCCGTGGGGGCAAGGGGCTTTTCCGTCTGCCAGTCGTCCAGGCGGTGCATCCTCTGGATGGCGGCGATGTCCCCCACATACAGCTCGCCCACGTCCATATCCTGGATGCGGAAGGTGATGTTTCCATCGTGCAGCAGGACGTAGTCCACCCCGACTTCCTTCAGATACTGCTCGATATCCCCGGAATACCCGCAGCGGACTCGCCCGTCATACTGCACGATGCCGTCGTACTGGTTCACCACAGCCTGATCTATGGCATGCTTGAGGGTGAAGCCGATGACCACCAGGGCGCAGCAGCCCGCCACGCTCACCACGGTCACCAGCACCCGCTTGATATCCGTTCGGATGTTCAGCAGCACCAGCCGGGAATACAGGGACAGCAGGCGCTTCCCGCCCCGGCCGGCCTTCTTCTGCCCCTTGGGTATCGGCGTCTGCATGAGCTGGATGGCCGGGGTGCGGACCAGGCGCAGGCAGGCAAAGGCCACCGCCGCCGAAGACAGCGCGATACCGCCGACCGCCACGACCAGGGAGGGCCAGCCCACCAGGATGGCGCGGGCAAGATCAATGGAAAAATAGATGTTATAGCTGCTGAGAATGAATTTCTCTATGCCGAAGCGGGCCAGCAAAATACCCAGGATCGTTCCCAGGACGGTGGCAGAAAGCCCAAAGATCAGATACTTGGCGAAGATCTCCCGGTTGAAGAACCCCAGGGCCTTGGTGGCGCCCACCAGCGTCCGCTGCTCGTCCACCATCTTGCTGACCGTGGCGTAGATGACCAGGGCGCCGATGATGACGAACAGGAGGGAGAAGGTCATCTGAAGGCTGGACAGGTTTTCGCTGCTCACCTTGAGCTGAACGAAGCTGGCGTTGCCCCGGCCGTCCAGAACGATCCAGCGGCCCGGCTCCATGGCCTGCAGCTGTTCCACCGCTCCATCCCGCATCCGGATGCCCATCTCATATTGATGAAGACCGTCCTCGTACTGCTGCTCTCCGTCCTCCAGCTCCCGGCGCCTGGCGGCGATCTCTTCTTTCCCCGCCTCTATATCCCGCAAGCCCTGCTCGTAGGCTTCCTTCCCGGCGTTGAACCGGGCAAGGCCTTCCTCGTAGGCGGCCAGGCCCTCGGCATACTGGCGTTCGCCCTCCAGATAGGCGGCCATGGCCTCGTCAAACTGCCGCTTCTTGGCCGAATACTTGCCGGCGCCCCGCATGAGCTGGCTGCGCCCGTCGTCCCACTGTTTGCAGCCGTTTACCAGTTGGGCATATCCTGCGGCGGCTTCATCGACCCTGGCTGAAGCTTCGCCGGCCAGCTGCGCCCGTATGGCTTCCGGGTCATATGCCGGCGGGTTGGGGTCGTTTCCATACCGGGCATTGTAGACGCTGCGAAGGACGGAATCGGGAATGTTGGCATTGTTGATCGCCTGCTCTGCCATATCGCCCATCGTATTGTTCAGATCCACCTTCATGTTGTCGGTGATCCACAGCTCCTTGGCCGTAACGTCCTTGCCGTATATGACGGCCTGTTTCGGTTCGGCCCAGTCGATCCAGTCGGAGGTGTCCTCGCCGATGGCCGTCTCCACGGCGTTTCGAACGGCGCTGCGGACGGTATCCTTGGCTTCTTCCAGGGTATTCCATCCTTTTTTCAGCTGGATCTCGGCGCGATTGAGCTGCTTTTGGCCATCCGACAGAGCCTGTTCGCCCTGAGACAGCATTTCCTTGACGTCGTCCAGCTGCTCCCGCGCCTCCTTGAGCTGCTGTTCCGCATCCTGAAGCTGCTGCCAGGAATCCTCCAGCTGCTGCTTGGCGTCAGAGAGCTCCCGCTCGCCGTCAACGATCTTTTCTTCCCCCTCCCGGAGCTGCTGCCAGCCTTCATCCAGCTGTCTGCGGCCGTCAGCCAATTCCCCCTTCGCTTCCTCCAGGGCGGCGCTGCTCTGATCGATCTGCTCCCAGGCCTGCGCCTGCAGCTGCCCGTCTCGAAGAGCGATCTGCGTCGGAGCCAGGGCTTCGATCCGGTCGGAAACCTGGGTCACGGAATCGTTGTATGCCGCGGTGAACCGATTGGCGTTGAAAGATCTGTCAACGGCGACGAGCGCTTTCATGCAGCAGCCGCCCAGGGCCTCGTGATCGAAGGTGTCCCGGGTGACTAGCACATAGGGGACGTCCGGCACGTTCCGGTTGACATGGTCAGGGCTGTTTATGATGCCCGTGACGAAAAGGTTTTGCGGGCTGAGGAAATACTGGCCGGTAGCCTCCGTCATCTCCAGCCATTCGATCGTGTCCCCCACCTGCAAGCCCATCTTCTCTGCCAGCAGCTTCTCGACGGCGCATTCCGACGCATTTTGGGGCAGTCGGCCTTCCCGCACGTTGGGCCGATTCAATCGCTCGGTCACCGTGATGACGACAGCTCTTTCCCGCGCCTCGCCCGCATAGGCGTTGACGCCGGTCTGCCACAGGGGTTCCACGTCCAAAACACCTTCCGTGTTTTTCAGAGCATCCAGATCCTCCGCCGTCAGCAGGTGGGTGGAGATGACCTCGATGTCCCTGAAGTCCAGCTCGTCGTATGCCCTCGAGCCGTTGAGCTTCATGGCTGCGGCGGCGTAGCAGATGCCCAGAAAGGCGGTCACCCCCATCAGGGCGATGACCACGATGGACAGGTAGGACACCTTCTGCTTGCCTATGTTCCGCAAAGCGTCTTTTCGCTGAGTAGGTTTCATAGTCCGTCACCAAACCAATTCTTCCGCGTGGACCGGGTTCAGGTTCTTCTTGATGCTGGCGATCCGGCCGCCCCGGACCTTCACCACCCGGTCCGCCATCTTGGCGATCTCCCCGTTGTGGGTGACCATCATGACCGTGGCCCCCTGGTTCTTCACGATGTCCTCGATGACGCTCAACACCTCGATGCTGGTGGTGTAATCGAGAGCCGCCGTGGGCTCGTCGGCCAAAATGAGCTTGGGCCGTTTCACGATGGCCCGGGCGATGGACACCCGCTGCTGCTGGCCGCCGGACATCTGGCCCGGGTAGTTGTTGGCCCGGGCGCTTAGGCCCACCTTGTCGATGGCCTCCGCGGCGTCCATGGGGTCCTTCACCAGCTCCGCGATGAACTGCACGTTCTCCAGAGCCGTCAGATTGGGCATCAGATTGTAGGCCTGGAAGATGAAGCCGATGTACTCCCGCCGATACCTGGTGAGCTCCGCGTCCGTGGGATGGGAGAAGTCCTTGCCCTCGATGGTCAAGGCGCCGTCGGTGAGGAAGTCCATGCCGCCGATGATGTTCATCATGGTGGACTTGCCGCAGCCGGACTCGCCCAGGACCACCACGAACTCGTTCTTGTAGATCTCCAGGTTGATCCCCTTCAACACCTTCAACACGTCGTCCCCCGAGGGGAATTCCTTGGTGATGTTCTTCAGCGTGGCCAGGATCTCCTTCTTTTCGCCAAAATCGACGATGAGTCCCTTTTCGTCGATGGTGATGGCCGCCAGGGAGGCCATGTGTTCGCAGAGCTGCAGCTCCTCCTCGTCGTACAGGCTCCCGTCCTTCTTGTTGACGATCTGCACGCAGCCGATCACGTCGTGAAGATTGTTCAGGGGCACGCAGATCATGGTCTTGGTGACGAGGCCGTTGTCGTCGAAGACGGAGCCGTCGAAGCGGGCGTCCGCGGCCGCGTCCGTGACCATGATGGACTTGCCCGTCTTGGTGACCAAACCCTCGATGCCCAGGCCGTTCTCCACCGTGATGTTGGATACGTCCGCCGGCCCGATATGGAACAGGGGGCTCAGCCGATCCGTGTTCGGGTCCAGAAGCCAGATGGCCCCGGCCTCGCTGTTCAGGGTGTTGACGATGATCTCCAGGCTCCCGGAGAGGGCGTCGTCCAGACTCTCCACCTCCAAAAGCTGCTCCATGATCTGCCAGGTCGCTTTGGCGAATCGTTTTTCCTCTGCCATGGTCTCATGTCTCCTTATGGGTCAAATGCTATATTCGTTCCGCGGGTCACTGCCCGAGAAGGGCGTACACGTTGGGAAGCTGCGCCATCTGGGCCCGGGGCAGGCCCAGGATTTGCCCCAGCTGAAAGATGGCGAACCGGTCGTCATGCAAAAAGGCGTCCACCGAGGGCTGGGTATCGAAGCAATAGTTGCCGATGAGCCGGGCGTGGTAGCCCTGCTGCTGCTCGTAGAGGGTGGCCAAGGCATTATAGAGGGCCTGGCCCCACCGCTGATGGTAGGAGGAGGTGACAATGGTCATGGACTTGACCCCCTGCGCCTTTAGGATGGCGAAGGTGTTCACGGCATTCTCCGCCGTCGTCATGGCCCGCTCGTCCGTGAAGATGCGGCTCTCGTCGATGCCGCAGACCTCCGCCAGATACCGCTTCATGAGCCCCGCCTCCGTGTGCTTTTCCGGGTTGTTGGGGCCGGTGGCGCCGCCGGAGCAGACCAGGATGGCGTTGGGGAAGGACCGGGCCGCCGCAGCCGCGGCGTCGCACCGCCCCTTGAGCTCGTCGGTCATCTCTCCGTTCATCAGCTCGTAGCCCAGGACCACGAAGGCGTGGGTCCGCTCATCGGGGATGCCCGCCTCGCTGAGCTCCGGCGCCGAATCGCCTTCGCCGTGGCAGCACAGGGCGTAGCTCGGGTCCAGGTACACCTGCCGCCAATGGTCCGCAATGGATTTGGCCACGGGATAGTCCGCCTCGCTGACCGTCTGGATGGCGGCCAGGTCCGCTTCGATCCGGGCCTCGTCCTCCAACCCGGGCGTCTCATAGGCCGTCAGCAGGTCCTGGAGCAGCCGGCAGAGGGCCTCCCCCCGCCGGGCCTCGAAGTAGGCCGCCACCCGGTCGGCTATGTTCTGCTTCAGATTCATAAAGAAGAAGAGATAATCGTACACATGGTAGGCTCCTGCCGGAAAGAGGTCCAGGCCCGGGGGATAGTCCCCCGCCGCCACGTCCGTCACCACCAACTGGCCCCGATCGCCGATGTAGGCGCCGCACAGGCCGGGGATGGGCTCCGCCCCGGTGCTCATGACCGCCCCCAGGTTTTGGGAGCGATCCGCCGGCGTGTCGTCCGTCTTCCAGTTCAGAGGATTGATGGACAGGGCCTTGACCTCCGCCGGGAGGATGACGGTCTCGGTCAAGGTCCCGTCCTCGCAGTCGAAGCTCACCACCGTGCCCAGGTCCCGTTCCCCCTGGGCGGGCACGATCTGGGGATAGGCTTGGGTATCCGCCTCCGTCACCCGCCAGCCGATGGCGTACACGGTGACGAGCCGCCCCCGAAGGGCGTTGCCCTCCGCCGTGTCCCCATAGAACTCCTTCAGCACCTCCAGGCACATTTCCGCGCCTTGGGAGAAGCCGGCCAGGATCAGGGGGCGACCCCCGTTCTCGTGATCGAGATACCACCGGAAGGCGGCGGAGATGTCGGCATAGGCCACGGCCTTGGCCTCCGCCCGCTCCGCTTCGGGGAGCCGGTAGGCGCCCAGGGACATCTGGCGATAGTAGGGGGCGTAGAGCCGCCCCGCGTCCTCATAGATGCCCTTCTCCATATCCAGGGCGTTGACGAACCGGCCCTTGAGCTTGTCGTTCAGATCGTAGGCATTCCGTTCGCTCCGGGTGTCCACCAGGGGGCAGATCAAAAACACGTCCACGCCCCTGTCCTCGCCCAGAGCGAAGTAAGCCCAGGACGCGGGATCGGCGTAGTCCGGCCCCGCCGGCTCCGCCGTGGCGACCGGCGCGGGCGCTGAGGTCGGCTCCCCTTGTTTGGCCGGTTCGGTCACCGCCGCAGGTGCGGAGGGAACGGCCGTGGCGGCCGCACTTTTTTCGTCTGCGCGCTGGCAGCCGAGCCCGCAGGCTATCACCACGGCGGCCAGGAGCAGCAGCCCTATCCTTTTTCCGGTGTTCATATCCATCTCGTTTTTTCTCAATCGTACAGCATCATATCCGTCCGACCGATGGCGAAGGCCGCCAGGAAGATGGCGTCCAGATACTTTTCCCGGGTCCAGATGCGGAAGAACCCGGGGGCAGGCATCTTGGCGAGGACGCCGCCTTCGTCCTCCTCGTGGACCTTCCGGCCGGTGTTGACGATCCGGGCGATGGGCTCCTCGTCCCGATAGAGGGTGTAGGCCCACTTGAGGCCGTCCAGACCCGTCTCGATCCGGATGCCGTTCTTGTGAAGCTGCTTCCAAACGTCCTTGCCGTTCAGGGGGAAGGAGGAGTGGTTGTCCAGGGCGAAGAGGCCGTCGGAGGACTGGGTCAGGGTCTTGCCCACGGAATACTGCTTTTCCGCCCCATGCTCCCGATCCTTGAAGGTGTAGAGGGAGTCGCCCACCAGGGAGAACTTGTCGCATACGGCCTCGTAGAGCAGATTCCGGCCGGCGTCCTCCAGATGGCAGGTGCCCTTGGCCGTGCCCTGATCGGTGAGGAAGTAGACCTCCCGCTCCTCCGAAAGCTTATGGGAGGGGCGGAACAGGGGCTGGAATTCGCCGCCCGCGGCTTTGTCCGCCTTCACCTCGCTGCGCTGCCGGCCGTTCTTCACCATGGTGAAGACGGAGACGGCGATCAGCGCCGCGCCGATGAGGATAAGATAGAGGGAAAAGCCCAAGGAGGCGTCCCGCACGGTGGCAGGATCGGCAGGATCGTACTTGACCTTGACCTCCTTGCCCACCGTATAGCCGGGGGCATAACTGCCCAGATCCTCGGTGTATTCCTTGCCGTCCACGGTATAGGTCACGTAGGTGGTATATTGCTTGTCACCGGGATCCGCGCTCGCAAAGGACTCGTCCTCCTCGATGCGGGCGATGACGGCGGTGGTGCTTTCAAAGCCCTTGGTGGCGAAGAAGCCGGTGTACACCCCAACCCCCAGGGCCGCCAGGGCGAGGAGCATCAGAAGGGCCGCCAGCACCTTGGGGGGCAGGATGAGCCAGGGTTTGAAGAGTCGATTGGAATTCATCGGCGATGTCCTCCTTGTATTTACCAGAACAGATCGATGTCGGAGGCGATTTGCGCAATGCCGTCCACCTCCGCCTTCTGCACGGTCATGGGCCGGAACAGCTCGTCCAGAACGGCGTCGTAGTCCTCCATCTCAGGCACCTTTTCGTTCATGTACACGGTGTAGGAGAACAGGCCGTGGTCCATATAGAACTGGGTGGTCTCCCAGAAGCTGTAGCCTGAGCCGTACTCGAAGCCCATGTCCAGCAACTCCTGACCGGTCTTGCCCGCCAGAGCGTCCAGCTCCGCCGGAGTAAGCCGGCAGGCGGACAGGTCTCCCACCCGCGTGACCGGCAGCGGGCTCAGCAGCGCCTCATATTTCTCGTCCCGCTTCTCGTCGAAAAAGTCGATGGCGTCCAGCTGCGCCGATATATCCGAGGGGATCTCCGCCTCCACCCGGTAGCAGGCGCCGTCCGCCTCGAAAGCAGCGGCGAACAGAGCGTCGGACATGCCGTAACTGTAGGCGGGGGTGCCGCCCTCGTCGTCGGTCTGGTTTATCACGGCATAGACGTCGGCCAGGGTCTTGAAGGGGCTGTCCTCCAGAGGGATCTCCGGGATGGGATAGAAGACCCGCTCCGGCGCCTCGAACATGGCCTCATAGTCCGCCAGGGACGGGCTCCCGTTGATATCGAAGTCGGCGGCCGTAGCGTACTGGGAAAGGTTCCCGTCCCAGGCGACAGCCTTCACCGTGAGGGGGCGGATGACCTCCGCCACGTTGGGATTATCATCGACGGACACATATTCCGTAAAATCGACCTGATAGGTAAAGGGTCCCTTGTCCAGGCTGGCCCAGGAGATCTTCTCCGTCTCGTTGAAGCCATAGCTGCCCTGGGGGACGAAGCCCATGTCCAGCAGGTCCTGGCCGGTCTTCCCCGCCAGAGCGTTCAGATCGCTCTGGGAGAGCATGACCTCAGACAGATTGTAGATCTTCAGGATCGGCAGATCCGTCAGCAGCGCCTTTTCCTTCTGCTCCCTCGCCTCGTCAAAGAAGTCGATGGCGTCCAGCTTTTCACTCACTTCCTGCGGGATGAGGGCTTCCGCCCGGTAATAGACGCCGTCCGCCAGGAAGACCCGGGCGTACTGGTCCCCCTCCATGCCGTAGCCGGGGGATTCGAAGTCCCAGATATCGCCCAGGGTCTTGAATTCGGCCTTGGGTTCTTCCGTGGTCTTGGGTCCCTCCGCAGACGCGGATGTCTGGGAAGGGGGCTGAACCGTTTCGGCAGGGGCCGTTTCCGCAGGATCTTGATCTTTTGTGCAGGCGGCAGCGCTCAGGAGCAGCAGCGCGGCCAGCAGGATCGTCAACAGTTTTTTCATAGCCGGTCTCCTTTCATGTGTTCGGGGCCTTATTCGATGGTTAAAATATCCGCGAAGCCGGTGACTTCGAAGATCTCCAGGATCATTTCGTTGGCGCGAGTCACCTTCATGGTCCCCTGCCGGTTCATGGTCTTCTGGGCGCTGAGCAGCACCCTGAGGCCGGCGGAGGAGATGTACTCCAGCTTCTCAAAATCGAAGGTCAGCGCCTCCACCCCGGGCAGGGCTTCCTTCAGCGCCGCTTCCAGCCGGGGCGCGGTCGTGGTGTCCAAACGGCCCTCCAGGGCCAGCGTCAGGGCGGTGCCGTCCTTCTGTTGCTCGATCGTCATATCCGTTGTACCTCCTTTAGGTTATGCTTCTTCACGGGATCCTCCGGATCAAAAGCTGCCGTGCATGTTCTCTAAGGTGTCGATCACCACGACGCAGTCCGGCTGCACCTGCTGCAATATCAGCTTCATGATGTTCTCCGGCACCGCCACGCAGCCCCCGGTGTAGGGCTTGAGGGGGCCCATGCAGTGGAGGAAGATGGCGGAGCCCCGCCCCGGCGTGCCCGCCTCGTTGAAGCTGATGTTCAGGCAGTACTGATACTGGTACTCGTAGTCCACGATATGCTCGCTATCGTCCATCAGGAGATTTGGGTAGTCCTTGATGTCCACCATCTCGTTGTAGTGCTCGCCGGGGTCGCCGGACCAGTAGGTATCTTCGTCCACCTGGATGTAGGGGATGGCGCAGCCGGGATCGGGCGCGATGCCGAAGGCCTTGTTGAAACGATAGACCCCTATGGGCGTCTGTCCGCAGCCCTCCCGATGATCCTCGTCCAGGCAAAGGCCGTTCTTGCCCACGAAACCGGGCGTGGACAACAGCTGCTTCCAGTTCCCGTTTTCGTCCCGCTGATGCAGGGAGATGGTGGCGGTCGTCAGCTCCATGCCCATGCCGGCCACCACGAACAGCTGCCTGGCGTCCCGGGCGGCGGGCAGATCGACCACCCACTGGGGGGAATCGATCACGTGCTGGATATCGACGTGCAGTTCGTTCGTCGCGGCCGCACCTTCCGCCGCCGTCTCTGCTTTTGTTCCTGCGCAGCCGGCGCCGACAAGCAGCAGGGCGGCGACCGCTAAACATGCGATTTTTTTCATAGAGCGATAATCCTTTCGTGTTTTATATCAACCTGGCGTTTGTCTTGTGTTTCGGGTGATACTTGAGCCGCACTTGCTGTCCCGCTTCCAGATCGGATCGGGGGTTGGACAGGAGCCCTTCCACTTCCGTCCCGTCCTCCGTGCGGTATCTGGCGTAGTAGTGAAGGGTCACGTCGTCGCCGCCCACGTCCTCGATGCGGGAGATCACGCCGTCGGCTTCGATCCCGCTTTCCTCGATCTGCTTCTTCATCCTGCGGGAGATGAGATAGATCCCCGCGCAGACCACGAAGAGACCGACCCATAAGAGGATACCTTTCGTGTCCATTTCCAACTTCCTTTCTACTGGGCCTTGCCCCCACGCTTTCGCTTTGACCATCGCCGCGCTGCCCAGGCGGACAGGACGATCAGCGCCACGCCGAACAGATAGATGATCGACCAGGGGAAAACGATCCCCAGCAAGTAGCAGAAGATCGAATCCACGAAGCCCAGGATGCACCAGTGGATGCAATAGATCCGGTTGAGGTCCCGGCTCATCATGATGAACACGGAGAATTTGGAGACGTCCACCTTTTTCAGCAGGAAATGGAACGCCCCCAGCAGCGTCAAATCAATGCTCATCAGTCCCACCGCTTCGGGCAGACTGGCCCCGTAATACCAGCCCTTCTTCGTCAGGAAAAACGGCTCAAAAATAACCGTCAGCGCAAGATAGATCC
This sequence comes from uncultured Eubacteriales bacterium, assembly GCA_902802575.1. Taxonomy (GTDB): domain Bacteria; phylum Bacillota; class Clostridia; order Christensenellales; family CAG-138; genus RUG472. The sequence continues at coordinate 20,432 of CADCMN010000007.1, read as the reverse complement.
CCAGGACCGGGGCGGTAAAGCCCAGTAGCCGACGGTAGAAGCGATCCGGATCCTCCGTTCTTTGGAGCGCCGCACCAAACAGCAGCCCGAAGGCGACGAAGACGTACCAGTTGAAAAACGCAAAGCAGGAGCTCTCCTCCGTGGTCACGATGAAGTGGCCGAGAAGATAGTCCGCAACAGGCCCCCCTTGAACCGTGAAAGCCAGCAGCCCGCCCAGCAGAGACAGGATCACGCCAATGAGGAAGATATGCGCCTCCTTCAGCTTCAGGGCCTTGAGAAGCCCTGTCGCCATCAGCGCCAGCCCCGCGAAGTGGAGGATGTCCTGCACGACCAGCGCATAGACGGTCTCCGCCATGAACGCCCCTTCGATGAGCCCATCGGCCAGGGCGTAGATCCCGTATCGGAAGAAGTTGAGGACGAAGCCGAGAACGTACAGACAGACGCCCCGGCGAACAAGAGCAGCGGGGCTGTTCTTCCTGGAGTAGTTGACGGTGACGCCCATGGCGAACATGAAGGCGTGGGCCACAGCCAGATAGTCCCCGAACACCATGTCGCCGATCAGATAGCGGATATCCTGCTGGTATCCGGGCTGATGCAGCCCCAATTGGATGACAGCGTGGCAGAGGATCATGCTGACGATCGCCAGGGCTTTCAGCAGATCCAGCTCATACAGGCGCGGCGGCTGTCGCTCTTCCTTAGACCAGGTCAAATGGCTTTGCGTTCCTTTGACAAGGGCTGCATGGAGACGCTTTCTGAAAAACACGATCCGTCGTTCCCCCTTACCCCGGAAAGCTGTCCAGGGAGCCGTGTTCCTCGATCCAGACGAACTTCTCCCAATCGGCCTGATTGAGAAAGGCCCTGGCCACGGCGTAGTGATGGGCTTTCCCCGCCTCGCTGCTCATGGCCCTGCTGTACGTGTCGTCCCCGACGCAGGCACGGAAAAACTGCAGGGATTCCTTCCTGTACCGGAACCCCGGCCTGTATACGCCCAGCGGGCGGATGCTGCCGCCGACCGGTCCGAACCGATCCGGGACGGGCTCCCGTACAGTATCGTGCTTTATCATGACCCTTCTCCTTTTTCGCCTGACGTCGGTCGGGCATGATGCGCTGCAATCACCCAGTATGCATTGTAGCAAGGGCTGTCCAAAGGATGTCCAAAGAAACAGACCGTCCTTCTCCAAAAAATGAAAAGAACGGTCCGTTTTCTTTGCTGTTTGCAGGGTGTCAGCTTCTGTTCGCCGCGTTCCAGAAGAGGATGCCCTCCGTCATGCTGGCCCAGGCATAGGCGCTCATGTATTCCCCCCGGTAGGCATTGATGGTATCGCTGTCGCCGGAATAGAAGAGGTAGGCGTCGCAGACAAACGTGTCCGGCCTGACCCGCAGGATCCCCTTTTCCATCTCCAGGATCTCCGACACCCCGTATTCCCGCAGCGTATCCCAAAGGGAGCGGATATATACGTCCAACTGCTTCTGCTGCTTTCTGTCATACGGGCGATCCTCCCACACGGCCGCGAACAGCTCCGCCCGGGAGATCCCGGCCCCCTGCCTGTCCACCAGATAGGCCAGGAGCTCCTTGCTCTTGGCCAGCTTGAAGCTGACGGGTTTTCCGTCCACGTAGACGTCGAAATTGCCGAAGGTCTTGATCCGGATATGCTCCGGCGCGAACGGATGCCGTTCGCCGCACGCACAGCGGACCTCCGCTGCCAGCTTTTCCAGGGACACCGGCTTCAACAGGTATCCGGCCGGGCGCACTGAGTAGGCGTCGAAGGCGTACTCCCTGTACGCGGTCAGAAACAGGATCGCCGTCTTCGGATGCATCTGTTTGATCCGCGCCGCCAGGGTGATGCCGTCCATCTTGGGCATGTTGATGTCCAGCAGCGCCAGGTCCGCCGGATGGTGCCGGAGCCAGTCCAAAGCCTGCTGCCCGTCGGTGAAGCCGCGGATGTCGTCGATTTCGTTCAGACGGGCGCATTGACCCAGGGTGTATTCCACCGCCAGCGGCTCGTCGTCCACACAGATCGCTCTCATATCCTCACTCCTTTTTACCGTCGCAGACCCGGTCCGGGATCAGCAGCGTGACGGCCGTACCTTTGCCGATCTCGCTTTCAAGGATCATGGTCCCGCCGCACATCTCTCTGATGCGGTCCTGCACGTTCCGAAGACCGATATGGGTCCCCTCCGAAAGCTCCTTCGCCTTGGGATCGAAGCCCGCGCCGTTGTCCTCCACCGTGATCCGATGCATCTCCCCTTCGCGCAGGGTGGATATCGTCACCACGCCGTCCTCCCGGCCGCGCACGCCATGGCGGATGGCGTTCTCCACCAGGGGCTGGATCGTCAGGGCCGGGACCTCAAAGGCCTCGTCCTCGATCCGGTATGCCACATGGATGTTGGGGAACCGGAGGGATTCGATCTGGGCGTACAGGCGGGTATGTTCCAGCTCCTTGGCGATCGGGATCAGCCCCACCTGGTCCAGGGACTCCAGATTCTGCCTGAGATACGTGCTGAAATCCTCCAGGGTCCTGTCCGCGAGCGGCGGGTCCTTGGCATAGAGGGCCCGAATGGTATTGAGGGCGTTGAACAGGAAATGGGGCTGGATCTGGGTCATCATGATCCGGATGCGCTGGGCTGCCATCAGGTCCCGCTCGTGCTGGCGGACGAACCGCAGGTGGAGCCAGATGTAATAGAACACGCCGCCCACGGTGATGGCGATGGTCAAAAACGAGATGGGCAGCTGCCCTTCCTTGACGTTGTAATCCAACTCCACGGAAGTGACGATCATGCAGAAGACGAAGGCCGGGATCCACAGGCTCCACTTTCCGTTGCTGCGGCGGTTGCGTACGGCTTCCATCAGCAGGGCGCCCAGTAGGATCATGCTGCACAGGATGCAGGACGAAGCCAGAGGGCCGCCGTGGTAACAGTTCCCCTCGTCGATCCAGAAGCTGATGGGAGAGAACAGGGCTGTCAGATAGACGGCCGCATTGATCCCCGCCAGGATCCACCAGGGCCAGAGCTTCTTCTTTTTCTCATGCACGATATAGAGGAACAGGATCAGGATCACCGGCCGGACGGCGTACCCATAGATCGTCAGCACCGTGCGCCACTTCCCGCCCGGCTGCGTGACGGCGCAGCGGTATTCCAGCACGTTCTGCACGATCAGACTGAGGCTCAGCAGGACGATGAACAGCATGACGCGGCGCCGCTCCCGACCGATATAGGGGTCCACCCATACGGTGAAGCCCAACCCGATCAGCAGGAGCAGCAGCGGGGCCAGCACGGCCAGCGTTCCCAAATCCATGGTCATAGACGTATCCCCTCCATGCCGCATCGCCGTTTCGCCTTCCGGCATCACGATCTCACGAGTACAGTATATCCGAATATCAGAATACCTGAAAGAACGGGGATTGTAAACATTTTTCGCAGAGAGCCGGTCCGGCGAAAAAGCCGCCGACCAAATCCATCGCAAAAACGCCCTCGGCTTCCCTGCGCCAACGGCCCAGCAAGCCTGCGCCGCGCTCTGCGTCCGCTATCACATTCAAACAATGTCATATTGTTCAATATGCTTTTGAAATCATCCCTTCACAAATCCTCTCCGGGCAGAGGAGAAAAGCCGCCCAAAGGAGAAGCGCAGGAAGGAGCATACCTTTCCGCGCTTTATTCCCCATAGGCTTCTCTTTTTTCGGTTTCTTTCTGCTCTTCCCTGAAGCGAAAAAAGGAACAAAGAAAGGCTATATCCTGAATTCCCGGTACGTTTCCCCGTCCAGGGTCTTCCAGAGGAAGACGCCGTTCTCCAGCGTCATGTACCCGTGGGGGGAGTTTTCCTTGGGGATGGCCAGGGAGCCCGGGTTCAGATAGGTGACGCCGTCCCGCTCCTCGCAGGCGGGCACGTGGGTGTGGCCGTGGAGCAGGATGTCGCCCCGATGGAGCGGCGGCAGATGGTCCAGGCTATAGAGGTGCCCGTGGGTGACGAAGATCAGCCGCGCCCCCTCCGAAAGCAGGGCGTAGTCCGCCCAGATGGGGAACCGGAGCACGGTCTGGTCGATGTCCGCGTCGCAGTTGCCCCGGACCGCCAGGATGTCCCCCTGCCGCCCGTTCAGCATGGCCGTCACCGCCTTGGGGTCGTAGTCCCTGGGGAGGTCGTTCCTCGGCCCGTGGTAGAGAAGGTCCCCCAAAAGCAGCATCCGGTCCGCCCCCTCCCGGTCATAGGCCGCCAGGAGCTGTCTGCAGTAGTAGGCCGACCCGTGCAGGTCCGACGCGATGAGCCATTTCATGTGTTCTTCCCCCTGTGTTTCGATGGAAAGAGTATACCAGACCCGGGCCCGCTTGACAATCGGGCCCAAAGCCTTTATTCTGAAAAAAAGAGCCAAGGAGGATTTGGATATGAACGCTGCGGAAAAAGTGTGCGCATTTTTGGAGGAAGCCCAGGTGTACTACCTGGCCACCGCAGAGGGGGATCAGCCCCGGGTGCGGCCCTTCGGCACGGCATTGGTCTACGAGGGAAAACTCTACATCCAGACCGGGAAGGTGAAGCCCGTGTCCAAGCAGCTGTTTGAGAACCCCAAGGCGGAGATCTGCGCCTTCCATAAAGGCCAATGGGTCCGGGTTTCCGGCAAGCTCCTGAACGACGATCGGCGGGAGGTCAAGGCGGCCATGCTGGACAAGTATCCCAGCCTGAAGCGGATGTACGACCCCGACGACGGCAACACCCAGGTCCTCTACTTTGCCGACGCCACGGCCGTCTTCTCCTCCTTCGGCGCCCCGCCGGAGACAGTGACGCTGTAAAAATCCCTTTTTGTCCCTTTTATCTCTTTATACAAAGAAGAAAAGAGGGACCGAAAAAAGAGAAACTCGGGATGATATAAGCGTTTCTGCTCCATACCACTTTATTCAGTGAATCATTTTCGCGGGCCTTTTCTTTCCGGAAAAGGCCCAAATAGAAAGGGGTATCTTCATGAAAAAAGCAAGGACAAAGTGGGCCGTTTTGCTGGCGGTGCTGCTCGTCGCCGCCTTTGGGGCGCTGACGCTGGCCAACGGCATCCAGACCGACCACGGCAATATCGCCGTCACCGAGGGCGTCATCGACGCCTACCGGGGCGAGGGCGGCAAGGAACATCTGGGCCGGATGACCTACAAGCTCTACACGCCCAAAACCGCCACGGCGGAACACAAAGCCCCGGGCGTGCTGCTGCTCCACGGGTACCAGAACGATCGGGAGACCAACGCCGCCTACGCCATCGAGCTGGCCCGCCGGGGCGTGGTGGTCCTGTCCCTGGACGAATACGGCCACGGCTTCTCCGAGCCCGGGCTCCGGGAGCGTGGGTATGTGAACCACACCGTGAAGGTGAACTACGGGGAGGACAGCATCGAAACGGGCACCTTCAAGAAGGCGGGCGGCACGGTCCGCTATCGCCTGCTCATGAACTTCTCCAACCTCAGTTTCTTTGACGACCACTATTCCAAGGACGACGCCGGCAACGAGATCACGGACAGCTCCTGCGGCGGCGCGGCGGCCTATGCGGTCCTGGCCACCATGGACAACGTGGATCCCACCCGCCTGGGCATCAGCGGCCACTCCATGGGCACCTGGGCCGGCTGGTCCGTGGCGGCGGCCTTCGCGGGCACGGATATCGAGCCTCGGGCCACGGTCCTCCAGTGCGGGGAGCTGTTCCGGGACAGCGTCTACGATACGAGCAAGATCCATTTCAACAACGTGCTTCTGCTCCAGGCCAAGTGGGACGAATTCAGCTATTTCCGCGACTACCAGCGGGTGGTGGACGACAGGCTCCTCACCTCCGACCTGCGGTGCGAGTTTTTGGGCGCCACCCCTGAGATGGCCGCCTGGGACAGGACCTACGGCACCTTCAGCGACGGCAGCGCCCGGCGCATGGAGCTCCTCTACACCAATCACCGGCTCACCACCCACCACAGCCACGGGCTGGCCGTGGCCCTGGATTGGTTCCGGGACGCCTTCGGGGCGGAGAGCATGAAGGACCTTCCCGCCACGGATCAGATCGCCATGGGCAAGGAGTGGCTGGTGCTCCTCGCTATGCTGCTGACGCTCCTCGCCATGGTGCCCCTCTCAGAGCTGCTGCTCACCGTCCCCTTCTTCGCCGCCATCCCCCAGGCCCTGCCGCCGAAAGCGAACATCAAGCCCCGGAAAAAATGGTGGAAGGGGGCCGTCATCACGCTGCTGATCGCGGGCCTCACCTACCCGTTCATGACCCAGCTGGGCCACGCGCTGCTGCCCCTGCCGGAGGGGATCTTCCGCATGACCGTGGGCAACGGCTTCATCGGCTGGTATTCCCTGCTGATCCTGGTGATGGTGGTGACCTCCTGGACCGGCTGGCGCAAGGCGAAGAAGGCCGAGACCTTCGACGGCTGGTACGGCATGGGCCTGGGCAGCGAGCAGGCGCCCATGAAGATCAGCTGGGGGCTCCTAGGCCGGTCGGCTCTGCTGGTGCTGTGTCTGCTTGGCATGGTCTACGCCGTGGTGGCCCTGGCCGGGGTGTATCTGCTGGACCTTCGGTTCATCTGGCCCTTCTTTAAGACCTTCACCCCGGCCCGCTTCGGCCAGTTCTGCGTGTATTTGCCCCTGTTCGCCCTGTTCTTCCTGCTGAACAATTCAAAGATCATGGCCTCCATGCGCACCGAAGCCGCCTATGAGAAGGGGGCCAAGGGGTTCTTTGGGGCCTGGTGGTGCAACGCCCTCATGATGGTGGGCGGGGTGCTGCTGATCGTGCTCATCGAGTACGTGCCCTTCTTCCTGAACATCGGTCCCGGGGCGGATGTGCTCTTCGGGTCCACCTTCGGCGGGCCGTTCATGTCGCTGCTCATTCTGTTCGTGCCCCAGGTTTTGGTGTTCAGCCTCCTGGGCACCTGGTTCTACCGCCGCACGGGCAGCGTGTACTCCGGAGCGCTGCTCATCGCCTCCCTGGCGGCCTGGATCGTCACCGGCGGCTCAGCCATGCTATGATAGGAACCTATTGAAAGCTCGCACCTTTTCTTGTAAGAAAAGGTGCAGCCAAAAGAACTTGTAGAAGGGATCGAAGGATTCATGGCATACAGGGAAACGGTAGTTACGACGCCCTTAGGGGCCATCCGGGGGCTGGACAACGGAAAATGTCTGGTGTTCCGGGGGGTGCCCTTTGGGAAGGCCGGGCGGTTCGAGTACGCCCAGGCCGTGGACCGCTGGGACGGGGTGCTGGACGCCGCCGGCTTCGGCCCCGGCTGCCCCCAGAACCGGGCCGTCCACGAGCATCTGGAGGACCCGGTGCGGCTGTTCTACAAGAAGGAATACCGGGAGGGCAGCGCATTCGCCTATTCCGAGGACTGCCTGAACTTGAACGTCTACGCCCCCTATGAAGCCAAAAACGCCCCCGTGATCCTGTTCTTCTACGGCGGCGGCTTCGACTCCGGCCTCAATGCGGAGGACCCCTTCGACGGCAGCGGCTGGGCCCGGCGGGGGGCCGTGGCGGTGATGGCCAACTATCGGGTGGGGCCCTTGGGGTATCTCACCCACGAGGAGATCCAAAGGGCGTACGGCCGGGACGGCAACTTCGGCCTGGACGATCAGCTCACCGCCCTGCGCTGGGTCAGAGCCCACATCTCCGCCTTCGGCGGGGACCCGGACAACATCACCCTGATGGGCCAGAGCGCCGGCGCCATCTCCGTGCAATACCTGTGTTTGAATCCGGCCCACCGGGGCCTGTTTCGCCGGGCGGTCATGATGAGCGGCGGGGGCCTGTTCCCCAGGTTCGCCCTGCCTCGGCCCGCCGAGAGCACCCGCGAATACTGGCGCCAATTCATGGCGCTGGCCGGGTGCAAGAGCTTTGAGGCGCTGAAGGCCGCGCCCTTGGAGGACATATTCGAAGCGGTGGAGAGGATCAAGGCCCTGCGAAAGGACGGCATCTATCACACCATGCCCGTCATCGACGGCTTCTTGCTGCCCAGACCCGTGGACCAGCTCATCGAGTCGCCCCTCCCCGTGGACTATCTCATCGGCTACACCAACAACGACATGTACGCCCCCGTCATGGCCTTCATCGGCAACAGATTCGGCCGCCGGAACGGGGCGTATCTCTACTGTTTCGATTTGGACGCCCCCAGCGACGACAACCGGGCCTTCCACTCCTCGGACCTTCGCTATATGTTCGGTACCCTGGATCGAAGCTGGCGGCCCTACGGGAAGCGGGATCATGAGGCATCGGAGCAGATGATGGACTATCTCGTGAACTTCGCCCGCACCGGAGACCCCAACGGCCCCGGTCTGCCCCCCTGGCGGAAGGGGAAGCCCGCATTGCGGATCGGGCCCCGGGGGACGAAGATGGGGCCGGTGCCCTACGGGAAGCTCCTCAAAAACATGCTCACCAAGGGGGACCCCAAAGCATGAAGTTCGATCATCGGTTCGGTTTGATCGAGGCCGGCCCCGGCCATCGGATCTACGGGGCGGACGGGGTCACCATGCGCCTCGATTTCCTGCCCCATATGCTGCGGGTGGCCCTGATCCGGGACGGCGTGCCCCTGGTGCCCACCTGGAGCGTGTGCCCCCAGGGGGCGGACGTGCCCCTCGCCGGCCGGGACAAGCTGTCGCTGGAGGGCTTCACGCCCCTTGCTCCGGCGGTCACGGAGGCGGACGGGACGCTTTGTTTCGCCCTGGACGGGGTGGATTTCTCCGTCGAACTCAAAAACTTCCGCATCAGCGCCCGGACGGAGAAGGGCCTCCTGTACCGGGACCGCAGCGGCCTTGCGTACAACTTCGCCGGGGAGCTGGGAGCCGGGTCCGTCCACTATGCGGACCGGTTCGAAGGCGAGGAGATCTTCGGTCTCGGCGACAAGTGCGGCCCTGTGAACAAGGCCGGACAGCGGTTTTTGCTGCACACCGGGGACGCCATGGGCTTCCGGGCGGAGAGCAGCGACCCCCTCTATAAGCACCTGCCCTTCTATCTCTGCCGTCACGGGGCCGGGAGCTACGGCCTCTTCTACGACACCCTGTCCCGGGGCGCCACGGACCTGGGCCGGGAGCACGACAACTATTTCGAGCCCTTCCGCAGCGTCCGCTTCGAGGAGGAGAACCTGGTCTTCTACCTGATTTTGGGCACGCCCATGGAGATCATCCGTCGCTTCTCCGCCCTCACCGGCATGGCCGCCCCCGTGCCGAAGTGGGCCTTCTCCTACTGCGGGAGCACCATGGCCTACACCGACGCCCCCGACGCGGATCGGCAGCTGCGGGGGTTCGTGACCAGGTGCGAGGAAAACGGCATCCCCTGCCGGGGGTTCTATCTCTCCAGCGGGTATACCCAAATCGGGGACAGGCGCTGCGTGTTCCACTGGAATTTGGACAAGATCCCCTCGCCGGAAGGGCTGGCCGCCTGTTTCCGGGATCACGGCATGGCCCTGATCCCCAACGTGAAGCCCGCCTTCCTCACGGATCATCCCCTCTATGAAACGATCGCGGCCAACGGCTGGTTCCTGCGCTGCGCCGACGGCCGCCCCGCCCAATTCCCCTTCTGGGGCGGCATGGCCAGCTACCTCGACTTCACCAACCCCGACGCCTATGCCTTCTGGAAGCGATGCGTGAAGGAGCAGCTCATCGACAAGGGCTATACGGACATCTGGAACGACAACAACGAATACGACGTGTGGGACGACGACGTGCTGGCCTATGGCTTCGGCCGCCCCCTGCCTGCCGCCCGGGTCCGGCCCCTGTTCTCATACCTCATGGCCAGGGCCAGCCGGGAGGCCTGCCTGGAAGCGGGCGTCGAAACGCCCTTCAACGTGTCCCGCTGCGCCATGGCGGGTACCCAGCGGGTGGCCTCCACCTGGACCGGAGACAACCTGACGGACTTCCGGGACCTGAGGTACAACCATTACCAGGCCATGACCATGGCCCTTTCGGGCTTCCTGTTCTTCGGCCCGGACGTGGGCGGCTTCGCGGGACCCCAGCCCGGCCGGGAGCTGTTCCTCCGCTGGCTCCAATACGGCGTGTTCCTGCCCCGGTTCGTGCTCCACTCCTGGAAGCCGGGGGCAGAGCCCACCATGCCCTGGCTGTACCCGGACCTGCTGCCCGCCGTCCGGCGGCTCTTCGCCCTGCGGGAGCGGCTGGTCCCCTACCTCTATGAGCAGGCGGAGCAGGCCCGCCTTCGTCACGAACCCCTGATCCGGCCCGTGTTCCTGCTGGACGACGAATATCCCGTGGAGAGCGACTGGTTTATGTGCGGCGAGGACATATTGGTCTGCCCCGTCTTCGATGAGGGGGCGGTGAACGTGGCCCTGACCCTGCCCAAGTTGGGCGGCGGCTGGCGACTTCGGGGCCAAGGCCCTCTCTATCCCCCCGGGGAGGAGCTCATCGTCCCCTGCCTCGTTGAGGACGAGCCGGTGTGGTTCGTCAAAGCCTGACCAAAAGCAAAAGAGACCGCGAAATCGCGGTCTCTTATATGTATGGGCTCACTGATCCAACCGTATCATATCGTCCAATGTCTCTCGCTGCACGGCCACGTAGGATCGGCCCTCCTTCAGCATGACCACCGGCGGGCGCAGCATACGGTTATAGCCGGAGGCCATGGAAAAGTTGTAGGCCCCCGTGGTGCAGACGGCCACCACATCCCCCCGCTTCGTGGTCTCGGGCAGGAGGATGTCCGGCTGGATGACGTCGCCGCTTTCGCAGCACCGACCCACCAGATCGCAGCGCATCTCGGAGGGCTCGTCCATGCGGCTCGCGTTGCAGCAGGTGTATTGAGAGCCGTAGAGGGCGTAGCGGGGGTTGTCGGACATGCCGCCGTCGATGGAGACGTAGCGCTTGTAGCCGGTGATCTCCTTGATGGACCCCACGGTGTACAGAGTCATGCCCGCGTCCGCCACAATGCTGCGGCCCGGCTCCATGAGCACCTTGGGCACGGGCAGGTCCAGCCGCTTTGCGATGGCGTACAGCGTTTCCGCCACGGATGCGATCTTCCGGGGGATATGGATCTCCGGGTCGCTCTCCACATACCGTACGCCGTAGCCGCCGCCCAGATCCAGCTCCTCCGGCAAATAGCCGCAGCGGTCGCGGACGGTGCGGATGAAGGCCATCATCACCATGACCGACCGTTCGAACACGTCCTCCCAGAAGACCTGGGACCCCACATGGCAGTGGAAGCCGGCCACATAAAGATGGGGCTGGGCCAGGGCCAGGCCCACGAAGGGCTCCGCCTGACCGGTCTCGATGGACACGCCGAACTTGGAATCCACCTTTCCGGTGCTGACGGCGTCGTAGGTGTGGGGGTCGATGCCGGGGGTGATCCGAAGCAGGACCTTCTGCCGCACGTTCCGGCGGCACGCCTCCGCCTCCAAGGCCAAAAGCTCCTCCACCCCGTCCACCACGAAGCAGCCCACACCCGCGTCCATGGCGAAGGCGATATCCTCGTCCGTCTTGTTGTTCCCGTGATAATAGACCAGGTCCATGGGGAAGCCCGCCGTCCCGGCCGTATGGATCTCCCCGGAGGAAACCACATCCAGCCCCAGGCCCTCCTGCCGGACGATCCGGCACATCTGTCGAAAGGAGGCGGCCTTGCTGGCATACAGGACCCGGGAGCCCTTGGGGAAACAGTTTTGGAACGCTTCCGTGTACAGGCGGCAGTTATACCGGATCCGGTCCTCGTCCATCAGGTACAGAGGGGTGCCGTAGGTCCGGGCAAGGTCCACGGCGTCCTGGCCGGCAAAGCGCAGATGCCCGTCCCTTCGATCCAGGTTGGAACAGAGGGCGGTCTTGGGGCAGATAGAGGGGATGGTGGGTCGATCCATGGCGGTTCTCCTCGCTGTGATTGGTGCCTACTCTACCACGTCTCCCGGTATTCGTCAAGAATACGGTATCGTTGTATGAGAAACCTCAGCCGATGTCGATCAGGTTCTTTTCGTACCCTTCCTTCAGCGTCCGTTCCTTCTCCTGCTGCAGGGCGGCCACCCGCTGCCGGGAGAGGGGGTACCACAGGAAGAGGATCAGGGCCATGAGGCCGAAGAGGACGGCGGGGATGATGGTGGCGAGGTCGTACATGATCTTCAGATTTTCCAGGGTCTGGACCGCGCCCTTCTCATAGCGGTAGTGCATGCCGAGGAGGGCTCCGTTGACGCACACGGCGGAGAGGACCTGGCCCAGCTTCCTAAAGAAGTTGAACACGGAGTAGGCCGTGCCCGTGTCCCGGCTGCCGGTCTTCACCTCCAGATCGTCCAGGGCGTCCGTCACCATGGCCCAGAGCTGCATCACCAGCGTGGTGAGGCCGCAGCCCGAGACGAAGCAGAGGAGGAGGAACACCCACATGAGCTTCTCCGGCGCCATGCCCCGGAGGAAGAAGAGGGCCAAATTCGCCGCGGCGGCCGCCGCGCAGCCCCAGGACGTGACCTCTTTCTTGCCGATCCTGCGGGCCATCTTGGGCAGGAGGAACATCATCACCAGCATGGGCGAATAGGTGCAGGCCTGGGTGGCCAGGTTCATCCAGTTGGCGTGGAAATAGTCGTCGAAGAGGTAGGTGTAGAAGCTCTGGGTGAACATCTGACCGGAGAGGAGCAGCATGGACGCCAGGCTCACCGCCACGAAGGCCCGGTTCCGGAACAGCAGCCCCACGGCCTTCCGGGCCCCGCCCTTTTCCTTGGGCCGGGGCTTGGCCTGGACCCGCTCCTTGTTCAGCAGGAACGCGATGAGCAGCAGCACCAAGGAGGCCATGGCCATGAGGATCACGCCCCGGAGCACGGGCGCATACTGCATGTCGGTGATGGCCTTGCCGTTTTCGCCCATCACCGCCTGGCCGTCGGCGTCCAATCGCTTCGAATAGGCGAAGCTGGCGATGAGCAGCACCGGAATGGACCCCAGGGCCGCGCCGATGGATCGGAAGATGGAGAGCTTGTTCCGCTCCCTGTCGTCGGTGGTGACCACGGAGGCCAAGGACCCGTAGGGGATCTGCAGGACCGTGTAGATCATCCCAAAGAGGATATAGGTGCAGGTGGCGTAGACGGCGGTGCCCACGATATGCTCCGGCTCGCCCATGCCCGGGAACTTCATGAACATGAGCACCCCCGAAAGGGCCAGCGGCGCGGCGGCGTACAGAAGCCAGGGGCGATAGCGGCCGAAGCGGCCGGGCCTCGCCGTGTCGGCGATGCGGCCCATGATGGGGTCGTTGACGGCGTCCCAGATCCGGGCGCCCATGAACATGAGCATGATGAACAGGGGCCCGAGATGGAGGATGTCCGTGTAATACTTCTGCAGCAGGGTGGTGACCAAGCTGAAGATGAGGCAGCCCGCCGTGTCCACCAGGGCGTAGCCCACATAGTCCTTCCCCTTGAGCCCACTGGTCCGGGCGATGTAGTTCCTCTGTTCCATTCTTCCCCCTCTTGTCGTGCTTTTTCTGCCTTCCAGTATACCACCCGCGCCCAAAAAGCGCAACAGCGCGGGACTTTGCCCGCGCTGCGATGCCCTTTCCGTTTACGCTCGGCAGAGGAACAGCTCGCTCTTCATGCCGTTCAATTCGATGACGGTCTCGGCGTCGGGATCGGAGAAATCATCGGCGCTCCGGCCGGCCGCCTCGAAGTAGAGGGCGTTGCCGATGCCCCTCTTTTTGGCGGCGAAGGCGAACCCCTCGGGCACCGTCAGCCGGGACACGGCGGCCACCTGGTTGAGGGCCAGGCTTCCCGTGAGGGCGCGCACGTCCACCTTCATGTCCAGGTTGCTGTCGATCTCCATGGCCCCGGCAAAGCCGTCCACCACCAGGGTCTGGACCTTGCCGCCGAACTCCAGGTCCTCACAGACGAGCTCGCTCACGAGAAGCTCGTTCACATTGGCCGCCAGCTCCACATGATAGATATACCGACTGGGCAGCTCCACCTCTATGGTGAGCCCCTCCCTGACCGCCGCCTCGGTCATGCCGTTCTGGCGGACCAGGTCCACGTCCAGGCGCCCCCGGTTGTCGTCGATCTTCACCTTGCAGTCCGATGCCAACGTGGCGAGGGTGTCCGAAAGGAGCCGCACCCGCAGCTTCTCCCCCTCGTAGCCCCGGACGCTCAGCCGCCGGGCGCCGCCCAGCTTCATGTCGTACCGCTTGGGATCCATGACGTCGTACTCCGTCACGCTTTCATATAGGAAGCCTTCCGTCGTCCGCCGGGCCTCCCGGCCCAGGAGCTCGTCCACGCTGATGCCGAACAGGTCCGAGATGGCCATCAGATTATCCATGTCCGGGGCCCCCTTGTCCGTCTCCCACTTGGTGATGGCCTGACGGCTCACGCCCACCTTCTCCGCCAGCTTCTCCTGGGACATGCCCGCCCGGGTCCGCATCTCTTTCAGCTTCTGTGCAAATGTCATTTTCTTGTCCTCCTTGCTTTCGATGGTCCCAGTATACGCAACGGCAGCTGACAAAACAAGCGACAAAAGATGTCTTTTGGCCTCTTTTTTGCTACTTATCGTAGCATTTGGCCGTTTTTGTGAAAAAAGGGGGCTTCGATTGCCCTCAAGCCCCATCTTTGGTATACTGTTGAAAAACCATCCGGGAGGCCCCTATGGAACGATTCATCGGCGAGCTCATCGTCTTTCTCTATTTTGCCCTGCCCGCCGCGGCGGTGATCTGGTTCATCGTGAGCCTGGTGGGGTTCTTCAAAACAAGGGTCCGGCGGGAGGAGGCCCCGGATCGGTTCGCGGCCTGGCGGCGGAGCCTGATCGCTTCCGCCATCACGGCCGTGGTGCTGGCGGGCCTCTGCGTGGGCATACTCCTGCTGCTCATGGCCGCCGTGGCCCATATGTGAGGTGCGGACATGAAACCCAGGACCTTTCGCATCGTCTTTGCCGCCGTGCTGGGGCTGTGCCTGCTGCTGACGGCGGCCCACTTCGCCTACGCCTGCTACGCCTACGAGCACGCCTCCATCATCCAGTTCATCGCTAAGGAGCTGTGGTAGTGTGAAAAACAGGGTTTTTCACACGCAGTGTTTGCCTTTGCCGCGGACCGGCGCGGCAATTTTGCAGGCAAAACCGGCAAAACTGCCATACGTAAGAAGATGATCCAAATGAATCGAAAACGGCTCTTTCGTCAATCGTCGATCCTGCTGCTGACCCTCGCCCTGTTCCTGGGGTTCAACGGCAGCCTCTATCGGCTCCTCACCTGCCGCCTTACCAATAACTTCAGCGATTCCGCCCAGCCCAAGATGGTGGACGTGGGCAGGTATCTGCCCTTCGAGGCCGGGTCCGACCTGCCCAAGATCCACACCGATTTTCGCCTGACCGGGGACCTGCCCGTGCTGGACGGGGCGGCGGCCCTGGTGCCCGTATACGCCGCGGTGATCGAGAACGTGTACCCCGAGGGCTCCGTCACCTATGAGGGCGGCGTCTTCTCCGACGACAACTACTACGGGGAGAACTTCGCGCCGGACAGCCGGATGCAGTATCGGAACACGGTCCGGGGCTACAAGGCCGTGGTGGACGGGACTGCTGACATCCTCTTCTCGGCCGCGCCGTCGGCGGAGCAGAAGCAGTACGCCGCCGAAAAGGGCGTGGAGCTGGTCTACGTGCCCATCGGTCTCGAAGCCTTCGTGTTCTTCGTCAACGGTCAAAACCCGGTGGACAGCCTCACCACCGCCCAGATCCGGGACATCTACGGCGGCCGCATCCGCAACTGGCGGGACGTGGGCGGCCCGGACCGGCCCATCAACCCCGTGACCCGGCTGAAGGGCAGCGGCAGCCAAAGCGTCATGGACGCCTTTATGGGGGATCGGCCCATCCAGGGCAAGTCGCCCCTGGCGTTGTTCGGCGCCTCCCTCGGCTATTCCTTCCGGTTCTACCTTATGGACATGGTGGGCGCCGCGGGCCAGGAGGCCCCGGACGTGAAGGTCCTGCGGCTCAACGGCGTCTATCCCGACAGGGAGACCATCCGCAGCGGCGAGTATCCCATCGTGGCCTCCTTCTACGCCGTGTACCGGGCCGACGATCCCAACAAAAACGTGAAAAAGCTGGTCGATTGGCTCCTGTCCCCCGAGGGACAAACGCTGATCGAGGCCACGGGCTATGTGCCGTTGGGGTGAAAAACTGCCGGATCGCGCCGCCTTTTTCCCGGAAAGCGGTTGTGCTTCGCCGCCGGCTATGGTATACTGCTATATATCAAATTTTTGAAGGACTTTGTGATGGAACCCAACGACCGACTCCGCCAGCACCTCGACTACCCCGAAGCCACCATGTTCGAAATGGTGGCACGGGTGGCAAAGCAGTATCCTGAGGAGCCCGCCTACGAGTTTTACAGCAGAAAGACCACCTATGCCCAGTTCATCCGCCGCATCGAGCGGGCAGCCCGGGCCCTGTGGGCCTTCGGCGTGCGCCCCGGCGACGCCGTGACCATCTGCCTGCCCAACATCCCCCAGGCCCTGGATTGCTTCTACGCCGTGAACCGCCTGGGCGCCGTAGCCAACATGGTCCACCCCCTGTCCGCCCAGAGCGAGATCACCTACTACCTGAACGTGGCCGAGAGCCGGGTCATCGTTACCGTGGACCTGTTCTACGAGAAGGTGGCTGCGGCCCTGGCCGACGCGGATCATCCCGTGACCATCCTGACCTGCCGGATGCAGGACGTGCTGCCGATGCACCTTTGCATCCTCTACACCCTCAAAAAGGGCAAGGATTATCTGAAGTTTCCCCAGCCGCCCCACCTGCTGTGGTCCGAGTTTTTGAAGCAGGGCGACGGGGAGGCGGCGCTGCCTACGCCTGTCTTCGAGAAGTACCGCACCGCCGTGATCCTCTACAGCGGCGGCACCACCGGCGAGCCCAAGGGCATCTGCCTCACGGATCTCAACTTCAACGCCTGCGCCATGCAGGCCATGGAGTCCATACAGGAGACCTTCCGCACGGGCCTCAAGATGCTCAGCTGCATGCCCCTCTTCCACGGCTTCGGCCTGGGCATCAACATCCACACGGTCCTGATCCACGGGGCCTGCTGCATCCTCATGCCCACCTTCACTCCCAAGAGCTACGCCCAGATGCTCAAACGCAAGAAGCCCAACTTCATCGCGGGCGTGCCCACCATCTTCGAAGCGCTGCTGCACATGCCCCAGCTGGACAGGCTGAACATGGGCTTCCTCCTGGGCATGTTCTGCGGCGGCGACTCTTTGTCCGTGGAGCTGAAGAAGAAGATCGACGCCTTTTTGAAAGCCCACCACGCCCACATCCAGGTCCGGGAGGGCTACGGGCTCACGGAGTGCGTCACCGCCAGCTGCCTCACCCCCAAGGATGACTATCGGGAGGGGAGCATCGGGCTGCCCTTCCCCGACACGGTCTACGCCATTGTGAAGCCCGGCACGGCTGAGTTTCTGCCGCCCATGACCGAGGGCGAGATCATCCTGAAGGGGCCCACCCTGATGACCGGGTATCTGAAGCATCCGGAGGAGACCGCCGAGACGTTGCGGGTGCTGCCCGACGGGGACACCTGGCTCTACACCGGGGATCTCGGCTACATGGACGAGGACGGATACGTGTATTTCCGCCAGCGCCTGAAGCGCCTCATCATCACCAACGGCTACAACATCTACCCCGGCCAGCTGGAGAACATCATCGACAGTTGCCCCGAGGTGGCCTACAGCTGCGTCATCGGCGTGAAGGACCCCCGGCGGATGCAGAAGGTGAAGGCCTTCATCGTGCCCCGGGAGGGCGAGACCCCCGGGGAAGCCCTGCAGGAGCGGATCATGGAGCAGCTGCGGCTCCACATTGCCAAATACGCCCTGCCCCGGGAGATCGAGTTTCGGCAGGAGCTCCCCAAGACGTTGGTGGGCAAGGTGGCCTACCGGCTGCTGGAGGAGGAAGAGGCGCGAAAGACCGCATGAAGCTCCAATGGTTCACCACCGCCGCCTTGCTTCTGACAGAAGGGGACAGGTCCATCGCCTTCGACCCCTTCCTGGGCCTGCCGCCGGGGAAGCGGTGGCCCGCCTTGGACAGGGGTACGTTTTCTGACGCCGCGGCGGTGTTCGTGACCCACGGTCACTTCGACCATATCTTGGAGCTGCCGGCTCTGTGCGCCGGATCGAACGCGCCCATCTATGCCACGGCCGCCCCCTGCGGGACCCTGCGAAAGCACGGCGTGGCCCCGGACCGGCTGCGGAGGATCCGCCCCGGTGAGACCGTGGCGGTGGGGCCGTTTTCCATAACCGCCTTTCAGGGACGGCATTGCAAATTTGACGGGCCCCTGATCCGGCAGACGGTCCCTCGGCTCTGCCGCCATCCCCTGGGGGCCGCCCGGCTGCTGCGCTATGCGGCCGCCTACCCGGAGAAGGGCGAGATCCTGTTCTACCAGGTGACGGCGGGCGGCAGGCGCATCCAGGTCATGGGAAGCCTGGGGTTGGACCCGGCCGTGGACTATCCCACTGGGGCCGACGCCCTGATCCTGCCCTACCAGGGGCGGAGCGACCTGGCGGAATACGGCTGGCCCCTGGTGGCGCGGCTGCGGCCCAAGGCCGTATATCTCGACCACTATGACAACAGTTTTCCGCCGCTGACGGCGGCCATCGACCCCCAACCCTTCATCGACCGACTGACAGCCCGCGGCATCCCCTGCCGGGCTCTGGAACCTTTTTCGACCATCGAACTATAGGAGAAGATCATGAGCAACGAACCCAAGAAGAAGCGCCGCTGGGGGGACCGGCGGGACGGCCGCCGGGTGAAGGCCCCGGGATTGCAGACCATCATGTGCTACCTTTGGCCCTATCGAACGGACTGCGAGGTGTATCTCAACGACGTCATCGACGCCACGGAGCTGATGAAGTATCTGGAAAAGCGGAACGCCGAGCACCCGGAGTATAAGACCACCCTCTTCCACGCCGCCGTCACGGGCATGGCCCGGATGGTGAAGGAGCGGCCCCTCATGAACCGGTTCATCCAGGGGTATCGCATGTACGAGCGGGACGAGATCACCATCAGCTTCGTGGTGAAGCGCCGCTTTGCCGACGGCGCGGAGGAAAGCCTCATGGTCCTTAAGCCCAAAAACACGGACACGCTGGACAGCATCAGCCAGCGCATCGTGGGGAATGTGAAGGAAACGAGAAAGAGCGAGCACGCCACCGGCGGCATCGACGAGGTGTTGGACAAGTTCGCGGCCCTGCCAAGGTTCGTGCTGATCCCCATCGTGCGGATCATCCGCTGGCTGGACTTCTGGGGCGTGAACCCCAAGGCCCTCACCGAGGGGGACCCCAACTATACCACCATCCTCACCAGCAACCTGGGCAGTATCCAGTGCCCCTCGGTGCACCACCATCTGAGCAATTACGGCACCAACAGCATCATGATCACCATCGGCACCCTCCACAAGCAGGAGATGCTCATGGCCGACGGGACCAAGGCGATCCGGGACGTAGTGGACATCGGCGCCACGCTGGACGAGCGCATCGCCGACGGATTCTACTTTGCCAAGAGCCTGAAGCTCATCAAGCACATCTTCGCCCACCCCGAGATGCTGGAGCTGCCATTGGGCGAGCACAGCGGGTTCGAGTATTGAGCCATGGAGAATCTGGTGTTTCTCATCATCATGATCCCCCTGGCCGCCTTCTTCACCGGCATCGGCGTCTACGCCATGAGGCGGAAGAAGCCCATGTGGTTCTATTCCGGGTCCGAGGTGAAGCCCTGGCAGATCCGGGATATCCCCGCCTACAACCGGGCCAACGGCTGGATGTGGATCGGCTATTCCCTGGGCTTCTGGGCCGCCGCCGGGTTGAGCTTTCTGCAGGTGCCCGCGGCGGGGATCCTGACGGCGATATGGTGCCTGGGCGGCATCCCCCTCCTGATCATGGTTTATCGGAGGATCTATACGAAGTATGCGGCGTGATTTTCGCCGCTTTTTCTTTGGCGGCGCTGCACTCGCCGCAGGAAGCGCAGCCGCGGCAGGCGCCGCAGGAGGCGCAGTTGCCGCCGCAGGGGGCCTTGCCCGCCTTGCGGTCACGGATCATGACGCGGATCAACAGGCCGACGATGACCGCGATGGCGGCGATCAGGACGATATTGACAAGATTGGCAGAGAGCCAGGACAGCATGAGATCACTTCCTTTGTGAGAAGGCAGCGCGGCGGGGACGAAAAGCGGAGGTCCTCGCCGCGCTGTCGTTAGGAGGGGAGAAATGAGGGGATCACTTCACGGTCAGTTTCTGGGCTTCCTTGTAGGGCTTGAAGAGCTGCCAGCAGAGGAGCCCCAGCATGACGAGGGCGACGACGAGGCCTATCACGTTCAAGCCGCCTGCGAAGAGCCGGCCCACCTGCCAGACGATGAAGGCCATGATCCAGGCGAAGACGCACTGATAGGCGATGGCGAACAGGGTCCACTTGGGGCTGTTCATCTCCCGCTTGATGGCGCCCATGGCCGCAAAGCAGGGGGCGCACAGGAGGTTGAAGATCATGAAGGCGAAGGCCGCCAGCTTCCCATGGCCGCCGGAGAAGGCGTTGAAGTCCTCGGCCACCTTGTCC
>CADCMN010000006.1 GCA_902802575.1 uncultured Eubacteriales bacterium | reverse complement strand
AGTCGGAGAAAACGAATCCCTGGAAAGCGCTCTCAAGCGTTGGAAGCGCAAGTGCGCCCGCAGTGGCGTCCTCGCCGAGGTCCGTCGTCGTGAGCACTATGAGAAGCCCAGTGTGAAGCGCAAGAAGAAGGCCGAAGCCGCTCGTAAGCGCAAGTATTGAGGGTAAGCAAACGAAAGCAGGAGAAGCCGAAAGGCTTCTCTTTTTTTGCATGTATTTTCTGCGTGCGCCTCTTTCCCTTCGGCGCCAAATAGTGTATGATATAAGTAGAGAATTATGGAAAGGAATCCTTGCAGATGAAAAACGTGGTTCTTGCCGGCGCGTGCCGGACCCCCATCGGCACCATGGGCGGAGCGTTGAGCTCCAAATCCGCCGTGGAGCTGGGCACTCTGGTCATTTCGGAAGCCCTGCAGCGGGCCAAGGTGCCTGCGAGCGCCGTGGACATGGTCTACATGGGCTGCGTCATCCAGGCGGCTCTCGGGCAAAACGTGGCCCGCCAGTGCGCCTTGAAAGCAGGTCTGCCGGTGGAGACACCCGCCATGACGCTGAACGTGGTTTGCGGTTCCGGCCTGGCCGCGGTGAACATGGGCGCGGCCCTTATCGCCTCCGGCGACGCGGATGTCGTGGTGGCCGGCGGCACGGAGAGCATGAGCAACGCCCCCTTCGCCCTGCCCAAGGCCCGGTTCGGCTATCGGATGAACAACGGCACCCTGGTGGACACCATGGTCAACGACGCTCTCTGGGACGCCTTCAACGATTACCATATGGGCATCACCGCCGAAAACGTGGCCCGGCGCTGGGGCATCAGCCGCCAGGAGCTGGACGAGTTCTCCGCTCATTCCCAACAGAAGTGTGCCAAAGCTATGAAGGCAGGCCGGTTCAAGGACGAGATCGTGCCCGTCACCGTGAAGCAGAAGAAGCAGACCGTGGTGGTGGACACGGACGAGGGGCCTCGGCCCGCCACCACGCCGGAGATTTTGGCGAAGCTCAAGCCCGCCTTCCAGCCTGACGGCGTGGTCACCGCAGGCAATTCCTCCGGCATCAACGACGGGGCCGCCGCCGTGGTCCTCCTGTCCGAAGAGAAGGCGAAGGAGCTGGGCGTCGCGCCCATGGCCCGGTTCGTCACGGGCGCCCTTGCGGGCGTGGACCCGGCCATCATGGGCGTGGGACCCGTGGCCGCCAGCCGTAAGGCCATGGCGAAAGCGGGGCTCACCGTGGATGATTTTGATCTGATCGAAGCCAACGAGGCCTTTGCCGCCCAGTCCGTGGCGGTCGCCCGGGAGCTTGGGTTCGACCCTGCCAAGCTGAACGTGAACGGCGGCGCCATTGCCCTGGGGCACCCCGTGGGCGCTTCCGGCTGCCGCATCCTGGTGACCTTGCTCCATGAGATGCAGAAGCGGGACGCCAAGAAGGGCCTGGCCACATTGTGCATCGGTGGCGGCATGGGCTGTGCCGCCATCGTCGAGCGAGGCTGAGGAGGCGTCTATGTCCTTTGTGAGATCCCAACAGGAGGGGCCCGTCCTGACCTTGACCCTGGATCGGCCGGAGGCCCTGAACGCCCTGAACGCCCAGGTCCTGGACGACCTTTCCGCGGAGCTGGACCGGGTGGACCTCCATTCCGTCCGCTGCCTCATCTTCACCGGCGCGGGCGAAAAGGCCTTCGCCGCCGGGGCGGACATCGCCGCCATGGCGGACATGTCGCCGGAGGAAGCGGCGGCCTTCTCCCGCCGGGGCAACCAGGTGTTCCGCCGGATCGAGACCTTCCCCCTCCCCACCATCGCCGCGGTGAACGGGTACGCCCTGGGCGGCGGGTGTGAGCTGGCCATGGCCTGCGACATCCGGCTGTGCAGCGAGAACGCCCTCTTCGGTCAGCCGGAGGTCACCTTGGGCATCACCCCGGGCTTCGGCGGCACCCAGCGGCTCATGCGCCTCGTGGGCATGGGCAAGGCCAAGGAGCTCATCTTCTCCGCCCGGAACGTGAAAGCGGCGGAAGCGTTGCAGATGGGTCTGGTCAACGGGGTCTATCCGGCAGACGAGCTCCTGCCTGCCGCGGAAAAACTGGCAGCGAAGATCGCGAAGAACGCGCCTGTCGCCGTGCGGGCCTGCAAAGCCGCCATGAACGAGGGCGTGAACCTGCCCATGGACCAGGCCATCGACGCGGAGGTCCGGGAGTTCTCCGCCTGCTTTGAGACGGAGGACCAAAAGCGAGGGATGGCAGGCTTTTTGAACAAACAGCGGAACATCCGATTCGAAAACAAATAGAACGGGAGGATTGTATGATCGTTGGCATCATCGGCGCCGGGACCATGGGGTCCGGCATTGCTCAGGCTTTCGCCCAGTGCGAAGGCTTTGAGGTGAAACTGTGCGACATTTCAGAAGAGCTGGCCGCCCGGGGCAAGGCGCGCATCGGAAACCAGCTTGCCAAGCGGGTCCAAAAGGGAAAGATGAGCGCGGAGGCGGCCCAGACCATTTTGGATCGGATCGCCGCCGGCACCAAGGACATCTGCACCGACTGCGACCTTATCGTGGAGGCGGCCTTCGAGAGCATGGACGTGAAGAAGCAGACCTTCACGGAGCTCCAATCCATCGCCAAGCCCGACTGCATCTTCGCCTCCAACACCTCGTCGCTGTCCATCACGGAGATCGGAGCGAAGCTGGACCGCCCCCTCATCGGCATGCACTTCTTCAACCCCGCTCCCGTCATGAAGCTCGTTGAGATCATCGCCGGCATCAACACGCCCCGGGAACTGGTGGATAGGGTCAAAGCCATAGCTGTACAGCTGGGCAAGACCCCGGTGGAAGTCAACGAAGCCGCCGGGTTCGTGGTGAACCGGATCCTGATCCCCATGATAAACGAGGCCGTGGGCGTGTACGCCGAGGGCGTGGCCAGCGCGGAGGACATCGACACCGCCATGAAGCTGGGCGCCAACCACCCCATCGGTCCTCTGGCCTTGGGCGATATGATCGGCCTCGACGTGGTGCTGGCCATCATGGAGGTGCTGCAAAGCGAGACGGGCGATCCCAAATACCGGCCCCATCCCCTGCTCCGCAAGATGGTTCGCGGCGGGCTGTTGGGCGTCAAGTCCGGCAAAGGCTTCTTTACCTACGATAAATAAGGAGGCGTCTATGGAAAACATCGATTATGAAGCCCTGGTAAAGGCTCTCAAAAGCCGCCGGTTCCTGCCGGAAGTATTCAACACCGCCGAGGAAGCCAAGGCGGCGGCCCTGAACATCATCGGCACCAAGAGCGTGGGCATCGGCGGCAGCGCCACCGTCCGGGACATGGGCCTGGCCGAAGCCCTGCAGAGCAACGGAAACCAGGTCTACTGGCACTGGCTGGCCGCCAAGGAAGCCAAGCAGGCCACCCGGGACAAGGCCCTACATGCGGGCGTGTATATGTGCTCCGCCAACGCTCTGACCCTGGACGGACGGCTCGTCAACATCGACGGCACAGGCAACCGGGCCGCGGGCCTCATCTACGGCCCTCATGAGATCGTGGTGATCGTGGGCAAAAACAAGATCGTATCCTCCCTGGACGAAGCCTTGGACCGCATCAAGCGGGACGCCTGCCCCACCAACGCCCGGCGGCTGGGCCTGAACACCCCCTGCGCCAAGACCGGCCAGTGCCATGACTGCCGCACTGCCGAGCGCATGTGCAACGTGACCTTCATTCTGGAGGCCCCCACCCGGCCTGTGAATGCATTCCATGTGCTGCTGGTGAAGGAAGATCTGGGGCTGTAAAAGAACGGATGAGTGAAAAAGAGAAGGCCTTGGCCTTCTCTTTTTGTGTTTACACTTCCTGTTTCCAGTGTTTGAGCTGGGAAAGGTACCCGTCGTACATGGCCCGCCGCTGGGGCTCCGGCTGGTTGTCCGGGTTGGGCGAATGGGTCAGGAGGAAATCCAGCAGCATATCCTTGGAGGTGTAGACGAAGGTCCCGCCGGTGTAGCACCAGGTGCAGTAGTCCTCGTTGAAGCTGCCGTCTGTCTCCCGGCTGATCATGCCGTCCTCGGTGAGGGGCATGCCGCAGCACTGGCAATAGAGGGTCCGGGGCGAACCGAGGAGGGTGTTGATGGACACGTCGTATACCCGGGACAAGAGCTTCAAAGTCTCCGTGTTGGGCTGGGTCTCCCCATTCTCCCACCGGCTCACCGCCTGCCGGGTGACCATCACCTTCTTGGCCAATTGCTCCTGCGTCAGGCCCTTTTTCTCGCGCAAAGCTTTCAAAATTTCATAAGCTTCCATGGTCCTCTCTCTCCTCCTGTTTTGTTGGCTACAGTATACCAGCGGCATCCAGGTCAGACAAGCAACCTGTTGTTGCCTATAAATAAAGCGGACGTTGCCGCGTCCGCCTTACGATATTTTATTCTGCTTTTTTCTTCCCGAACAACAGCTTCCCGAACAGTACCCCGCAGAGGACCAGGAAGTAGACCGCCAGAATACCGAAGACCAGCCAGGTGGTGGCGGGCTGGTTCTGGGCGATAAGGCCCAGGACCAGGAGGAACGGTGCGCCCAGGAGCACAGCGTACAGATTCTGGAAGATCAGGTTTTCCGCTGCCGGCGTCTCGAACAGGGGATCGATCTCCCGGCAGAGGATGAGGCCGGTGCTCAACGTGCCGGTGAGCATGCCGTAGAAGCAGAGGAACTGCTCATGGGCATAGGCCGGGAACAGCTTTTGGCTGGCGAAGCGAACGAAGAGGAAGGTCACGATGGCGCCCGCCGCGCAGATGAGCAGCAGCGGCACGATGAACTCCGGATGAGCGAAAGCCGTGAGGTCGATGGAGGCGATGGACGCCACCACCATGATGTCGAACATCCAGCCGGAGATCCGGTTCAGTAAAAATGTGTTCCGATACTCCCGCTGCATCCAGCCCGCCTTGCGGAAGCCCCGCAGCAGCGCTTTTACGATGACGCAGGCCAACAGGCCGAACAGGAAGTTGAACCCCCAGATGGTGGACTGCAGGGTCTTCACATAGAAGGGGATGGCGCCGAAGGCTGCGTCGATGCCCTTCATGATGCCGTAGGCCAGGATGTAGGTGAACAGCACCAGAGCTGCCTGCACCGTGAACTTGTCCATGCTCTCGCTGAGGGGGATCTCCCCCTTGCCGGTGATGGTCTCGGCGGTCAGATTCTCCGCTTCATCGGCGTTTTCCGCCATCTTCAGCTTCCCCTTTCTCTGCATCACGTTCATGTACAGCACGCCGCCCACGCTGGCGGACACAAAGCCCATGGCCGCCACCGTGAGACCGAAGCTGGAGCCGTTGACAAAGCCATAGCTGTTCTCGAAGGTGAGGCCCCAGTTGAAGGCCTGGCCCGGTCCCTGGCCGTATCCCAAAGGCAGCAGTATGCCGCTGGAAGCGAAGACCTTGCCCCGGAACAGGTAGAAGAATGCCAGGGTGATGAGCAGGCCCACCACGCCCTGGATCAGGTAACCGCAGACGGTGATGGCGCCGGAACGGAAGATCTCCCGGTTTCGATGCTGGTTCTTCGCCCGCTGACTTTGCTTCAGTGACATGGCCACTACGCCCAGGCCCAGGCCGTGATAGGTCATGGCCTCCAGGGTGATGAGGTTATTGCCGCTTCTGAAAAAGCTGACGCCGGTGACGGCCCGATACAGCCCGTCGCCGATGAGCAGCAGAAAGCCCGCCAGCACCGCGCCGGGCAGCAGGGACTTGCGCAGCAGGGGGATCATCCTCCGGAGGGCCCCGGCCAGCAGCAGGGCGCCCGAAAGGATGGCCAACATGATGATGAAGTTCCAGACCTCGATGTTCTGGAAGCTGGTAAATTCGGATACGGCAGCGTGATTGATCATAGATTCTCCTTGTATTGCGGCGTCCTGTTTAGGGGGCAACGCCTTACCCCTTCAATAGCTCGTCCTTCTCCATGAGGGCATTCCACTTATCCAGGGAATCGTCCAGAATGGCGGTGAGCTTTTCCGTTTCCGCCGGGGTCATATGCAGAGCGATGCGCTTTGACAGCACCCGGCAGCTCTGCTCAAAGGCCGGGCCGCAGCCCTTGAACTTCTCCGTCAGCTCCAGATGGAACTCCCGCCGATCCTTGTCGGAGGGGACCCGCCGCAAATATCCCTTTCGGATCAGGCAGTTGACCCGATAGGTGGCGTTGCTCTGGGAGATGCCCGTGAACCGGGCGAACTGGGAGATGGTGGGCCGCTCCATGGTCTCGATGCCTTCCAGGCAGAAGATCTCCATGGGCGTCAGATCCTGGCTCTCCTCCCGAACGGTGATAAACATTTTCCGCAGAAATCCCAGCCGCATTCGCAGCATGACCCGGGACAGTGATTCGGTCAACATACGCTCACCCCCACATCGGAAAATACTTTCGTTTTTTTAAGTATATCCTTTTTTTCCGGGCTCGTCAACGAAAAACCACGGAAAAGCATATTGTTTCTGCATAAAAAGAGCTTCTGGCCCCTTGGCCCGAAGCTCCTGTCCATGGCGCCTGTGGCCGGGAGCGCTTACTCCCCCTGCGTCTCCAGATACTCGTTGATCTCGTCCACCAGAGCGTCGGCGTCGATGCCATGCACCGCGCAGGCCTGCTCCAGATTTTCAAAATGAGACATCATGCAGCCCAGGCAATGCATGCCTGCGCTCATGAGGATCTGGGCGATGCCCTCGTCCATCAGGACCATTTCCCGAATGTTCATATCCTTGGTGACTTGTTTCATGGTGATAGCTCCTTTTCATATTGCTCCATATAGTATACACACCGGATCAGCTTTTGGCAATAAACTGATTTCGGCATTTGGTGCAGGTAACACGGATCTTGCCCTTGCCCCGGGGGACTCGGAGCCGCTGGGCACACTGGGGGCAGATCAGATACCGATAGGTGCGGTACTCATGCCATTGGCGCTTCCATTTGTCCAGCAGACCGCCGGAGGTTTGGGGAGCGGCGGGGCGCTGCGCCCCTGAAGAAGGCCGAAAGATCTTTTGAAAGAACTCCTTCACGGCCGTCACCCCGGTGAGAAACTTCATGTTCTCATTGTTGCGGGCGGCGGGGTTCCCGGCAAAGAGGCGGATGGCCAGAAAGATGGCAGCTGCGGCAAACAGAATGCGAAACACGGTGCTGACCGTGGTGAATTTGCTCAGCACGAAGCTCGCCAAATAGCAGACGCCGGCAGCGATGAGCAGAGCTTTGTTCAGTTCGTCCAACCGAAGCTTGGGTCTCATAGACTCGTTTCCTTCCGATAAATGCAGTATCCTTCCGCGGGGACCAGGGCGCTCAAAACGCTGCGCACCCGCAGGCTCTCCCCGGTGAAAAGCTCGGTGTATTGGCCTGAGAGCGGCACGGGCGTTTCCCCATCCTCCCCCTTATAGAGCAGGGAGGGATAGATGGCTGCCGATACCGGCACGGCGCTCTGGTTCACCAGCAGCACCACGCACTCCTCCTCGTTGTATCGGACCAGGGCAAAGCACTTTCCGGAGACGGCGCCCATTCTGAAATGCCCCTGCCGGATCGCTTCGCTGCCCCGTCTGAGACCGATCAGAGTGCGGACCGTGTCTCGCATCACCAGATCCTCCTGTCCCCAAGGATAGGGCCGCCGATTGAAGGGGTCGCCCCCGCCGGTCAGTCCCACCTCGTCCCCATAGTAGACGCAGGGGACTCCGGGAAGCAGCAGCTGCAATGCGGTGCCTGCCAGGAAAAGGCGCTTGGCCCGGGCCAGCGTCGGCCCGTCCGGATGGAAGGCCGCCTGCTCCGCCCTGGTGGCGGTGAACCGGTCCGGTCCTCCGGCCAGATAGGTGATGGCCCGCATCTCGTCATGCGAGGACAGCAGATTCAGACAGGCGTCCCGGAAGGGCTTGGGATAGTTCTCGAAGAGGGACCAGAGCCGACGCTCCAGATCGAAGGCGCTCTCCTCCCCCCGGAGGAACCGCAGGATGCCCGTGCGCAGGGGATAGTTCATGGCGGAATCCAGCTCGTTCCCGTCCACATACCCCCGGCGGCCTTCGGGCCCCTGCTTGTTGGAACAGTCCTCCCACACTTCGCCGATAAGGACGCTGTCGGGCCGCTCCGCCTTGATCCTGGCGCGCACGTCCCGGATGAAGCAATCGGGCAGCTCGTCCGCCACGTCCAGCCGCCAGCCGGAAGCGCCGGCCTGGAGCCACTTATGGAGCACCCCGTCGGGCCCGTGGATGAAGGCGCCGTAGCTCGGCTCCTTCTCCTCCACGTTGGGCAAGGTGTCAAAGCCCCACCAACATTCGTATCGCTCCGGCCAGCGGGAGAATCTGTACCAGCTATAATAGGGGGAATCGGTGTGATGGTAGGCCCCGTTGCCGTAGCGGTTGCGTTTGTCGAAGTAGCGGCTGTCGGACCCCGTATGGGAGAAGACGCCGTCCAAAATGATGCGGATGCCCCGCTCCGCCGCCTCGGCGCAGAGGGCCTTGAAATCCTCCTCCGTGCCCAGCAGAGGGTCGATGCGCTTGTAGTCCGCCGTATTGTAGCGGTGATTGCTGTCCGCCTCAAAGATGGGATTCAGATACAGGCAGGTGACGCCCAGCTCCTCCAGATAGGGGAGCTTCTCCCGGATGCCGTTGAGATCGCCGCCGTAGTAGTCGTCGGGAGCGTAGTTCCGGCTGCCGCCGTGGGGGCCGAAGACCGGTTCTTCCCTCCAGGAATGATGCAGATACACCTTCCGGCCCATGCGCTGATGATAGGCGGCGCCGGCAGCCATGGGGGCGTGTTCGCTGCGGCAGAAGCGATCCGGGAAGATCTGATAGGCCACCGCCTGGCGGAACCAGGCCGGGGTCTCAAAATCCGCCGCATAAACGGTTATCTGCCAGAGCTCACCCCGATCCTCCCGAAGCTCGCCCCGGCCGGTGCTGCCGCAATAGTAAAAGTCCCGTCCGTCCTGTCGGATCAGGAAGCCGTAGAACATGAGGCCCGGTTCGTCCATCGCCGAAAAACGTACCACGAACCGCTCCCCTGCCGGCCACATGGGCAGCAGCCGCTCGCCCACCCGATCCTGGAGCAGCAGGAACACTTCGCCCCGCATGTCTGCCGAACGGGCGCAAATCTCCACCTGCTGACCCGCTTTCACGGCGCCTTGAGGACGGCGATAGGTTATGTCCAACGAATCGTGCTGAAAATACATGATTTTATTATACTCATTCAGCCGCTATATTCAAGCCGGAGTCTGACAAATGTTTCACCTTTTTCACAAGTTTTTCCGTTCGGGCTTTCCCCTCCCTCGCCGCCGAAAAAGAATCCGAAGAATTCATGGTTTTCTTTGACGTTCAGGAAAGATGATGGTATACTGATACTGTATGACAAAGGAAAGGATGACACAATTTCTCATCAAGTTCGCCTATGTGGCCGTGATCCTGGGCCTCATCTTTCTGGGGTTCAAGTTTGTGCTGCCCCTGCTCATGCCCTTTTTGCTGGCGTTCATCTTCTCCGTTCTGCTGCGCACCCCCGCCAATTATGCGGCGGATAGGCTGAAGATCAACCGCCGGCTCATGATCGCCGTTTTTGTGACTCTGTTCTATATGCTGCTGGCGGTGCTGGCGTTGCTCATCGGCTCGGAACTGTTCACCTTCGCCCGTACCTCCGTGTCCCGATTCAACACCGTGATTATACCCACGGTGGAGCGTCTGACCGACGCCGCCTCCCGATGGACCAACCATCTGGACCCCAATGTGGTGCAGGTGCTGGAGGAACTGGTGAACAGCGTCCTGCTCTCCCTGCGGTCCAAGGTGGCGGAGATCTCCACCCGGTTGGTCACGGGGATCATGTCCTCCTTGCCCTCGGGCTTTTTGAACGTCCTGTTCATGATGATCGCTACGTACTTCATCTCCCTGGACTTCGGCCTTCTTCGCTGGGCGGTGGCGCGGCGGATCAAGGAGGAGAATTACAACAAGATCATCGCAGGCCTCAACTATTGCAAGACCACCATCGGCAAGATGCTCCGCTCCTATGTCCTCATCATGTTCATCACCTTTGTGGAGCAGGCCGTCGGCCTCACCATCCTGGGCGTGGAATACTCCCTCCTGATCGCCATGGCCATCGCCGTGTTCGACATCCTGCCCGTGGTGGGCAGCGGCACCATCATGCTGCCCTGGGCTGCGGTCTCCCTGGCGACGGGCGATATCAAGCGAGGCCTGGGGCTGCTGGTGCTGTACGTCATCATCACCATCATCCGCCAAATCATCGAGCCCAGGATCGTGGGGGATCACGTGGGGCTTCATCCCCTGCTGACACTCATGTGCATGTTCGTTGGTCTTAGAGTCTTCGGCGGGCTGGGGCTGCTGGGCCTGCCCATTCTGTGCGCGGTGCTGGTGGGGCTCGAGCGGGACGGCGTCATCACCCTGTTCCCCAAGCGGAAGATTCCCCTGCCGGAGGACGCCGGCCGAAGGAAAAAGCGGACTTTTTTCAAAAATAAGCAAAAAAAGTTATAAAGATAATCATCTGGTCAAGAAGATGTTACAATTTGTCCGAATTTGAATGGTATACTGCCTCCGTACCGATACGGATACGCTCGATAATGCCGAGGTGATACTATGATAAAGATCCTTGTGGTGGACGACGAACTGCCCATTGCCAACCTGATCCGCATGAACCTGGCCCGACAGGGCTATGCGGTCACCTGCGCCTACGACGGCCAGGAGGCTGCCGATTTGCTGGAAAACAATCCCTTCGATCTGGTGCTGCTGGACATCATGCTGCCAAAGTTCGACGGCTACGATCTCCTTTCCTTCATCCGCCCCCTGGGCATCCCTGTGATCTTCCTCACGGCCAAGGCGGACGTGATGGACCGGGTCAAGGGCCTGAAGTTGGGTGCTGAGGACTACATCGTGAAGCCCTTCGAAATCGTGGAGCTCTTAGCCCGGATCGAGGTGGTCCTGCGCCGCTACAACAAGAGCCAGGGCATTTTGCAGATCCTGGATGTGACCATCGACCCGGAAGCCCGGGAGGTATACCAGAACGGCCAGCGGGTGGATCTGACCCGTAAGGAGTTCGACCTTTTGCTCATCTTCTGCCAGAACCCTAACACCGCCCTGTTCCGAGAGACCCTGTTTGAGCGCATCTGGGAAACGGACTACATCGGGGAAAGCCGCACGCTGGACTCCCATGTGCAGCGGCTTCGCCGAAAGCTCAATTGGACCGATCGGATCAAAACGGTCCACAAGATCGGCTATCGGCTGGAGCTCCCCGAGGAGAAGAGCCGCGAACAATCGGAGAGATGATCCGTCCCGGCCAGGAGGGATATAGCCCATGAGATTTGCTCTGAAGATCAGCGTCTGCACCGTCCTGATTGTGGCGGTGCTGTTTGCTGCTTTTGGTCATGCCCTCATCGCCCGCAGCTTCTCCTCCGCCCTGTCCTTCCGGGTCCGGGAAGCGGAGGCGGCGTACTCTGCCCTGGCCTCCTCCCTGGAGGCGGAGATCTCCGTGTTGAACGTGTATTATCAAAGCACCGGTCCCCGGATGCTGCGGGAGGTGCTGGATCGGTCCGCCAAAGCGGCGAACCTGGGCGACGCGGCCTGCGCCCTCTATGACGAAAGCCGACGTCTCCTGGTGGCCACGGCGGAGGGCTTTCCGGATAAGCTGACCTATGCGGAGCTGACGGAGAAGCGTTTCGTCTATAGCTTGATCCGATCGGAAAAGGCCACTCTGTTGGACACCGCCGCCTGCGTGCCCATCGGTATGGATCGGTACTTCCTCTCCGTCCGCTTCCCCGCGGACGACCTGTTCGCCGTCCGCCGCGGCGAGGTGGCGGCCTTTGTCTCCCTCCACCTGGTCACCGTGGCCGTTTGCATCGGAGCCATGCTCCTCATCTCCTACTTCGTTTCCCGGCCCGTCCGCACCCTGACGCGAGCCACCAAGCTCATCGAGGAGGGGCAGTACGACGTGCGCGCCGACGTGAAATCTCTGGATGAGATCGGCGACTTGGCCATCAGCTTCAACGCCATGGCGGGCGCCATCGAACAAAAGGTCACCGCCTTAGAGGGATACGCCAAGCAGCAGAAGGACTTCGTGGCCAACTTCTCCCATGAGCTCAAGACGCCCATGACCTCCATCATCGGCTATGCGGACATGCTGCGCTCGGCGGAGCTGGACGAGGAAGACGCCTTCATGGCGTCGAACTTCATCTTCTCCGAGGGGAAGCGGCTGGAGGCCTTGAGCCTGAAGCTCATGGATCTGGTGGTCCTGGACAAAAACGAATTTGAGCTCACCCGCGGCTACGCCCGCCGGGTCCTGGGCCACGTCATGGCCGTGGTCACGCCCATGCTGGAGCAGCACGGGCTTACCCTCATCACCAGTATCGAGCAGTATCAGATCCTCTATGAGAAGGACCTGCTGCTGACCCTCATCACCAACCTCATCGACAACGCCCGCAAGGCCTCCGAACCGGGAAAGACCATCGAGCTCACGGGCCGCAAGCAGGAAGGGCGGTATCGGATCACCGTCACCGATCACGGCATCGGCATCCCTGAAGAGGAGTTAAATCGGATCACGGAGGCTTTCTTCATGGTGGACAAATCCCGATCCCGCGCGCAGCACGGAGCGGGCCTCGGTTTGGCCATCGGCAACAAGATCGCCCAGCTTCACGGCAGCGAGCTCCATTTTGAAAGCAAGGTGGGCGAGGGCACCAGCGTATGGTTCGATCTGCCCCTGCCCAAGGATAAGCGCGGAAAGGAGGCCAGCCATGAGGAAGTTGACCCGCAAGGATAAGACCACCCTGCTGTATGTGCTCATCTGCGTGGGCACGGCCGCCTCCGCCTTTTTGTGCGTGCTCGTCAGCAGCCTGCTGCTGAAAGCGGAGGAACGCCGTTTATACGACCGCCCTGCTTTCGAATCCTTCTCCCTGGAAAGCGGCACCGCCGTCGGCGCGCCGCTGTCCCTCTCCACCCGAGTCCAGCTTTTTGACGCCACGCAAACGGAGGGGACACAGCGATATCCTCTGCCTGACGAGTTGACGGAAGCGGAGGCCAACGCCGTTGTGCTCGCCGCCTGGAATCAATTGTTCATGGATATGATGGCTCAAGCCGGCCCGGATCAGGAGCTGCATGCCGCCATCGACGGCGCCGGCAGCGACGTCCATACCTCCGCCTCCCTGCGGGACTACCTCACCGACGACGGCAGCCGCTACTCCCTCTGGTGCGGCCAGGCTTGGCTGGATCTGAACACGGGGGACGCCTTCTCCCTGACCATGTATCTGGACAGCCGAACGGGCCAGCCCATCATGGCGTCCGCCGTGCTTTATCCCCTGGACGCGCCGCTGTTGGGGCTCGGGGACATGGCCGCCAGGCTGGGCCTTGGCTACGACCTTTCCTCCGCAGAGTCCGTCTTAGACGAGAGCGGCGGCCTGCGCGTGACGCTGCCCCTGTCCGGCGGTTTCGCCCTGGTCAAGACCATCTCCCCCGACAGCAGCCGCTTCACCATCCGGCTGACGACGCCGTAACCCGATCCTGAATCACCCAAAAGCATTTCTGTTATGCATCCTCCCTTTTCCCGGCTATAGCCGTCTGCAGGCAGGGATAGGGAGGCGCTTTTGCTTTTGTTCCGCTGCGCAATCTTTTACCTCTCTTTTGTGTCCTATTGACAGAAACGCGTTTCGAGAAAGGAAACCAAATGACACAAGGACCAAACAAACCGGACATCACCACCCGGGAAGGTTTCACGGCGGCCGCCGCTCCTTTGGAACGGCTGCTGCTCACCGTGAGCTACGGCGTGGTCCGCAGCTGGGATCTGGCGGCTGACGCGGTGCAATCCGCGCTCCTGAAGGGATGGCGCAGTCGATACAGCGTGAAGGACCCCCAAAGCTTCAAGGCATGGCTGGTGAAGATCGCCGTCAACGAGAGCAAGAACCTGATCCGCCGGGGCTTTGCCGTGGAGCTGCCGGAGACCCTGACCGAGACGCCTCGGGATCGGGACCTGCAGATGGACGTGCGGCAGGCGGTATACGCCCTGCCGGAAAAATACCGGCTGCCGGTGATGCTGTTCTACTTCGAGGGCATGACCGTGGCAGACATCGCCAAGGCCCTGGACCTGCCCCAGGGCACAGTGATCTCCCAGCTCCATCGGGGGCGGGAGCGTTTGAGAGAGGAGCTGAAAGACTATGGAATATAAGGATATTTTGGAACAGGAACGGGAACTGAGGGACGACCCGCTGGCGGCGCTCTTGCGGGAAAACCGGCCCCAGCCGCCCCGGGAGAGCCGGGCACAGGTGCGGCAGACCCTGGACAGGATCGAGACCCCGCCCTTTGCCCGGGTGGGGACCTTCGCCCGCCGGGCCCCCTGGGGCTTCGCCGCGGCGTGTATCGCCCTGGTACTGCTGCTGTCCGGCACGGTCTACGCCATTTCGAGCTGGGTGGGCCGGGAGGATTACCACCCCGGGGACTACATCACCACCCCCGCGGACCAGCGGACGGTGGCCTCGGCCGTGCCCGAGATCGAGCAGATGGTCCGGGACGCCGCGCCTCAATCCGAGAGCTGCCGGTTCGTCATGCTGCCGGAGATGAGCGACGCTGACAGTCTGAACTGGTGGCGGGTGAAGATGGGGCAAAAAGCCTACGATGAGGCAGATTGGGCTTGGGTCCGGGAGATCCGGCCGGAGATACAGGAGGTTCTCTACGACGGCACCGCCTTTGCCTACACCGTCCGGCTCCACACGGACCATGCCGCCGTCTTCAGCCGGGAAAGCCACGGCGACCAGTATCTGGAAGCTCTGGTGGAGCAGACCCTCTACACGAATTCAGGCCGAAAGATCGGCACCGTCACCGGCGAGACCGGTCTTTTGGAAGAGACCTGCGACGGGCAGGGCATCACCCTGTACAATAAGACCAGCCTGTCGGAGCCCCTTCAGGGCAGCGGCCGCGTTTCCTTCACCGCAGAGATCGCCCTACAGGACGTGAACGTGGACTCCATGGCCCATGTAGGCCAGCTGGGCACCGTCTACTACACCTTCTCCTTCGACCTGGACGAGGCCCTGAAGGCTGCCAACGCCGATACCCGCACCGCGGAACGCCGCCTCACCGGTCGGGCGGTGCTGACCCAGGAGGAAGGGAAAAGGATGTGGAACACCCCCGTAGATCTGGACGGGGTGGTGCTGGAGGAAGGGGCCAGCTTCCGCAGCACCGGTATCTATCTCAGCTACCGGGTGAAGGAGGCGCCTGCGGACTGGACGGCATGGATGAAGAGGTGCCTTCTGTCCCCCTCCAACGAACGGGGCAAGTTCGAGGGTCTGTCCGTGAGCTATACCCTGGGCGGGGACGAAACGGTCTACGAGCCCAGCTTTCCGGAGGTCAGTCTCCAGGATGACGGCACCTTCGCTTACACGGTGATCCTGCCCCTCTTCCCCTCGGATTACGAATCCCTGAAGCAGCGGGGCGTCACCATCCGATTGACCCTCCACGCCGTGGACACCTTCAACGACGCGCCCGTGGGCGACACCTGGTCCCTGACCGATTTCCCCGAGGACGGCTGGGACATCACCACGTCTTATCAGCCTTTGTTGAGCTTCCCCCTGGAATTGCCGTAATACGCTGAATTAGGACAACAATTACAAAGAAATTGCATAAAGCACGGTATTCCTACCCCTTTTTGCGATTTGACACCAAATTTGACGCCAAATGCCCCTTTTTATTCTCCGATGGGAGCAGAAAAGCAGCGGACGAAAAAAGCCCGCTGCTTTTGCATAGAAAAATCCTTTATGCACGGATGCCTACCACCACCTTTTGCATCTCGTTTGTCTTTGTCTCGTTCATAGTGTGGGCGTATAGGTCCATCGTCATAGAGTAGGAATTATGCCCCAAAATTTCCTTTAGCGTCTGAGGTGCCATACCGGATTCAAGCGCCCTGGTAGCAAAGGTATCACGGAAGGCATGGACCCCGAAATGCTCTATGCCTGCATCCTCCTGGATCGTCGCAAGGTCACGGGTGAAAGAACAGGTTATGATCATCTTCCCGCTGAGTGTTGTGAAAATCAACCCGTCCAGGGTTACCAAATCCGCGCCGTGCATATCTCGGTTCATTTGCTCCTGATCCTTCAGTATCTGCACTATATCCGGCGTGAGGGGAATATCGCGCTTGCTGGACTTGCTCTTGGGGCTGTCGCCCATCACATAGCCGTTGCCCGATCTCGTGACAGTACGGCGCACATGAATGAGGCCCTTGTTATAGTCTATGTCTGAGCGTTTCAGGGCTGCCGCTTCGCCCACTCTCATCCCCGTATGAAGAAGAAAGGCGTACAGGTTGCGATACCATGAATTGCTTTCTTTTGCAGCGGCGAAAAAGGCGTTGGTTTCTTCCACGGTCAAGGCGCGGTGTATGCTATCCCTGGCTGGTACTTCTACCCGCTTTAGTCGCCTTATGCCCGCGCACGGGTTCCGGCTTATGATCCCGTCTATAATCGCCGCTTTCATGAGCGAAGACAGAAACGCCATAGTCACATTGACCGTAGAGGTCATATACCTGCCGCGCAGCGATTCCTGAAAGGCAAGCACCTGGCGGCGCTCTATCTCCCGGACCTTTGTTTGCCCCAGCTCGGGAGATATGCGCTTGTACACTACGGCAACCTGGCTTGCCGTGGATCCTTTTGTCACGCCATCCTGGTTGCGCTCGTACTCGGTGAAATAGGCGTCCAGGGTCACGTCCCGGTTTTTCACATAGCTCCCTTCCTCAATCGCCTTTTTCATCTCTGCCTTTTTCTCCTCGCACTCCTCTATGGTCTGGCCGTAGACGCAAAACCGCTTCCCGTCCTGGGTCCACCGGTATTCGATTCTCCCATCCTTGCGCTGGTTGTACCCCGCGCCCAGCTTCTTTTTTCGTGCCATCGTTCCAACCTCCTGATTGATTTTCCTGTGTTCCTGTGGTATAATTTCTTAGTTACGATACGCAACCGCTTTTATCCTCGTTTTATCAAGCAGTCGCGCACAAGCTGGGCGTGTGCGTCTTCTACCTGGTGTAAAAGCTCCTCAATTATGAGGTTGACCGCCTGCACCCTTTCAAGTGCGTCCTTATCGCTCTGATGGTCAAGTAGGTCATTGTCAGTGTAGAAAAACAGGGCTTTGAGCTGGGCCATGCAGATATTGAAATCTACTTCATTTGCTACCATTTGCGATTCCTCCTTGAATATGCGCCTTCAGCGTGGTATGCTATTTATGCTTCTGTATGGGTCGGTAGTTTGGTCCCCCGGGGGGTTCGTTCCCCCCGGGGGATCTGCTTTTTTCAAGCAACTGTGAGTTTCCTGGTCTCGGGCCTGGTCGCCATGCGGACCACCCGGCCAGTGACGCAGGATCGCAGATGATCCACCCCTCTTTCCTGCATCTCTGCTTCCAACTGTTCCCGCAGGATGTCCGCCAGCCGTTCAAGCCCGGCCACCTGCTCTTGCAGGTTGTGGAGCTTGTTGATCCTATACGCGATGCTCCTCTGATCCAACATGATTTATACCTCCTGTATGGTGTTTTATTGGTTCCCCGGGGGTTGTGGCCCCCGGGGCTTCCTGCTTGTTACGCCGCTACCGGCTGGACCTGGGAGGCACCGAAGAACCGGGCCTTGTAGGTCGCGCCGTCGCCCTTGCTGCCCCAAATGAGCTCTGCCCCAAACAGGGCCTGGCTGCCGTGGACTACCTCATACCCCAGGGCTTTCCAGCCCGCCCAGGTGTTGGTGGTCTCGGTGATCCCCGCCGCAGCCTTCGCGGCTTCGATCCGCTGGGCGTTGGTCTCCTGGGCCTTCTCGGCCAGCCAGGAACGATGCAGCGCCTCCCCGAAGGTTATCCCCTGGGTCTTGCGGTAGATCCGCCACGCCCTGCTCATGAGCGCCGAAAGGTTAATCTTTGTCATCGTCTGTACCTCCTTTAGATCTGTGAAGGGGGGAAGGTTGGAGGCAAGCCCCGGGAGGTCTTAAATCAATCAGCGGTGTGCATCTTACCCTTCCCCTGTGTTGCGTTAGAGGCTCAGGTCCATGCCCTTCGGCATCACTTCTGTTTCTCTCTTCGCTTGCCTCTTGTTCCTCCCTTCATCTTGGCTATATTATAAAGCATTTGTTTTAATTTGTCAACTATTTATTTACAGCGAAAAGAATATTTTTTATAATTTTAGCTTTTTATCATAAAACAAACACTTTACATATCTTCGGTGCTGTGGTAACATGGCCCCAGGAGGTGAAGAAATGAACATAGAACAGAAATTGAAGATGGCTCTTGCATTTGCCGGTATGTCTCAATCTGAGCTTGCGCGGCGGATAGGGACAACCCCACAAAACTTTTATTTCAAGGTGAAGCGCAACACGCTAACACTTGAAGACTTGACAAAGATAGCGGAGGCCCTGGGAGCTGAGTGGATCGCTCAATTTCAGTTCCCCGATGGTACAAAGATATAGGTGCTCGCGGAGCCCCTTTGCACCCTCTAAACAGGCTCATGGAGCCCCCTTGCTGGTGGGTTCGACTTATGGTGCTCGTCGGCCCTGTTTGCGGGGTCTAAAGGTGGTCCAGGAGCACCAATAGAATCCCCCGGAAGGTTCGGCCCGCGCCGTGAGTATAGCGCGGGTCGTTCTGTATGCGTGAGACCTTCCTACAGCCCCGAGACTGCCCGTATCGGGCCTTGTGGCTGTCTCAATCCGTCCGAGAGCCATAAACGGCAATCCTGGGCCCTGCTGGCGGCTCAGGGGCTTTTTTGTCGCCGTGGTAGCCTGGGAAATCATAGTAGTCGTTTTTCAAGCTTGACCCCGTTTGACGGTTAAATTCCTGCAAAAGCTGGTCCAGCATCCCCGTGAAAAGTTCGTCGTGCGGGAGTGGCCCGGCGTCTCGGTATTGTGTTTCCCCGACAAATGCGTGGGCCAATTCGTGCAAAATCAAAAAATGCAGATAGTCATAGCCCCAATGTAGAGCCTCACACGCAACCGCCACCGCAAACAGCCAACGGCCATTTACAACGTGATAAAAGCAGACGCCGTCCGACAATCTGAAATGGCCCAGCTCCTGATCTTCCTGCCGGTAGACAAGAAGATCGCAAACCGGATGCCGCCTCAGCTCATCGGGAAAGATGGCTGCAACGTTGGCAAATGCACTCATGGCAATTTCCAGGGCGTCGGGGTCGTGCGCGATTTTAAGGCCCTGTCGCTCGACTTCCCTTTGCATGATTTCTCTGTCTGTCATTCGTCCTTGTCCTCCTCGTTCCATTCAAATGCCGATTGATCCGGGCTCGTTTGCTCTCTCAGCGTTTCCGGGTCATACGGGCAAATATACAATAGTGTTTCATCCGTTTCATGTCCGGACAATGGGACAATTTCACCGGATTCCATCATAACCGCCGAAAACGGGGCAACATCCCGACAGCGTACCCACGGCAATAGTATTTGCGTGAAGTTGTCCTCGTCCTCGGGTTCGTCCACGTCCTCTATCAGGAATTGCCCGCCAGCACGGAGGAGAAGCTCGCCAGCGCGAAGCCGGGAGCCCGATGGGGCTTCGGGGTCGCGGAGCATCGCCGTCCATGCCTCTGAAATTTCCCGCGCGTCTGCAATTCTCGCCCCTGCTTGTGCCCGTTGTAGCTCTTGTACCCGTCTTCGGATTTGAACATTTTTTAACATCCTCGCGCCCTGTTGTCCTGCCGTCCGCTTTGAATACCCGGCCTTTTCTGCCGCCCGTGTCGCGCAAGGGTCGGCGGCGTAGAGTTGGCAAAAGAGCTCCTGCCGGTCTGTCAGTGCTGGTCGCTTCATCGTCCGTTCAAGAAGCGGTCAAGGCCGCTTTTGGTACGCCACATACGGTCATGAAAAAGCCGGGTCCCATCGGTGTCAAATAGGATGCCAACTTTCCCAGCAATCCGGCAAAAGCGTTCCGCTGCCGGTTGCAGCGCGGCTCTTGCGCGCTCAACTCCACGTTTGGCTTCGTCCACGGCGGCGTCCAACTGCCGCAGACGGAAGGCCAGCTCGCCGTGGACGCGGTAAACCTTTGAGCGAAGCGCGGCCAGCTCTGCTTCTTGCACGTCCTGGGCGTCGTGGATCGTCGGGGAGCTTTCCAGCTCGCGGATTTGCGCCTCAATCGCGGCCTTGCGGTGGGGGTCAGTATAGACCGCGCCAACGGTTGCCACAAGTTGAGTGCGTCTATCCTTTTCGGCCTCAAGCTCCTGCTTGAGCCGTTCAAGCTTTATCCTCGGGCTGTCCTTCAGCGCGTTCATGAGTTCGCTGATCCGCTCCGAGTCTTTCTCCCTTTCCTGGTCAAGCTGATCTTGCGCCTCTGCTGCCGCTGATCCGCAAGCGGCCAGGGCGGCGTCCAGGGCGGCTTCGGCCTCGAAGTATCGCTTGTACTGCTCCTGCACTTCTGCCGCCGCCTCGGTGAATACGATGGATTCAGTCATCGCCTTGCCTCCTTCCGCTGCTCATGTCGTACGCGGATCGCTTCAACCGTTTCCCGCATCGTGTCCCTCCGCTTCGGGGCTGCTGCCAGAACCTGGGCGTCTCGTATACCCTGGGCGGCTTGCGCCAGTTCGTCATGGGGCTGAATGGGTTTGATCGTCTTTGAGACGATATCTCGCGTCGTCTTATTGGCCGCCGTTGCGGCGGCCCTCATACTCATTTTGTGTTTTCCAGCTCTTTGCATCTTTAGTCCTCCATAATATTTTTTAATACTTTCAATGCTGTTTTGTGAAGTTTGAAACAGCGGCGCATAAATGATTCCTGCCGATCCACGTAGTCATCGGCGTCGCCATACAAGCACCAACAGACGGTTTTCCAGGATTCAGCGTCAATGTATCGCGCCCGTAGCAGTTCCCGCATTCTCGCCTGGTTTTCGTCCACGCATGGCATGGCGTTAATCTCGCGCATGATCTCCTTTCTGACCTCGGCTGCTTCGGCCTGGACCTCGGAAAATTCTACCTTGGTGTCTTCGAGCCGGGCCACCAGGTCGCCCACCTTGTCAGATGTCAAGCCCTTCCCTTTCGGTAGGCCGTCAAGGCGCGGACCAGGCGGTGCCGATGCCCGATCCCGAAGCCGTTCGAGCCGCGATTCCAAGAGCCGCAGACGGACGGCAAGGGGGCGGTATCTCTCTAAAAATGCTTGGACCTCATCAATGGTCATTTTGCTCGCCGCCAGCAGGTACGTCTTTCAGGGCGCGGCGGGCCGCTGATGCCGCCGCGAATGTTGACCGGGCGCGGTTTGTCATTGAAACGACAAAACCGTTGATCTCTGTTTCATCAGCGGGCCGGAAAAATCCGCCTGGTGGTGTGATGGAGCATATCAGCTCGCCAGCAACGCGCAGGTCGTGTAGTTCGCGGCGCAGAGCGCGGTCCGATAGTCCGGTACGTTCCAGGAGTTCGCGCCGGGTGATGGCGTTCGCCCGCCCGCGTGGTAATGAGTCTAAAAGCTGCATCGGTCGATCTCCTTTCATTTTGTGTCTATGGCCGGGGGGGGTTCTCCCGAAGAAGACGGACAGGAGCACCCCCCAAGCCAAACCCGCTGCCGGGAATGCCCGGCTTCCCGACCCGGGCAACGCAGCGGAGCTTGGAATCTCATTCATGGGCGACGCCTCGGAGGTAGGGGCATCGCCCGGACAGGGCCAAGCGGAAAATGTGCAAAACCCGCCCGGCCCATAAGCTTCACTCATATCGTTACCTTGTTTCCATTCCCATGCCCCTGTTGTGCCTCCCCTTCTTTTTGTTACTTTTTCTTCGAAAAAGTATCACTGTTATTTTTGGTTGTTAATTGTTACTGTTAATTGTTTCTGTTAATTGTATTATTGGAAAGTGAACTCTTGTTCATGTAGCGGGTGAACTACAGTTCACCATCTATATGAACCCCTGTTCACCCCCTAAGTGAACTACAGTTCATCATCTATGTGAACTATGGTTCATATAGGTATATGTCCCTAAGTGAACTACAGTTCAGATAGCCTACCCACGGGGAACTCCGTCGAAAAGTAGGTATACATTTCGTGAAGCCCCCTTCCCGCTGTTGCGCTGCACTTCAATGATGCCTTTCTCGCTCAGGTTCCGCAGGGACTTTATTACGGCTCTTTGCGATACCCCCAGGGCTTCGGCCAGCACC
Organism: uncultured Eubacteriales bacterium; assembly: GCA_902802575.1. Taxonomy (GTDB): domain Bacteria; phylum Bacillota; class Clostridia; order Christensenellales; family CAG-138; genus RUG472. Next base: position 22,063 of record CADCMN010000006.1, on the reverse strand, counting down.
TTTTGGGACGGGAACGCTCCGGAGTTCGACCCGGTATAACAGCAAATCAGGCAGTATAGGAGTCTATCAAGACGACCAAGCTCCGCGTCCTTCACTACGTCATTTGCTACAAGGCCATATCCGGTTTTTGAATCCTTCTTCATCCCTGTACACGCTGGGCGGTCTGGGCGTCAAGTGCCTGGTCAATGGTAAAGCGGTCGTAGCGGACGGCCCGACCGAAGCGCCGGACCGCGCCGATCTGTCGCAGCCATGACCGCGCCGCCGTTCGCCCCAGGCCGATATAATGTGCCGCTTCAAGCTCTGTCAACAATCGCTTTGATTCCAACACTTTCACCTCCTGCAATCCGAATATTTGTCTTGGTAATCTCGGGGCAAAAAATTAGTGATCCGCCAGCTTTTTGATGATCGCCATGCAACGGCATTTCAGCTCGTCGGGCATCTCGTGACGCATCCAAAGACAAAGGGTTTTGTCTGTGATCCCAAGCCCGTCAGCGATTCGCCAAAGGTAAACACCTGCTTTCTGTGCCGCTTTTCTAACGTCCTGGTTTGCCTCGTTCTGCCTCATGCTTTTTTGGTTCCTCCTTCTTCGTTTTACTCTTGACCCATACCATTCTATCGTGTAGAATAATGGTTGTAAATTACCTTTATAGTTCCAAATAGAAAGGAGTTAGTCATGGCTAATAAGGTAAATTATGACCTTTTAACAGAATTTGGGAAACGTGTTGAGCGAAAGAGAGAGGAACGCGGTTTATCAAGAAAGACGGTATGCGAAAAATTGGGTGATATCCAGGATAAAACATATCGGTCATGGATTCAAAAAGATGGTAGGTCTATCGACGTTGAACACCTTTTGATGCTTTGCAGCGGTGATGTCCTTGCTGTTGATCCAGATTATCTCTTGGGGCGCATAGCATACGAAACACACGACAACAAACTGATCTGCGAACAGACCGGATTATCTGAAAAATCTGTGATTTATTTGAAAGAGCATAATGACCTTTTTTGTAGGTCAGCACTAAACACGGTTTTGTCTTCGAGCTATGCCTGGGAATTATTGATGGGACTATACACATATTTCTATAGAGGATCGAAGAAAACGCCTGAAGGGGGAGAAGAAAATGGGTATATGTCCTCGGATGATATTATGAAACAGATGGTTATATATAAAATCCATAATACGCTTGATAAAATTTCGGAATCTTTTATGGATATATAGAGGAAGCGTTTCTCTGACGCCAATTTTGACGCCAAATCTGACGCCAAATTATACCCTTGACGCCAAAACCTTCTGCGGCGCTCTATGACGGCTCCGCGACACATCAGATGCAATTTTCTTTAGAGTTTATATGGCTTTTTGCCCTTCCTTCGCGGTGCTCCACGGTACTCTATATTATCCCACAAATCGGACCAAACAATTACAAAGAAATTACATCTATTTCGCATCCTCTCTTTCTCCGCCATGGTATCATGTAGGCAGGGAAAGAGAGGAGCTTTTTGTATGCAAAACCGCATCCTTTTGGTGGAGGACGACCAGGCCATTGCCGACGCCGTGGCCTTGAATCTGAAGATCGTGGGCTACGACTACGCCCGCTTTGACGACGGACAGGCCGCCGCCGACAGCCTTACGGAGGACCACGCCTTCGATCTGGCGCTGCTGGACATCATGCTGCCCGGCATGGACGGGTTCGAGCTGCTGTCCTACATGAAGAAATACGGCATCCCCGTCATCTACATGACCGCCAAGGCCGACGCCGCCTCGGAGATCAAGGGATTGCTGGACGGAGCCGAGGACTACGTCATCAAGCCCTTCGACATGATGGCTCTCATGGTGCGGATGGAGAAGGTGCTGGCCCGCACGGGGCGGCTCAACCGGATCTACCGGGCCGGGGATGTAGAGCTGGACGACTACAAGCATCTGGTCTACAAGGCCGGGGTACCGGTGGAGCTGAGCCCCCTCGAATACGCGGTGCTGCTGTACCTCATGAAGCACAAGAACCTGACCGTGGCCCGGGAGCAGCTCTTGAGCGAGGTGTGGGGCTTCGAGTATATGGGCGAGAGCCGGTCCGTGGACGTGAAGATCTCCACCCTGCGGCGAAAGCTGGGCCTTGGCGACGCCATCAAGACCGTGCAGAAGCTGGGCTACCGGCTGGAGGATCGATAGATGAAGCTGCGACACAAGATCAGCCTGTTGGCCGGGGGCATCCTGCTGCTGGTACTGCTGGTGTGCGCCGGGGTGCTGCTTTTGTATGCCCGGAAGACCATTTTAGCTTTAGCCGAGGACCAGGCCAGGGACAAGCAGAGCGCTCTGGCCGCCTCCTTCTCCTCCATGGCCCGGTACTACGCCGTGCCCGAGGACAGCGACGCCGCCCGGGAGAGCCTGATCCGCTACTGCTTCAGCCGGTTCGCGGACCAGGAGGGGGTGCTCATGCGGGGGAACGAGACCCTCTGCTCCTCCGTGGCCGTGGACCCCAGCCTCTACGCCGTGCCGGACCGGGAGGACAGCCGAACGGCCGTCTACCGGGGTTTGGTGGACGGGCGGCAGCTGCTGATCGTTTCGAGCCTCGAGTATGTCCAGGCCGACACCCTCTACGTGGGCCTGGTTCGGGACATCACCGAGGTCTACGACGCTATAGGGCGGCTTACCCGGCTGTTCCTCGGCGTGTGCGCGGCGGGCGTCGTTTTGGGCATGGGGCTCCTGTTTCTGGCGGTGAAACGGAGCACCGAGCCTCTCTCCCGCCTTACCGCCGCCACCGGCGAGATCGCCGACGGAGCCTATGACAAGCGGGTGATTGTCTCCGGCCGGGACGAGGTGGGCGACCTCGGTCAAAGCTTCAATCGGATGGCGGAGGCGGTGGAGAACAAGATTGCCGATCTGACCGAGCAAAACGAGCGCCAGCGGCTGTTCATCGGCGGGGTGAGCCATGAGTTCAAGACCCCCCTGGCCGCGGTGCGCCTCCATGGGGACCTGCTCCAAAACGCTAAATTGAGCGAGGCGGAGCGGGCGGACTCCCTGCAGCACATCCGCCGGGCGGGGGCCTATATGACCAGCATGACCCAGAGCTTGATGGAGCTGTTGCTCCTCGATCAAGCGATCGAACGGGAGGAGACGGACCCCGCCGCCCTCCTTTCCACCGTGGCAGAGGTTGCCCATGACAGTTTGGCCGCCCGGGGCGTGACACTGGTCACCGAGTGCGAGACCGCCCCGCCCCTGCCTCTGAACCCCACCCTTATGACCTCCCTGCTGTTGAATCTGGTGGAGAACGCCGCCCGGAGTTACGATGCGGAGGACGAGAATAAGACCGTCACCCTGCGAGCCTATGGCCGATGCTTCGAAGTGGCCGACCGGGGCCGGGGCATCCCCACCGAGGCCCAGGAGCATATCTTCGAGCCCTTCTACCGGGTGGACAAATCCCGCAGCCGCAAGCAGGGGGGCAGCGGCCTGGGCCTGGCCCTCGTCAAGGCCATCGCCGACGCCCACGGGGCCTCCCTCTCCCTGGACAGCCAACCGGGCCGTGGGACAACGTTTCAGGTCACGTTTTGAGCAGCGGGAGGGGCAAGCCCCTCCCCTACGGCATCATGCGCGTCAGCGCGAATCATTACCAACGGGCGATTCATGAATCGCCCCTACGGTATCCCGCGTCCCTCGGCGCGCACCAATTACAATTTCGTTACAAATCCGAAAAGACTTTTGGACCGCATCGCTGTACCCTATACATGATGCGAAGCGGCAAATCATGGCCGAAGGCCAATTTGTTCCATCCCGACTTTTTGCCTTCCTCCTGTCATCCTGAGCGGAGCCTTTGGCGAAGTCGAAGGATCTCTGAACGCAAAAGCTTACACGCGGAAAAGCAGCTCGTTCAGGCAGATATCGTTCAGAGGTCCCTCCACTCGGTCACGTTCGTTCCCTCGTTCGGGATGACAATGGGAGAAAAGGAAAGTCAGCAAACAACAGGACGCGCCGTGTATCGCGAGGAAGGAGTGTATATATGCGAATTCAATGCATCTTTATTCTCATCATCCTATTTTTATGCACCGCCTGTCAGCCCACGCCCGAAACGCCCCTGGTGATGCCCAAGGATCAGCAGATCATGCTGGAGAAGGCGGCGGCCACCCGAGAACCGGAGGAAGCGTACACGCCGCCCACCGCGCCGGAGCGCTGGACCTTCGAGCAGCAAAGCGGCAACTTCACCTATCATGGGGACGCGGACGTGTCCGTGCCGCAAGTTCCCCTGCCCACAGTATGGGTCCGGGCCCAGGGACTCCCCCAGGAAACGGTGTATCGGCTGTTCAATCTTCTGTCCCAGGGGGAGGAGCTGAAGCTCCCCCACGTGCCGACCAAGGCGGAGATCGAGGAGAGCATCCGCGCCTGTACGGCGCTGCTGGAACAGGGGTCGGACCGGGATGCCGACATGTCCAAGGAGGAATATGACGACGGCCTGCTCCAGGAGATCGAATACCTGAAGGAGGCATACAAGACCGCGCCGGAAACCTCCCCGGACCGGGTCAGCGACGGCACCTACCAGGTAGAGAAAAGCGGGAAGACCGGCGCGGAGATGCTGGTGCTCAGCGCCAGCAACCTGAACCGGGAGATCAACGCCCGCTCCTTCCCCCAGGCCGACGAACGCTCCAGCTTCGCCTACTATCGGCATCTTCGGGGCCGGTCCGACTACTCCATGGCCAACGCCCGGCGGGTGGACGCGGCGGACCTGCAAAACGATCCTCTGTATCAGAAGGCCATGAATGAGGTCCGGGCGGTATTGGACGCCATTGGCGATCCCTTCGAGGTGGCCGCCCTGTACCTGATCGACGACGCGGCCTACGGGAACGTGGACGGCGTCGTCCATGACGCGGAGCACCGGGCCCTGTGCGTGGACTGCCGCCGGCTGGTGAACGGGGCGCCCGCGGCCTGCGACGTGTCCGGCGCCGCCCGCAAGGACCCCAAGAGCTACGCCATCCCCTGGCCCGTGGAAAGCCTGCGGTTTATCATCGACGAGGAGGGCATCGTGTCCGTCAACTGGAAAAACATGGTAACGTTGCTGGAAACGGCGTCCCTGACCACGAATTTGCTGCCCTTCGAGAAGATCGAAGGCGTGGCGGAGAAGATGCTGCCCATCCTCTACAACCCAACGGGCTGGGAGGATCTGAAATCTCTGGAAATCAACATTACTCACGTGGGTCTGGAGCTCATCCGCATCCGGGAGCAGAACAACACATCGGAGCTCAAGGGCCTGCTGGTGCCCGCCTGGGTCTTCTACGGCACCATTCGGATGACCGAAGCTTCGGGCTTTCAGGATTACGCCAACTACGGGCTGAAAAGCGGCTATGACCACTACCGGGGCGAGGAGATCCTCCTCTGCCTCAACGCCGTGGACGGCAGCGTCATCGACCCGCTTCTTGGATATTGAGGGGATGAATATATGAGATACAATTGCATTTTTATTCTTATATTTCTATTGATATGCGTTGGGTGCCAACCCACGCCGGAGGCGCCCTTCGTCATCGGGAAGGATAACGGGCAGATGATTGAAAAGGCCAAGGAGACGAGAGAACCGGAAAAAGCGGGCGGGGATCTGTACGAGGCTTTGGGATGTCCGCGCACCTATGTGATGGATATACGGAGCGATGCCGCCCGGGTGCATATACAGGGCGAAGCGAAGGTCATATTGCCGGAGACGGATTGCCTGCCTCTCCTCTACGTCCGGGCGGCCAGGTTCGACCAGGAAACGGTGTATGCCTTCTTTCGGGCTCTGACGGGCGGGGTCGAGATGTATGACATCCCCACCGCCACCCCCAAGGCCGTGATCGAAAAGCAGATCCGGGCAGCGCAGACAGAGCTGGATGAACTCGTTGTCGCCCGGGGGGAGGACGATATTCGGGTCCAGTTCAAGCGGGACGAAATCGCCAGCCTGCAGAAGGCCTATCAGGACGCCCCGGAAACCGTGTCGCTGACGATCAACGACGGGACGCTAAAGCCCTATGCCATGACCTTCCTGGGGAAAAACCGGGGCACAGCCACGGCGGTGGACGCCATCAGCGACCCCTTCGGCGACGACGCCGGGCGCTGGTTCGCCGTGAACAACGACGCGGACTACGCGGACGCAGGCAGCTACACCTTCATCGACCAGGACGGCAACGAGCAGTTCTTCACGCCCCACAGCGGGTCCAACCTCATGTATGCGGCCAGGAGCGGCGTCATGGTGGGCACCTATTCGGGCGGCACCATCCTGGCGGACGCCACGGCGGCGAGCCTCACCGGGGCGGCTGTGGCCTTCCCTGAAAACTATACCATTTTGGGCTATCTGGAGCCGGAAGAGCTCCATCTCTCCCTCACCCCCGCCGACGCCCGACGGCAGGCGGAGGAGCTCATGGCCGCTTGCGGCGTGACGGATATGTTCGTGGACGGGGTGTACCTGCTGTCCGATCGGCAAGAGATCTACGGGGCGGAGTATTGGGACCCGGCCGATCGTGCGGAGCTTCGAGCCAGGCCGGAGCGCCAGGCCTACGCCGTGCGGTTCCTGCGGCGGGCGGCGGGGGTGCCCGTGGAGAGCTTTTTCGGCATGAGCCAGGTGAGGGTGGACGACAGCGGCTACGGGCCGGAGTGGCAGTACGAGGTGCTGGAGGTGGCTTTGGACGACGGCGGCATCCAGGCAGTGCACTGGACGGGACCCCTTACAGTGGAGAAGGTCGTCACCGACCGGGCCGCCCTGCTGCCCTACGAGGACGTGCGCTCCATCTTCGAAAAGATGCTGCCCATCGTCTACGCCAACTACGGGGCGGACCGGGACTGGGACATCGAGATCAGCGAGGTGCGGCTGTGCCTGTGGCGCATCTTCGACAAGAACTCCTTCACCCGGGGCATCCTGGTCCCCGCCTGGTGCTTCTACGGCGCCGTGGACGGGCGGCCGGGCACAAACTTTCAGCCCCTGCTCATTGTGAACGGGGTGGACGGCAGCGTCATCGACCCATTGCAGGGCTATTGAAAAAGGAGTGCATATATGCGTTATGTTTGCATTATTATTCTAATATTTCTATTGGTATGCACCGGCTGTCAGAAGACGCCGGAGGAGCCCATCGTGGTGGGCAAGGACCAGCAGCAGATGATCGAGAAAGCCCAGGGGGACGTGAGCTATGTCACCGACGCCCCGGCAGGCGTGGATTGGCGGACGCGGCTGGGCGCGCCGGAGAAGTATGCCGCGAAGCTCACCAGCGCCGGCGGGCATCTCATGGTGGACGTGGACGCCCCGGTGGTGCTGCCGACGGTGGAGATGCCCGTGGTACGGGTATCGCCTTACCTGTTCACCGACGAGGACGTGCACCGGTACGCCCGAGCCCTGCTGGGGGAGGACCTCCGCTGCGTGGACCCCCGGAGCGAGAACGCCCGCACCAGGGCCATATGGGAGAAGGAGATCCTGGCGCTGAAGAACGATCTCGACCACTGGGAGGCGTACGGCAGCATCATCTGGGACAGCTACGACACCAAAGCGGACTTTGAAAAGGCCCTCCAGCAGAAGATGGCCCAGGCCGCCAACGCTCCGGAGCGGCCGGAGACCTCCGCCCCCACCTGGACCTGGGAGACCCCCAACGTCTGGACGAAGGATGGCAAGCAGGAGACCACGGACCGGTATATGACGCTGTTGGTGCTGAACGAGGACGACAGCGAATCCCTTTTGTCCATCGACCGGGCTTCGGAATGGGGCCGCTGCGGCCTCCGGTATCTGCGGGATGCGGACGGCAACCTCCACTTTTCCCTCTTCGACGGCAGCTGGCCCAACGAGCTGTCCTTGACCCGGGAGGGGGCCCAGGCCCTGGCGGAACAGAAGCTGAGGGACATGGGCCTCGATCACCTTGCCTGCGCCTATGCCGCCAGCCTCCGGGTCTACCGGGGCGACGTGATCGTGGAGGAGAACCCCTACGGGGCCTACTGGGCCTTCGTGTTCACGCCCGAGGTGAGCGGCGCGCCCATGAGCTTCACCGTCCAAACCGCCGTGGAGCCCAGCGAGCACAACCGGGAATGGCGGTACGAGCAGTGCCGGGTGCTGGTGGATGAGGCGGGCGTGGCGCTCTTAGAATACGACGCCCCCTGCGCCGTGGAGAAGATCGAGGTGGCGACGGCCACTCTCCTGCCCTTTGAAAAAGTCCGGGAGATCTTCGAGAAGATGGTGCTGATCGTGAACAACAACGCGGACATCAACAACTCCGACCAGCGCTGCGCCGTGACGGAGGTCCGGCTGAGTTTGGTGAGCGTCCCGGAGCAGAACGGAAACGGCGGGCTGCTGGTTCCCTGCTGGGATTTCCTGGGGTATCCCGCGGAGACCGCGAACTATCCGCCTCTGTGGCGGATGCTGGGCCTGCAGCCCCATGCCGTCTACTGCCATCTGACGATCAACGCCATCGACGGCAGCATCATCCAGCGGCAGTAATTCAGCATACCGAACCCTGCGGATTCGCAAATAAGAAATATAAACACCAAGATAATATACAAAATCCTTGACAAGGGGCGGCGGATGTAGTATAAACATACTAAACCGATAGGAGATCGAACGGAGAGCTCACATGAAAAAGGCGACCTTCAACTGTATCTGTTGTTGTACCGTGTGTCACGGCCGCCTTGCCATGCCCATGTAGAGTTCCCGGAGCAGCAAGCTTTCGGAGGGCCCTGATGGGGCTCTCCGTTTTTGTTTGTCATTCCGCGCTCGGTCATCATATTGTATTTCGGAGGTAAAAACCATGTCTCGCATCTATTCTTCCGCCGATCAGCTCATCGGCAGCACGCCCCTTTTGGAGGTCAAGAACATCGAACGGCAGGAGGGGCTCAAAGCCACCGTCCTCGTCAAGCTGGAGTATTTCAACCCCGCCGGGTCCGTGAAGGACCGGATCGCCAAAGCCATGATCGACGACGCGGAGGCAAAGGGTCTGCTGAAGCCCGGCTCCGTCATCATCGAGCCCACCTCCGGCAACACGGGCATCGGCCTTGCGTCCGTGGCAGCCGCCCGGGGGTATCGGATCATCATCGTCATGCCGGAGACCATGAGCGTGGAGCGCCGCCAGCTCATGAAGGCCTATGGGGCAGAGCTGGTGCTGACGGAAGGCGCTAAAGGCATGAAGGGCGCCATCGCCAAGGCTGACGAGCTGGCGAAGGAGATCCCGGGGGCTTTCATCCCCGGCCAGTTCGTGAACCCGGCCAATCCCGCCGCCCATCGGGCCACCACGGGTCCCGAGATCTGGCGGGACACCGACGGCCAGGTGGATATCTTCGTGGCCGGCGTGGGCACCGGCGGCACCATCACGGGCGTGGGCCAGTATCTCAAAGCCCAGAATCCCGCCGTCCGCGTGGTGGCGGTGGAGCCGGCATCCTCCCCCGTCCTCTCCGAAGGCCGCTCTGGGGCCCACTTGATCCAGGGCATCGGCGCCGGGTTCGTGCCCCAGGTGCTGGACACCGGTCTCTATGACGAGGTCATCCCCGTGGCCAACGAGGATGCGCTCTCCACCGGCCGCCGCATGGGCCGGACCGAAGGCGTGCTGGTAGGCATCTCCTCCGGAGCCGCCCTGTGGGCCGCCATAGAGCTGGCCAAGCGTCCTGAAAACGAAGGCAAGACCATCGTGGCCCTGCTCCCCGACACCGGGGACCGGTATCTGTCCACCCCCATGTTCGGAGCGTAATATGAGCAAAACGATGATGGAGCGGGTGGCCGAAGCCGCCCGGGCTTTGGCGGAGAATGGACAAACGGAGGACAGCCGGAGCTTTCGGGGCTTCCGGCAGAACACGGAGCAGCTGACGGATCGGCTCATCGCAGCCATGTTCCCTCCCTATGCCGCCGCTTCCCTGTCCCGGGAGAGCGCGCTGCTGGAAGCAGCGGAACTGCTGATGGAGTGCCTCGGCAGGGTCTTGCCCCGGGACCGGGATCCGAAAGCGGTGACGGCGTCCCTGTTCTCGGCCCTGCCGGAGGTCCAGCGTCAGCTGCAAACGGACCTGAATGCCGCCTACGAGGGGGACCCGGCTGCGGCCAGCGTGAATGAGATCATCCTCTGCTACCCTGCCTTTCCCGCCATCGCCGCCTATCGGCTGGCCCACGTGCTGTACCTGGAGAAGGTGCCGCTGCTGCCCCGGATGATGACGGAGTACGCCCATAGGACTACGGGCATCGACATTCACCCCGGCGCTGCCATCGGCGACTCCTTCTTCATCGACCACGGCACGGGCGTGGTCATCGGTGAAACCACCACCATCGGCAAAAACGTGAAGCTGTATCAGCATGTGACGCTGGGCGCCAAGAGCTTCGAGCTGGGACCCGACGGGAACCCGGTGAAGGGCATCAAACGACACCCGGACATCGGGGATCGGGTGGTCATCTACGCGGGGGCCACCATTTTGGGCGGCCGGACCCGGATCGGCAGCGACTGCGTCATCGGCGGCAGCGTGTGGCTCACCCACTCCGTGGAGGCGGGCAAGATGGTCCTTCCCAGCTCCGCCGTGACGGAAGGGCACACGACGCGGGACATTATGGGCGAGAGCCCCTTGGACAGCGCCCAGCTGTAGAGGAACGGATCGAAAGCGTCTGTATCTTTTCTTTGTAAAGAAAAGATACCCAAAAGAAACGCAAATGGGAAGTATGGCTTTCGCTGTACTTTCCATTCGTATTTTTTAGCTTCTCTTTTTTGCCCCGCTTTTTCCATTGCATAAAGAGAAAAGCGACAAAAGAAAAAATTGACACCCCTCCCCGTACTGTGCTATACTCCTCAACGAAGCAAATAGACAGTCTTTGGGGCAGGGTGCAACTCCCGACCGATGGTGAAAGTCCATGAACCTCGCTATGAGGCCGACCCGGTGCGATTCCGGGACCGACGGTACAGTCCGGATGGGAAAAGACGTTCGCGCGCGTGATACAAGATCATGACGCTCCACGGATTCCTGAGGCTGCACGGCTTCAGGAATCTTTTTGTTGGAGGTTTTTTATGGAAACGCTGAAGCAAACCTGGGCCAAGGTCCAGGACAACCTGTCCTTCCTGCTGGCGTGCCTGCTGGTCTTCGCGGGATTGTTCCTGCTGGCCGTGCTCTTCGAGCGGCTGCTGATGAAGGACCGCAAGAAGCTGTCCGACACCCGCTACATCACCTATACCGCCCTCCTCTCCGCCATGGCCGGGGTGCTGATGCTGCTGGAGATCCCCCTGTTCTTCGCCCCCAGCTTCTATAAGCTGGACCTGTCGGAACTGCCGGTGATGATCTGCACCTTCTACCTGGGACCTGTGGCCGGGGTGGTCAGCGAGCTAATCAAGGTGACGCTGAAACTGATCCTCAAGGGAACCTCCACCGCCTTTGTGGGCGACTTCGCCAACTTCGCCGTGGGCTGTTCCTTCGTGCTCCCGGCCAGTATCGTCTACCACAGCCGCCCCAGCCGGAAGCAGGCCATCTGGGGTCTTGTGACAGGGACGCTGGTCATGACGATCTTCGGCAGCGCCTTCAACGCCATCTACCTGCTGCCCAAGTTCGCTGCCCTGTTCGGCATGCCCCTGGATGTGATCGTGAGTATGGGCACCAAGGTGAACAGCGCCATCACCAGCGTACCCACTCTGGTCCTCTTTGCGGTGGTCCCCTTCAACCTGCTCAAGGGTGTGGTGGTCTCCCTGCTCACCATGCTTCTATACAAGCGCGTCTTCTCCCCCCTGCTGCATCGGGGGGACGATCGGAAGAAAGCGCACAAAGCCGCCCAAAAGCCGGAGAATCTCGGATAGTCTCCGCCGCCAATCATCCAAAACGCAAAAAGGAACGGCAAGCCGTTCCTTTTTCCATGCGTTGCTTGTTACTCCGCCACCACCGGGGACTCGGGGGCATTGTTGCGAATGCTCTCGATGCCCTTGAGGCAGCCGGCCTTGGCCTTGTAGCTCTCACCGGTGAGGATGATCTCGCCGTTGCCAGCCTTCAGGCGGAAACGGAACTCGCCGGCCTTGTCCTTGTAGACCTCAAATCTGGGCTTGAGCACCAATCCCTTGGGCGCGACATAATCTGCCGCGGTCTGATCCTCCAGCGTGGCGGCCACGGCGTTCTTGCGGACGCTCTCGATGCCGTTCTTGCAGGCGGATTCAGAGGAATAGGTCTCGCTGACGCCGATGATCTCCCCGTTGCCGGCTTTCAGCACGAAGCGGGAGCCCTTCTCGTTGGTTTTCATTACAAATTTACCCATAGATCATATGCCTCCTTTGTAATCTACTGTCAGTATAGCTCATTTATATATAAAATGCAATGGGTGAAAATCGACATTTTTCTGAACATGCTGCATCGGATCAGTTGTTGATCCGCCAGATGGCGTCCATCCAGCTGCTTTCCGGCTTGAACCGGAATCCCAAACTCTCATACAGGCGAATGGCCGGATGATTCTCCACGTCCACCTGAAGCGTCAATGGCTTCTCCCCCATAAGCACGACGGCTTTCCCGAGAAGCTTTCGCCCCCACCCCTTTCGGCGGTGAGCCGAATCCACATACAGGTCCCCCACGTTGTTGCCCTCATCGCCCAGGCCCAGGTCCAAATACCCCACCGGCACACCGTTCTCCAGGGCCAGCAGTACAAGGAATTCCTCCTTATCCGCCGCCACCATTTCCCCGGTCCAGTAGGTCTCGCCCTCGGGGTCGCTGTCCCGATGCAGGGCAAAGTACGCATGCTCCTGTGCCTTCGACAAGGGCTCTATCCCCGTCAGGTCAAACTGCTGCACGGGACTTGCCAGCGCCATATCCCGCTGCTCCGGGAAGATCGTCGCTCCCACTTCTGCCAGAAGCTTGCGCAGCAGCGTATCCCGGGGCGAAAAGGTGAACTCCACCCCATAGCCGGGGTACGTCCGCTTCAGATACGCCAGCATCTCCCGCCCTGCCGTCTCCGACCGGGTGAGCCATCGGCCCATCACAAGGTAGTTTTCCTCGAACCGACTGAACACAAACAAGCCCGTCATCGCCTCCCCCTCGAAGGCGCCGAAGAACAGGGCTTCCTTCCGGGCAAAAGCGTCGGCCAGGCCGACCGCCTCCTGCGGATATGCTGTTAGGAAGGAACCATAGGGCTCCCAGGATCGGATGCTGCGGATCATGTTTCTCTCCTTACGCAAAAAGCGCGGGAGCTTCCTCTCGCGCTTTTCGTCTTGTTTTGGCTTAGAACTTCTGGGCGTTGACCTTGACGCCGGGGCCCATGGTGGTGGAAGCCACCAGGCTCTTGATGTAGGTACCCTTGGCGGCGGCGGGCTTGGCCTTGATGATCGCCTCCATGAGGGTGGTCAGGTTCTCGGTCAGCTTCTCGGGACCGAAGGAAACCTTGCCGATGGGGCAGTGGCAGATGTTGGTCTTGTCCACACGATACTCCACCTTACCGGCTTTGATGTCCTTGATGGCCTTGGCCACGTCCATCGTGACGGTGCCGGACTTGGGGTTGGGCATCAAGCCCTTGGGGCCCAGGATACGGCCGATGCGGCCGACCACGCCCATCATGTCGGGGGTAGCCACGCACACGTCGAACTCGAACCAGTTCTCCTTCTGGATCTTGGCCACGGTGGCCTCGTCGCCGATGTAGTCCGCGCCGGCTTCCTCAGCCTCATGGGCCTTGTCGCCCTTGGCGAAGACCAACACGCGGACAGTCTTGCCGGTGCCGTGAGGCAGGACCACCGCACCGCGGACCTGCTGGTCAGCGTGACGGGAGTCGACGCCCAGACGGACGGAGACTTCCACGGTCTCATCGAACTTGGCCTTGGCGGTCTTGCAGACCAGCTCCATGCTCTCCATGGGATCGTACTGCTTGAGACGATCGACGAGGGCAGCGCTTTCAACGTATTTCTTTCCGTGCTTCATGTTGTTGCCCTCCTCTTAGTCCACGATGGTGACGCCCATGGAACGGGCGGTGCCCTCGACCATGCTCATAGCGGCTTCCAGGGAAGCGGCGTTCAGGTCGGGCATCTTCAGCTCCGCGATCTCCTTGACCTGGGCCTTGGTCATGCTGGCGACCTTCTGCTTGTTGGGGACGCCGGAAGCATGCTCCAGGTTGCAGGCCTTCTTGATAAGGACCGCGGCGGGAGGGGTCTTGGTGATGAAGGTGAAGGAACGGTCGGCGTACACCGTGATGACCACGGGGATGACCAGACCGACCTGGTTCTTCGTGCGCTCGGGGCCTACCGGGGGGGCCGGAGTGGCCTTGCCGGCATTGATCTGCAGTTTGACATAACCGGTGATCTTCTTTGCCATTGCTGTTTCTCCTATCTAAAAATTTTTAGCAGTCGGTGGTGCGGGGTGCCTCCCCTCCCACCTTAGGCAGGTGCTGCCCGCCTATCCAAAAAGGCTCTCGCCCGTTGGATCAAAGTTTTTGGACCTGGATGAAATCCAGTTCCACAGGGGTGTCCCGGCCGAACATGGACACGGTGAGCTTGACCTTCTGGCGCTCGGGGTCCAGCTTCTCCACCCGGCCGATGAAGTTCTCCAGGGGACCGGAGACCACGCGCACGTTCTCCCCCACCTCGATGTTGAGGATGATGGGGATCCGCTCCACGCCCATGGCCGTGACCTCCTCGTCCGTGAGGGGCACGGGTTTGCTGCCGGGGCCTACGAAGCCGGTGACGCCGCGGGTGTTGCGGATCACGTACCAGGCCCGGGGATTCATGACCAGCTCCCGGCTGACGCCGCCGCCCCGCTCTGCGGGACGTTCCTTCTCCACCACGTCCACCAGCATCTTCACCATGACATATCCGGGGAAGACTTTGCGGATCGTGGTCTTGCGTTTGCCGGTGGGCAGGATCTCGATGGTCTCCTCCGTGGGATATTTGACCTCCAGGATGATGTCCGAGAGGCCCGCGTTTTCCACGGACTTTTCCAGGTCCTCCTTCACCTTATTCTCATATCCGGAATAGGTGTGGACCACATACCATTTGGCTTCCTGCTGGCTCATGAGCTTACTTCGCCGTGTCGCTGACGGAGGTGCTTTCCGTGCCGCCGCTGGTCAGCTTGGACAGGCCTTGAACCCCTGCGGTGAAGCCCAGATCCAGAAGCCAAATCACAGCGGACATGACCAGCACGACCACGAACACCATGGCGGTGTGCTTCACAAGGTCGCCAGCGGAGAGCCAGGTCAACTTCTTGACCTCGCCCATCATCTCCTTGAAGTACTTCTTAAGATTCAGCTTGCTCTTCTTGGCAGGCTTCTGTGCCGCAGCGGCTTTCTTTTCCACTTCTTTAGCCATGGGGAAACCTCTTATTTCGCTTCCCGATGGAGGGTCTGTTTACGGCAGAACCGGCAATACTTGTTGAACTCCAGCCGATCGGGATCGTTCTTCTTGTTCTTGAAAGTATTGTAATTCCTCTGCTTGCACTCGGTGCAGGCCAACGTGATCTTAACGCGCATGGTATTTCTCCTTATCGTGGTATTCCATCAAAAACAAGCCCCCTGTGGGGGCACCTTGCATAGGTTACCACAGGGAGAGGCGTTTGTCAATGAAAATCTTTTGATATTTCGGATTTTTTAGGGCTATGCCGTATATGAACGGTGCAAATGAGCATATCACGTTTTTTCTTCCCATGCAAGAGCAGGATTCATGGTTTGTTCATGGAAATGACGACTTTCTTTGTCCTTCGGGGTTTACAATCCTCCTATAAAATGTAAGGAGAAAACCGGAGCATGAGCGACCTTGACGCCATACAGGAATACAACGACAAAGGAGTGACCCTCTGGTCCTCCGCCTATCCGGGTGCCTTTGCGCGAGGAGAATCCCTTGATCAGGCTCAAAAAAAGCTGCCAGCTGCCTGCCGAAGGTA
This sequence comes from uncultured Eubacteriales bacterium, assembly GCA_902802575.1. Lineage (GTDB taxonomy): Bacteria > Bacillota > Clostridia > Christensenellales > CAG-138 > RUG472. The sequence continues at coordinate 6,291 of CADCMN010000006.1, read as the reverse complement.
TCGGCTGTGGGCCAGGCTGTCGCCGGAAACCGCAAGTCTTGGCCACGAGGAGGTCCGCTGCGTGAAAAAGTTCAAAGTGGACGCCGCTGTGGAGGAGGGCTTTACCTCAGTCCTGTTCCCGGAGGAGCGGCTGCCCATGGATATGGCACGCTACACCGCTCTTAAAACCATGTGTCTCAGCTCGGCACGGGATTTTGAAACGCTTTTTGCCTCCATACCTCAAAAGGATCGAGCGCTCGTTAAGTCCCGCCGTACCCTGTACGGCAAGGTGCCTGTCACCGCGCGGGAGATGCTTACTCATGTTTCAGACAGCCAACGGGCCTGGGCCGCTCTCTTCGGAATCGATCTGAAGGAGGAGGAGGGGCTGCTCGCAAGTCGGAAGCGGCTTTTTGCCGGTTTGGAAGCTCATCCGGGATATCTTTCCGACCGACTCGTCACAGCGCCAGACGGGGAGCAGTGGACGCTGAAAAAGCTCCTGCGCCGGCTCCTGTGGCACGACGCCCTTCATGGCCGCGCCCTCTATCGCAAGGCCATCACCTTCTGGCAGAAAGAACGGATCCGAAACCCCTTCGGTTTCGCCAAATAGCTTCCGATCTTTTTGGGCTCCCGGCAAAAAAACATATAGGAATATCCGTCGAAACATGGTATACTTACATTAACTCGTTTCGGAGGTATTTTTATATGTCTGTCGAAATCCTGGTCGCTGCCGCCGTCGTCCCCGCCGCAGCGCTGCTTTTCCTGGTCTACCGGATGGACACCGTCGAGAAGGAGCCCTGGTCCCTGCTGGGCAAGCTCCTGCTGTTCGGTGCCATCAGCTGCATCCCTGCGTTCGTGGTGGAAATGGTGCTCGACAACGCAGTCGGCAATATATTGTGGGCGGGTTCGCTGCCCTACTACTTTGCGAGAGGGTTCATTGTGGCAGCCCTGGTGGAGGAAAGCCTCAAGTTCCTCTTCCTCTATCTATTCACCTTCAAGAATAAAGCGTTCAACTACCGCTTCGACGGCATCGTCTACGCCGTGTTCGTTTCCATGGGCTTTGCCATCCTGGAGAATGTCCTGTACGTGTTGGGCAACGGGTTGATCGAAGGTGAGTTCAGCGACGGACTCCGGTTGGCCATCATCCGGGCGCTGCTGGCCCTCCCCCTCCACGCCACCTGCGGCGTGTATATGGGCATTTCCTACGGGCAGCAGAAAATACGCAGTCTGCAGCGGCGCACCTCCTTTGTTCGGATCGCCCTCGCCTGCCTCCCCATGGCCATTCTGATCCACGGGCTCTACGACGCCTTAGCATTCTCCGCCGGGGATTATCCCATTTGCGGCATGTTTTTCCTTTTGTTCGTGATCGCCGTGTTCATCGTCACCGTCTTCCGGCTCAAGAGGGCCTCCCGCGAGGATCGGCCCCTGGAGGACAAACCTGCAGAGGAGGTCATCATCGATGCGTAATACTATCCCCCTGAACAACGATTGGCAATTCGTCTTCACCTGCACCGACGAGTTCCTTCGGGGAGAGGTCCCCGGGGAGGTCGTGCGGCTGCCTCACACGGTGAGGCTCCTGCCCTGGAAGTGCGTCCGGAAGGAGATGTATGAGACCGTATGCGGCTACAGCCGATCCGTCTATGCCGATCCCGCCTGGGAAGGCAAGGATGTCCGGCTCGTCCTGGACGGGGCCGCGCAGTATCCTGAGGTGTTCCTGAACGGTCAGCCGGTGGCCCCCGAATGGGAGGCCCACTGCGGGTACGTGGCTCAGAGCTTCCTGCTGACGGGTCTGAAGTACGGCGAGGAGAACCGGCTGTCCGTGCGGCTGGACACCCGGGAGACCTTGAATCAGCCCCCCTTCGGCTACATGATCGACTACCTGTGCTACGGCGGCCTGTACCGGGAGGCGCGGCTGGAGATCACAGAGTCTTGCCACATCGCGAGCGTGTTTCCCAAAGCCCACGCCGACGGCACGGCCGACGTGTACGTGGAATTGAACCGGGCGCCGGAAGCGGGCGATACCCTTCGTCTCACCGTGCCGGAGCTTGCCGTCGACCTGACCCGGGAAGCGCATCGGGAGGGCGAGCTTTTCTTCATCGCCCCCGGCGCTGTCCCCTGGGATCTGAACCAGCCCCGGCTGTATGAGATGACCGTGACCCTGATCCGCCAGGGGCAGGCGTTGGACGAACGCACGCTGAAGATCGGCTTTCGGGACGTGGCGTTCAAAGCGGACGGCTTCTACCTGAACGGAAATCTGGTGCATCTCAGGGGTCTGAACCGGCACCAAAGCTATCCCTACATCGGCTATGCCGCCCCGGCGGGCATGCAGCGGGACGAGGCCAATTATCTCAAGTTCAACCTGGGGCTCAACATCGTCCGCACCAGCCACTACCCCCAGAGCCAACACTTCATCGACCGCTGCGATGAGATCGGCCTGTTGGTGTTCACGGAGATCCCCGGCTGGCAGCATATCGGGGACGAGGCATGGAAGCGGATCGCCGTGGAAAACGTGCGGCAGATGGTCCTCCAGTACCGGCACCACCCCAGCATCGTGCTGTGGGGCGTGCGGATCAACGAGAGCCAGGACGACGACGAGCTGTACACCCAGACCAACGCTCTGTGCCGCAGTCTGGATCCCTCCCGGCAGACCGGCGGCGTCCGGTATTTGCAGCACAGCCATCTGCTGGAGGACGTGTACACCTACAACGACTTCTCCAAGGACGGCACGGGCTACGGGCTGCTGGAGAAGAAGGACGTGACCCGGGAGCTGGACAAGGGCTACCTGGTGACCGAGTGCAACGGACACATGTACCCCACCAAAAACCAGGACGACGAGCAGCACCGGCTCACCCATGCCCTGCGCCACGCCCAGGTCCAGAGCGACGGGGCCGTGCGAGAAGGCGTCTCCGGCTGCATTTCCTGGTGCATGGCGGACTACAACACCCACACGGACTTCGGTTCCGGGGACGCCATCTGCTACCACGGCGTGGCCGACGGCTTCCGCAACAACAAGCTGGCGGGTTGGGTGTATGCGAGCCAGCAGGATCAGGACCCGGTGCTCGTGGTCGCCACGGACATGAACAAGGGCGAGCGCGCCGGCAGCGTCCTGAACGACGCCTACGTGTTCACCAACGCAGAGAAAGTGCGGCTCTCCAAGGGCGGCAAATTCATCGCCGACTTCGAGCCGGACAAAGCAAATTATCCCGGTCTTGCCCATCCGCCGGTGCATATCGATGATTTCGTCGGCGAACTGCTCAAGAGCGAGGAGCATTTTTCCGATGAGATAGCGGCCAAGGTGAAGAAATGTCTGCTCGCCGCCCAGAAGTACGGCATGGACAAACTCCCCGTGAGCGTGAAGCTGACGCTGCTGGATCTGAAGCTCCGGCACAAGTTTACCATGAACCAGGGGGTGGAGCTGTTCAACAAGTACATCGGCGGCTGGGGGCAGCAGTCGGGCCTGTGGCGGTTCACCGCCATCCGCCATGGCGAAGCCGCGGAGTATGTGGAGAAGGGCGACTACGGCAAGCCCTGCCTGGTGGCCCGGGCGGAGCGGACGCTGCTCACCGAGGGCGACGCCTACGACATGACGCTGGTGCACCTTGAATGTATGGACGAGCGCGGGAACCGGATTCCTACAGCCTTCGATCCGATCCTGCTCACCACCGAAGGACCCATCCAGGTGGTAGGGCCCCGGGCCATTTCCCTGGAGGGCGGCGCCTTCGGTACCTTCGTGCGGACCACGGGTGAGACGGGCGAGGGCGTGCTCACCCTCACCTCCCCCACCCTCGGAAGCTGCCGGCTGACCTTTACTATCATTCCGGAGGTAAAATAACATGGAATATCTTCGTTTCAATGACACGTATGTGATCCGCATGGACCGAGGCGAAGAGGTTTTGACCACCCTGACCGGTATATGCGAACAGGAAGGCATCCGTCTGGCCGCGGTTTCGGCCATCGGCGCTGCAGATCGAGCTGTGGTGGGGCTCTATGATGTGGGCGAGCAGGTGTATCATAAGAAGGAGTTCCGTGAGCCCATGGAGATCGCCTCGCTGTTGGGCACCGTTTCCGAGAAGAACGGCAAGCCCTATCTGCACCTGCACGCCACGCTGTGCGACGCATCTATGCAGACCCACGGCGGACATGTGAACGAGCTATGGATCAGCGTCACCTGCGAGATGATCCTGCGGCTCCTGCCCGGAGAGGTGGGGCGTCGGCTGGACGAAGTGACGGGATTGAACGTGTTTGATTTTGATTAAGGTATGATTCAAAGCACGCACCCTTTCTCAAAAGAAAGGGTGCAGCTGAACGATCTTTGTTTGGGAAGTATGGCTTGTGCTGTACTTCCTTTTTTCTTGAGCTTTTCTTTTGCGCCGCTTTTCAATTCATTGAAAAGCGGCAAAAAAGGTGCTTCACCAGTTCGGTTCCCCCGCGCCCAGGAACAGGACCCGATGGGCGGGGATGTCCGACGCCGGGAACTGGGAGGAGAAGAACTTGTGCATGACCTGGTCAAAGGTGAGGCTGTCGTCCCCGGCGAGGACCACGGCGTACCCCGCCTGGCCGTTGCTTTCGCCGGTGAGCGTCAAGAGAAAGGGGAAGGGCTCATCCGCCATGTCGAAGCCGTCGGAGAAGAAGGCCCGGTATTGGCCGTCCCGAAAGAAGACGTCCATGAGGTACATCTCTTCCCCGAAGAACTCCGCGATGCGGACGCCCGCCTTCTTTCCGGCGGCGGCCCGCTTCAGGAAACGCTGCCATACCTGGATGTTCGACCTGATGGTCAGGTCCTCCAACACCACCCAGCCGTAGAGCTTGGCCGCCTGGCGGGTATACCCCTCCTCCACCTGGCTGAATCCTGTGTAATTCCCCGCTCCGTCCAGGGCAAAGGACACGGGCCGCCTTACGCAGCCCGTCAACAGGAGCACAGCCAGCAATATGGCCAGGACCCTACTCTTCATGGGGCAGCTCCTCGGTGTAGAGCATGTCATGGGAGATGCTGCCGTAGAAGAGGCGGCTGACCTCGTCATGATTTCTGGTCTGGCCCAATATCCACATGAGCTTGGCCACCACGGCCTCGGTGGTCATATCGTAGGCCTCCAGCACGGGCAGGTCCGTCTTCAGCTTGTGCCCCACCCGGTAGACGGTGAGGTCGCTCCCCTCGTTGGGCACCTGGGTGGTCATGACCACGGTCTTCCCCGCCAGCACGCCCCGGCGGATGGCCGCATAGAACCGGGACCCTTCGCTGGGCACGCCGCCCACGCCGAAGCTCTCCACCACCAGGGCGTCCTTGCGGCGTAGCATATAGGAGAGCATCTCCGGCCCCATGCCGGGAATCAGCTTCACGAGGCCTACGCTGTCGTTGAGCTTATGGCTGAACACGGGCGGCTTCTGGTAGTTCAGATAGATATACCGCAGCACCCGGCCCTCCCGCACGGAGGCGAGCTCCGGGTAGTTGATACTGGAAAAGGCGGAAAAGCTCTTGGAGCGGACCTTCCGGGCCCGGGTGCCCAGGATGACGGAACCGTTGAACACGATGACCACGCCGCAGCTGCCCGGGGAGCAGGCGTAGGCGAAAGCGTCCAGCAGGTTCACCTGGGAGTCCGTGTTCTCGGAATGGATGGGCTTCTGGGCCCCAGTGAGCACGATGGGCTTGGGGGAACGGCGCACGAGATAGCTGAGGGCCGCCGCTGTGTAGGCCATGGTGTCAGATAGCTGAGCGCTGCCGCCGTGTAGGCCATGGTGTCCGTGCCATGGGCCACCACGAAGCCGTCATACTCGTCGTAGTACCGCTCGATGGCCCCGGAGATCACCAGCCAGTCGGCCGGCGTCATGTCCGTGCTGTCGATGTTCAATACCTGGATGGCATGGGGCTCGCAGATGTTCTTCAACCCCGGGACGCTCTTTAAGAGCTCCTCCCCAGAGATGGTGGGCGTGAGGCCGCTGTCCGTATTTCCGGAGGCGATGGTCCCCCCGGTGGCGATCAACAATATCTTCTTCATGGTTGTAGTATAGCGGACCTCTTTCCGAATTGCAAGAATAGCTGATACATTCTTGAAAAAAACGTGTTGCAACGCTATACTACATTTATGAGCCGATCATTTTTGAAAAACATCTATACGTACGCAACTCAGCTCCCCTGGAGTGGATCCTTGGAGGAGCTGCAAAGCTATCTATCCGAACACGTGAAAGAGATCGAATACACTGCCCCATCCCTGCAGCCGAGCGAGAGCAGTGAGCAGATGCTTTGTATTCGGCCTCAGAGCAAACTGCACCTGTATCACAATTCCTTTCGGCCGGATATGGAATTCTCTTTAGAGAAGG